>JADHTJ010000020.1 GCA_016785015.1 Anaerolineales bacterium
GAAGGCTCGATCCAGATCCTTGAGCGATTGCTGCATTACCTGGCTGTCTGCGTCCCTCAGCCATTCATAATCAGGGCACCGCTTGATCTCAGTCAACAGAGAGGTTGTATCCTGATAGGATAACCCCTCTCTGGCTATCCGGTAGCGATCTCGACGCACTTGCAGGAAGCGGTTGTAGACAAAGCGTGCATGACCAAACTGCACCGCAAGTGCTCGTTGTTTGTTGTTGGGATAGAGCCGAAACTTGTATGCTTTCCTCACCAGCATATATCTATTATAGCACACATGTTCTGTCGAATTCATCCCCAACCACAGGTCGGGGCTTTCTTCGCCGTTTCAGTAACCGGATAATTGACACTCTTTGCGAGATCTTATCCATTTTTATTCCCATAGTGTAGATTGAATATCACGGATAGAAATCCAATATGTAGTTCAAACTGAAGCATGTATATCGGTTTCAATAGCCTGGAGCGTTTCCCATAGCCCTCTGTCGAAAGGGACACATGGTTGCCACTCCAACTTTTCTCTCGCACGCTGAACGCTCAAAACATTATGTTTCACTTCGTAAGGGTTTCCTGGAAGAAAAATGGGCATCTTAGCGACTTTCAATAACCTTGCTATCCACAAATAAACATCAATCAAGGGTTGCCCGATCCCTGTTCCGATATTGAAAATTCCCCTCACCCTGGGTTTCAAGACAACCAGGTTAGCATTCACCACATCCCGCACATGAATGAAATCTCTTGTCTGGCGACCGTCTCCATATATAAATGATTGATTTCCGCGCAGCATATTGTTAGAGAAAATGGTGATGACGCCATTGTTATTCAGGGCATCCTGGCCCGGACCATAAACGTTAGCATAACGCAGGACAACCGTCTTCATGTTCCCATCCCGACTCAAAAGCACCTTCTCCGCTGCCAGTTTGTTTTTCCCATAGGGGGAGATGGGTTCTGCAGAAGCGCTTTCACGAATGGGCATTGCTTTGGCGTTACCATAGATTGCCCCACCACTGGATGCGTAAATCAGTTTTTTCACTCCTACCGTCGATGCTGCTTCGATGACGTTCACTGTTCCCTGGAGGTTGACTTGCCAATAAAGCTCAGGGTGCTGGCAAGATTCTCGGACACTGACCAACGCGGCGTGGTGGTTGACAATCGTTGGTTGCTCACGAATAAATATCTCACACAGTTTATCGAGGTTACAAATATCGACCTGATAGACGATAACACCTTCAGGTAAATTCCCTCTTTTTCCCCTGGAGAAATCATCTATGATTATTACTTTGTGACCAGCCAAGAGGTATGCTTGAGCTACCTGGGAGCCGATAAACCCGGCCCCACCAGTTAGAAGAATTTTTTCCTCTTTGAAGTTATCCAAGATACTTTACGCTATTAAAATATCGCCGTGAAATTGTTTTATGAACTATTCTCCTGCGCTGGAAATTTCTTGAAGCCAAACTTCCCAAAGCCCATCACCCTTTTCGACCTCAATGGCATACTCGCCAGGTTCGAAATCAAAATCCCCATAGCCACTACTGGGTCCAACGATGTATTCGAAAGTTACCCGATTCTGTTCACCCGCGTTTTTGCGAAAAATGACAAGGATGAATAGGTCTTCACTGGACTGATCCCAATTTACCCGAACTCGTTTCGATTCAGTCAAGGTGAAAATCTTTTCGGCAATACCTTTGCCCTCTCCCGAAACATGTATTATCTCGTCAGGGGCAATGACTGTTGCGTTCGAAACAGGATAATTCGTTGCCTCAGAAGATGGGTTCACTGCCTGGGATGATCCACAAGCTGTCAGAAGAACAGCTATGGCCAAATGAACCCAAAAGAGTTTTCCGTCGTATGTATTTACCATAAAAGCCTCCATTAATTTCCCTTCGATCTACATGCCACCACTTCAGGCTTATCAAGTGTGATTTCACAATTTTGAAGTTTCGGGTTGGCAGCCATCACCGTTAGATACCACGTTTGCCCTGACTCTTCTGGGATAATCAGCTCTGGATAGATTTCGCGCATGCGTTCCCGGTACCAAACCTCCGGCAAAAGTCTTTTTTGTAGAACAGCAATATCAGGTCGTCCCCCTAAGGCGAAATGGTAATACCATAAAGTAAACGAGTCTGCGTCGTCTAAAGTGTAGATGATCGCGTTCTGGGGGGCCGTTTGCATCACAGCCTGCCCGAAAGTTGTCGCCCTGATATCCTGGCTTGCATCAACTAGAAGGAAAAATCTCCAAGCATTGATAAGGACCGGAAATACCAACAGGATTACACCAGCAGGCAGTATCCAGGTTGCTTTGTTCTGCCATCGAACCAGCGCCTCAAGTAACGCCGCCGAACCCAGACCCATCCAGATGGACAGGATCACTATCACTGGAATGAGCAGAACGTATGCATCATGAGTATTGTAGCCAACCGCGAAGATCACATAGGTCAGGATTATCCAAACCGTAATCCAATGCAACTTGCGGAAGTGAGTATGTTTCCAATAAAACAACAATGCCCATAAAACCAATAACATACCAAAGATACTGAATTGGTCAACCAACATCCCTACCCAGTCTTGAATTCGCGTCCAAAGGTGAGAAAGTGGAAGAGAGAAAACCCGCCAGTGGTAATACTGTCCCGAAACCAACCACCAGAACCCTTTCCAATCAACAGGATCACCCCATATTACCGGGGAACCCGAGCGGGCGCGTATTGGGATGATGAGATACACTTGCAAGCCTAGCAGTATCCAGATAAACTTTCGAACCGATCTCTTTGAAGAAAAAAAAGCAGCAAGGGAGCTGGGAAACAAAGCGGCGCGTGATGATTTTGCTCCCATACTCCCCTGCTCCTTTTCTTTCTTGCTAATTCCTGATAACAGAAGGGGTGGTAATAAAAATGCAACCGTTGCTTGGGTACCTAATGCCACTCCGAATAAGAGGCCACTCAAACGGTCTACCCAGGTATGTGTAAGTTTATGAGCAATACCATTTAGCAGGATGTGAAGTATCAACGCCACAAAAAGAGCGTTTAGCGTGTACACCTCTGTGATGACGGCCTGAGACCAGAACAACGGTGCAAGGCCTAAACTTAGCCCTGCTATTGTTCCTGCTGTTTTCCCTATCCGAATGTTTCCACCATAGAAGCATCTGACTATGTCAGCTACGACCAGCGCAGATAACACTGCGCACAAGGTTGAAAGTAGATTAGTGCGAAACGCCAGTGTACCAATAGGTAGAGATTGAATTAGTTGCGCTAATAATATATAGGTTGGATACCCACTTGGATGAGGAATACCTTTCGTTGCGGCTGCGACAATCAAGTCGCCCCCGTCATCTCCTCGGTTTGCCCAGGTGATATCAGGAGCTAGTGTAACGGTGTATACCAAGGATAAGCAGATGGTCAAAAATAGAAGATGACCATTGCGGCGAATAGATCGCATTTGTCTTAGCAACAGAAATTATAGAAATAAAAAGGTGGGGAGGATGTATACCTCCTCCCCACCACAGGTGTCATACTAAGTGAAAATCGAACTACCCGATAACCGTAAAGGTTCCTGGTACATTGGTGTAGGTGCAGATTTCACCAGAATGACCCACTAACCCGCCGCTGAAAGTAGGGAATATTTGCCAGCCACCATCTGGACGTGTAGGATCACCGGTCCAGAAGCGAATCGCCCCAGCGCCGGGATCTGGGAAACAGATCAGTACAGGAACGGGGAAATATGACAAAGGGCCTGCTGAACCAAACAGATTGAAAGTCACGCCTTCACTTAGAAAGTTCAACCCTGTTGGGGGTGTTGAGTTCCCTATCCCACCCAGATCATCCAGGTCAAGAATCGTTACGGGACTAACTTGACCTCGTTGGACTCCAGTTCCTGCCCCTTGTTGCCAAGTGACGTTTCCAGTGCCCGTGTCACAGGTGTTGGCATCACCATCACAGGACTGACTCTCTCCTGCTGTTTGTGCCCAAACAGTCATGGTTACACTCAACGCCAATACTAGGACTACAACTATACTGACAATCCATTTGGTTTTCATAATTATCCTCCATCCTGACATAGTTACCTTAATCCATCAAAACGATTATACATAATTGCGCTGACTCAAGGATCGATATCAATCCGAGATTAGTCCTGGTTTCATCCGAGTTTACTGAATATACTATGAGTGGCTTCAATTGAGTTGCTGACAAAGGATTTCACGGCAAGCTAAAAACCAAGACAACATTGACGTCCTTCGCTAAAGTCCCCACGAAATGCCAGCTGTTTGTATCGAATTCCCCTTCAGGGTTTGCTTCTACTAATTCGAAACCAACCGGTAGTTTTGCGGTTAGTTCTAATGTGTGAGCTTTAGTACCCGGCTGTTTTTGCACCTTCAACCCATAAACCAAGAAGCCTTCGTCACTTTTTGTCATTATTGAAGATGGCAGCCTGAAATCGAACCTGGTTACTAGCGTTTCTCCTTTTGGTACAACGAACAAAGTTCCGAATACCCGTACATCCGGAATTCTTTCTGGCATGATGTAGTTATTAGACAAGTCATCAACCTGTGCTGGAATTGAATCCCCTCGAAGCATCCATTCACCGGGAACTTGGTGAGGATTTGCCCCAAGTAGTTCAGTCTCTTCAATAGTGTACACTCTCAGATAATCCCAATAACAACGGTTGATTAATTCAGAATAGTCACTGAGATTATAGTAAGCCATGTGATTGCAACCGGGATCTCCAAGAGCTGAATTTGTGTGTGTGATTGATAATCTCCCCACAGGATTCTCAAAATCTGTTAGATCGATTTCATACCGTATGGCTTCCTCAACAACAGCGTTCGCTTTATTAAAGCCCAGGTTGGAATCAACTACCATCAGGAAGTCACCCAGGTCAGGTTTTACCGCACCGTTCCAACCGCGATTTGAAAGAATAGCTGACACATCAGGATCATCTAATTGAATCAGAATATGCCGGCTGTCCAAAGCATCAATAACCGCTTTGGCGAGATCCGTTATTGATAGTGCTGGATCTTCTAGCTTTTCAAGTAATGCACTCGCAAGCGGTTGGAGAAAATCTTTCCTGTGTTGCTCATATGAATTAGAAGGAGTTGCGTCTACAGCACTTGATTTCGCATCCCGCATATACTGGATAATATCATCCGCCGAAATGCTTTGACTGGTACCCGCAATTTCCACCGGCCCGATTGCCTTGAGCAATATCCGAATAGCTTCCTGGTCGATTGCAATCACCCCATCCACGGCATGAGATTTATGATATACGTACATTCGTTCAACCCAATCGGCCGTCGTGGGAAAATCTGGAGACCAATTCGCATCCCGAATATACCAAAATCCAGTCCGCATATATTTCGATAGCTGCCATGGTGGTGTGTGTGCCGTCTTTTCTGGGTCATCAACATCGTAAGCGTCTACAACCGAAACGGATGAAACCTTCGCATTATCAACCGAAACAATCCCAACAGAGGTAATATATCCGCCCGTAGCACGTATTTCATCCTCGTTTTGCAGCAAAACCAAATATGTTTGAGGTCCATATTCCTGTCCCCCGAGAACCCTTGGAGCGGACTTGGCTGCCAGTATGCCATTCTCCAGTATAGGCATATATGAGTCGAGTTTCTCTAAAAGCTGGGAAGTTTGCGGCGAGAGTCGATCAGCATCGATCTTTGCGCGTGCATTTTTGGCTCGATCGACAGCAAGCTGAGCTTCCGTTAAACTCAGTTGAGCATCTTCCAAGATTGTCAGGATTCCTGAGGGTGAAAGGAACGTTTCCTCATCTTGCCAAACATCAATTAGTGGCTGAAGACCATCAAAGGTTTCATCAGCCGCAATAACCACTCCGGTTGCTAAGTCCAACAAATGATCGGCTGATCTCAGGTCAGAACCGTAAACCGGCACCCAAGCAAGGAGATCTCCGACCCACAACCAAGGGCGCGCGGTTTTATCCAGCTGAATAACATCATCCCGCGCCTGCTCCAACAATAGGTCAACTTCAGCTATACTTTCTAAGCTCAACTCACCAGGGTTAGTTGATAAAGATTGCATTTCCCGTGCGTCCGCCTGCACAGCGCGCGCCAGAGACAATATTTGCCAAGATTTCCCTCCTAAGAATAATAGGAGTACTAAGAGCAACACAATCCAGATTTGGCGTTGATAGCGTCGAAAATATGCTTGTAAAAACATAAAGCGCGATAAAATTGTTCCAGAGAATTTACTTGCCTGGATGGGAACTTGCCTTACACCATCAATATCCTCAACTTTCAAAGGGTCAAGTACTATGGAAGGCTCATTTCTCTGGGCACTGAGAAATTGCTCCCGATTGATGAACGATTCCGCAAGTTGTTCCAGTCCCTTGGTATGCCAACCGCTAATCGTACTTACCGGCGCAGATTCGGTTTCATTGCCAGTAAAGCGATAACGCTCTTTTTCCTTATTAGGGATTTTCTGCTCTTGGCTTCCAAAAACAAAGAGAGTAATTGCCTCGTCAATTCGACCCCAGGCATCCAACTGGGTAGATGGATACACCGTGCCAAATTCAATAGGCGCAAAATATAGGGCTCCAAGTATGCCGAACTGTCCCCATCTAGGATCCAACCGTTTTCCTCGCCGTGGAGGTGTGCCTGGCATCATTTCCCGGAAAAGAGCTGCCAATGCGGCTAACAGTTGGAAGCCAAGGCCATGGGATCCCAGCGAAGGATTTTTAGCAATATAATCGAGAACGGTTTGACTTCTCGTCCATGGATGGTTGTCCAGCGACGAAGGGGTTTTCGCTTTTTCTAAGATCTTCTTCAATTCCAGAGTTATGTAACGTCTATCCATAGAAGAATTACGGGGGTTATTCCGTATAAGGATAAATAACCCAGCGGCCTGCTGGGATATCATCTCTTTGTGTAAGTCCGTTGTAATACAAGATATCCGCGTATAGTACGCCAAGGTTAGAAGCCAGTTTTTCTATACTTATAGTCGATTCAACGTAAAACACGGCAAACTTGGTGGTGTCCTTCATTTCCGTTTCACCAGGCATGATCACCAATATTTGCCCTATCTGAATGCTTCCGAAGATCACATTGAGTTTTTGGATCACCTCAGTACTCGTCAGGTATCGTTTTTCGAGTAGATTGAGGCTTTCACCAGGTGTGACTTCATGGAGAATGTACTCATTATGAGGGCCAAAAGGCGCTGTCAATGCTTTACTAAGGTCAGGAGTTGGGGCTGAAGTGGGTGTGGGGGTCAGTGTTTCTGGCATATAAGGATAGATCAGCCAGCGCCCTGCCGAAATAGATTCTACATTTCTCAATACATTTAGCGTCCTTACATCTTCAATAGATACACCCTTGCTTGCTGCAAATTCCAGGATGGTTATTTCTTCCTGAGTAAAATCGACAGATAGAGGCGCCACTTCAGAAGAATCTGTTCGCCCAGGCATAATGACAATCACCCTATTTGGCCGTAATCCCAGCTCTCCCACCCAAGTGTTTAAGGCAATTATCGTCTCTGGTGTCGTGTCATATAACCTTGAAAGTAAGGGTAAATTCTCTCCTTCGCTAATAGCGTGAATAACATATTCATTTTGTGGGCCAAAAGGTGTTTGAAAATTTGGTGCTGGTGCTGCACGTTGGGCTTCTGGTGTGGGGGTCATATGCGTAGTTGGGATATTGGTAACCGATGCGGTGAGAGAGGGTGTTGTTGTGAACACATTAGTGGATGTCAAAGTAATTGGCTGCGTTTCCACGATTGTATTGGTTTGTGCGGGTAGGACAGTATTCTCCAAAAATATTGATGGCGATGGTGTATTTGTGGAAAACACTTTTGTCCCCGATGGGGAGTCATCGGCAGCCACTTCTACGGTTTGTGTTAATAGGGTTTCCTCAACTTTGCCACGGTCACCTGTTAGTGAAACCACAAAGGATCTCTTCAATATGGTATTCATCCCCCACCCAACAAGTATGGCTAGAA
Source organism: Anaerolineales bacterium (assembly GCA_016785015.1). Taxonomy (GTDB): domain Bacteria; phylum Chloroflexota; class Anaerolineae; order Anaerolineales; family UBA11858; genus NIOZ-UU35. Next base: position 7,958 of record JADHTJ010000020.1, read on the forward strand.
CAAACACAAGCCCTATCCAGAGATAATTCCGCCGTTTCGTTTTCCATGATCGTTCCCCTCTTGCCTCAGGCGGTAATGATCCATCCTTTTGACCTTGGTATACTGGACACAGATGATGCACTTCTGATAAACATCTGCTTTCCTGATAGGAAGGTTTTACAGGTGCAACAGGCGCGACTTTATGGCAATAATTTGCGCTAGTTGCGTATAAAAAGCGTGAATCGGGATTCTCAAACAACCCCAAATATGGACAATTCGTCATCTCGGTTTATCTTCGATATACATTTTGAAATATGGAATCTGTTTCATCCCCCTCAACGTCATTACCTGAACTTTTCTCTGAGACGAAAGCTCAGAACCCTAATAAATTGCCTAGCAAAACCCACCTGCTTTCCCGAAAGGAACATCTGTGGTGAGCGGTTGGTAGCTCACTTTTCTTCTTCATCCGGTTTAGGGTAGATTACCCACCTACCCGCAGGTACCATTTCATCCTCTTCCAGGCTGTTGAACCACAACAGATCGCTTTCAAACACTCTCATTTGGGCTGCTAATTCCTCCGCTTTAATATCTTCACTCACGAGAAAGGTTTCAAACATTGGAATCCCCGTTGGATCATCCTGGCCCGGTAAGACTACTAATACATTTCCAGGTTGTAAAGCAGTAAACCCATTGGCAGCCCTCAGCACATCTGCTGTAGTATGGTAACGATTGGATATCAAGGTAATGTTTTCCCCTGGCCTAATCATATGGAGCACATATTCCCCCGAGGGTCCAAAATGTGGTGTGATTGCAAAAGAAAAATCAATAGTGGCAGCCAGTGTTGGCACTGGTGTTGGCGGTGGCCCAGCTTCCTCATGAGGAATGACTAACCAGCGTTCAGCAGCGATTAACTCGCCGGGACCAAGAGAATTGTAATAACGCAACTCGTCAACTGTTATGCCATACAATCTGGCAACATCATCAACCTTCGCAACCTCGCGTAAGTAAACCGTTCGATATTGGCCAACCTGTTCTGGATCCGTCTGCCCAGGCAGTATCACCAAGACGTCGCCCGGTCGAATTAAAACCGTTGTCCAGATTTCTGGTGTTTCGTAGGGCGTTGGGGTGGTTGTGATCGTGGGTTTCTCACTCGGCTTGGTCGCAGTTGGTATAGCCCTTGTCGTCGCTGTAGGATGTTTAGTCGGTGCAGCAGAGTCATCAAAGGTCGGGGTCGGCGATTGGTAAGGTTTGTCGCTGGTTGGTTGGGGTGTGCTTGCACCAAAGAAATAATAGTCCTCTTCAAGGCCATTTACTGCGATGATCACCTCATTGCTGGTTTCATACCTGTCAGCAAGGAGTGTTACACTTTCTCCTGCGGAAACTTTATGGACAATAAAACTTCCATATGGGCCGAAGGGAGTCTGTAAAAATGGGCCAGGTGTCGGCACAAAAAAAGTGGGTGTTAATGAAGGCGTTGCAGTCTCTTCACCAATTGAATGAGTTTGTTCACCCTCTTGAGAAATTACACTTGCCTGCGAAGAAGTCGGTGTTGAAGTGTTGGTAGGAGTGTTGCTGGCAGTGGGAAAAACATAACTGAAACTCTCTTGTTTTGGGGAAAAAAGTTGTAATACAGTATCTCGGATCATTGGGTTCATCGAAATCAATAAGAGACCCAATCCCAATAATGTCATAAGGAGCCATACCCAAATTTTTCTTGGTGGGTTTTTCTTGTGAGTCACTTCCCCACGTATTTCTGGAGGCAATGAAGCTTTCCAGGTACCTAGATATACTGGGCAGCTGCTGAATTCTTCTGTCAGACACACAGATCCCTGATAAGAAAGACGAATCGGTTCAGGGGGAGCTACCTGATGACAGCAATTCGCTTTGGACGTGTATGAAAAATGCGTTTCTGGATCCCCTTTTATCGCGATAAAAGGACAGGTTCTTCCGTTATGTGTGATCATTACCATCTTTTTCTCTTGAGTCTCTTTATGCGTCGTGCGATGATTCGCCATAATAATCCTGGTACCTGTAGTAATAGCCGTTTTTATAATAGTATGAGCGCCTACCTCTTTCAGCGATGTCATTTATCACGACACCTATCAAATTGCCGCCAACCTGATGAAGTTGGTCTACTGCCTCCCGGCAGGCACTCAATTTTGTGGCTTCAGGTTTAATTACAATCAGGGCACCATCCACGCGCGGCGCGAGAACTGCTGCGTCCGTTACCGCCATCAATGGCGGCGAATCAATTATAACAATATCTGCGGTTTGCTTCATTTTTTCGAGTATGTTCCCCATTTTAGCAGACATAAACAGTTCTGACGGATTCGGGGGTAAGCTTCCTGAAGTAATCACTGCCAAATTCTTCACGTTCTCAACAGTCTGCGCGTTGCCAATAGTTTCAGTCGAAGACGGCATAAAATATGATGTAAGACCTCGACGATTAGTAAGGTTTAGTCGTCTATGGATTACAGGCCGTCTCAAATCCGCATCCACCAAAAAGACCTTCAGACCGCTTTGGGCCAATACAACTGCCAGGTTGATGGCAATAGTCGATTTTCCATCCTTTGGCGAGGGGCTGGTGATCAATAAGGTTCTTATAGGTGTATCTACACTGGCATACTGGATATTGGTGCGCAAAGAACGGTAGGCCTCAGAAATCGGCGACCGCGGCTGTAGCGCCGTGATCGGCTCTTCACCCTCCTCGACATGCAGAATATTCCCCATTACCGGTATACCCAGGTGTGCAGAGACATCTTCTGGTCTTTTTATGGTGTCATCAAGCATTTCAATCAGGTATGCTAATCCAGCACCCACCATCAATCCAACTGCGGCTGCAAGGGAGACATCCTGTAAGATTGTCGGGCTGATCGGTTTATAGTTTGGAATAGCTTCCTCGACCTGTACAATATTGCTTTCACTCTCTAACCGGGCCAGATTGATCCTCTCGTAGTCACTAAGTAAATTTTGATAGGTTTGTTGATATAGCGTAAGAGAAGCTTTCCTTTGGTCAAACTCCACATCCTGACTGCTCGTGGTACCTGAACCAGTAATAGTCAACTGATAATAAATATCCTGGTATAGCGCTAATGATGTTTGAAGTTGAGATAACTCCAACTCTTTTGATCTAAGCTGCGACACTCTACCCACTTCGGATGGGTCTATTGTTCTATTGATTTCTCCCCCACTCAAGCCGAGAAGAATACTCAGCTCTGTTATTTCGCTTTGTAAATCGACAATTTGACTTTCTAGATCGGTAATTTTCGATTCGAATTGCAGTAATTGTTGTTGGCGCTTCTCATTTTCGTCTTTTGTAATTTCTGTACTTAGTTTTGTAATCTGCTCTTCCACTGAATCGATTTGGGTCTGCAAATTTTCTTCGGCTGTGGCAAAACGACTGGACATCATCTCTTCATTCTGTAAGATCAGCACTTCTATCATACTGTTCGCAATCACGGCCGCCCTATTTGGATCAATATCTTTCACGTTCAACTCTAACAGCTTGGTTTCTGTCCTCAGTTCGACATCTATATTCCTTTCCAAAGCTCCCGAACTCATATCCAATCCAAGACGCTGGATTACCTCCTCGAGCAACGGCCGCGTCTTGAATAATTCAGAGTAGGTGTTTACCAAACGATCTGAACCCAGATAATCAGCCACAACCGAAGTTTGTGTGTTAGGTGGCTCAACGACCATGATCGTCGTAGATGCTTGGTAAATGGGGGTTTGTTGTTTGTCATAAACATACATCCCCACGCTGGCAAGGATAGTTGTTATCGCCAGCAGCCAGGCCCATTTTTGAAACAAACTTATGTACTGCCTGATTTCGATATTAAATGTCTGATCAGTTCTCGTTTGTATTGTCATGATATTAAATGTCCAATTATAGATTTGAGTTGTTAGAGAATACCTTGCACTTCAACAAAATTATCTGGATTATAAACAGAATAGCCAAAACACCCCAAGCAGCTCGTTCCCAAATCACATCCGTCGTCGTAGCCAGCCCCCCACAAAACAAAACCCCTGCTAAATTGAGTGGCGATTGCCATTTTGTTTGACTCATTATTGATCTTAAGCTCTCATCTCGATCCCTTGCTTCCCAGCGCGCGAAACTGAGCGTCGAGATCGCTATGGAGAGCGCAAAAATCCAGAGGCTATTCGCTAAAAGGTTGAACCAATCGATCATAATTTAATCGCTGTAGAGATTGATATTTCAGTCTCGCTGCACAACAGGTCGAAACATTTGGTTGTATAACCCGGCTATCAGGCTCAACAGGATCCAAAACAGAATCCCGGGTTTAGCCCCCAGTGCAACCGCATCGGTGAGACCATATACCAAATGAGCCGCCATTCCACCCGCCAACCCTAGAACAATCGCTATAAATAGCTGTGGTGAATTAATCATATCAGTATGCTGATGTGATCGCCATGAAATGACCCGCCGTAATCGCATGAGCATCCACAGAGCGCCAATGTTGAGAGCGATGAAAGCGATCATGCCAGGTATGCCTAGGTCCAAACCGGCTTGTAAGAATTCGTTGTGCGCATGAGCGTAACCATATCCAATGTCTTTATCTTCTGTAACTGAAAACAAAGGATAAATCACATGCACAACCTCTCGGAAGGTATTCATGCCCATTCCAGTGAAAGAAAAGTCTTGCAAACCATAGATTGCTCGCGACCAGATTTCAATACGGCCTTCCAAGGTATTCAGTGAGAACGTGTTCGCGGAGGTAATACCGCTACCCATAAGCCAGTCGCGAGCGATAAATAGATCTTCTTTCGACAAGGCGAACCCTAAGATAATTCCTGTCACTACGATCAACCCCAGGAAAATCCACTTCAATTTGCCAGGCAGCGAAATAAATAACAAAATTGGGAAAGTTATGGCAAGAGCCAGATAGCCACTGCGGGACTGGGTGAGGATGAAAACGCCCCCAATAAATAATGTAACAAACCAGACAGAAATTCGAGCGACCCAAATATGCCAGGGTTTGGAAATTGGCACTAAGAGTGTTCCATACTTATTTCCCTTCATAGAATGGGTGCGCGATTTCTTATACTTTCTCGATGCAGTTTGCGGAGAGATGAAATAAACACTAAGAGTAACAAATATTGGCAGCACCCAAGTCAAAGCTCCGGCGACTTCGTTGGGGTGAAAGCCGCCTATGGCTCCTGGAAGATTGCTGAATATCATTGGGAAGCGCGCTGTAATGGGATTCAGGAAATCAAGCTTGGTTGTAGTCCAACGCGTGCCCAAAAACCCTAAATTCGCAACGCCAAATCCCATTGCTAAGAAAACCAAAAGGCCCAACCACCAACCTTTAGAATTCGATCCTTCTCTAACAACAGCAAAAAAAACACCAAAACCTAGCACCATTCCGCTCAATTTCGGCAGGCTGAGTTCAATATCGTAGGTGGCCCAGATACTGACCAAGACCATAATTGCCAACAGAAGCAGCGATCCGTTAAGCGGGGTTAACGGTAATGGATACCGGGAATCCTGTTGGGTTGGGGAATTATTGCTGCTATTTGAGTTTTTGCGGCGGGAGAGAAACCAGTGCAGGATCCAGGTAGCGGGGACCACCAACATCGCCGGAGATCGTTCTGGATTTGGGAAAAGCAAAAAAGGCGTGGCTAAAATCAACCACAGCCAATGCAGGCGATCGAGCCAGATAAAAATCTGTACCATCTTTTGATTATGAAATCTCGTAATCCATATCCGAATTTACGTGGTAAAATTCAAGCATGATAAACCGCCCTTATTACCTCAAACGACTGACAGAAGCGACCCGCCGCTCCCCTATCACAGCCCTGTTGGGACCTCGTCAATGTGGCAAAACAACCTTGGCGCATTTGTTTTCCGAAGAACGCCAGGCAACGTTCTTCGATCTCGAATCCTTCCCGGATCAACGCAGATTAGAGAATCCAGAGCTAGTGTTGGGATCGCTTGAAGGTTTGGTGATCCTGGACGAAATTCAAATCATGCCTGAACTATTCCAGGTTTTACGCGTTCTGGTCGACCGCCCAAACAATCAGGCTCGCTTTCTAATTCTCGGCAGCGCCTCACCTGCCATTATCAAGTCTGCATCCGAAAGTCTGGCTGGCCGTGTTGAGTTCATCGAATTGAGTGGTTTCGATCTTTCTGAAAGTGGTGAGCAAGCCTGGGAAAGGCTCTGGCTGCAAGGTGGTTTCCCGCGTACCTATCTAGCTGAAACTGAAGATGATAGCCTGGCCTGGCGAGAAGGTTTTATCCGCACTTTTTTGGAACGCGATATTCCCCAACTGGGAATTAATATCCCCGCCATCACTATGCGTCGATTCTGGACTATGTTGGCTCATTATCATGGTCAAACCTGGAATGCATCAGAACTGGGGCGCTCGATGGGTTTATCTGACAAGACCGTACGATCTTACCTGGATATACTCAGTGGAACTTTTATGGTGCGCCAGTTGCAGCCTTGGTTTGAAAACCTGGGTAAACGACAGGTCAAATCGCCAAAAATCTATCTGCGGGACAGCGGCCTTCTGCACAGTTTGCTGGATATTCCAAACCATCATACTCTATTAGGACATCCAAAGATCGGCGCTTCCTGGGAAGGATATGTGATCGAACAGATACTGCAAATAGTCCGGCCAACCCAGGCTTATTTTTGGGCTACCCATAGCGGAGCAGAAGTTGACTTAGTATTCTATCATCAGGGAAAGAAATATGGCGTTGAAGTTAAATTTAGCGAAGCCCCAAAGATCACTGCATCTATGCGCACTGCCCTCATGGATTTGAAGCTAGAGCATCTGTGGATACTCTATCCCGGACAACACGCCTATCCAGTTGACGTGCGTATCAGCGTTTGGCCGCTGAAAGACATTGCTCGATTGCCTATATTCGATTGATAGATTGCACATAATCGTGACTAAATATAACTAAACTGTACCAATGTGAGCTACCAACAGCTTACCGATTTCTGAAGGTGCTATTCTAATGAGCATATTGTTACTGGTCGATACCCCGGTGATGCAGCAGCGGAAAGTATTGGCACTGATGCAGAAAAGGAGCACTCGACTCAGTTAGGCACATTCGATCTCGGATCATGGAGTTGTTTGAATTGGATTGGAATTACTCTGGCACAGAGCATCAGAGAATTGGGTGCAGAGCGAAATGAATTGCAATTGACCAAGTGTAGCTTTTATGCTACACTTCTCTAGTGAATAACACACAGCAAATCAAACTCCTTGAATACCTGACTGAAAGTGGCCGAAATCCTTTTCGGAAATGGTTAGAAGGATTGAGAGACCGTCAAGCCCGCGCCAAAATTCGAGTACGCCTGAATCGTATTCGACTCGGGAATTTTGGAGATTGCAAAAGTGTCGGGCGCGGCGTTAGCGAGTTACGAATATCGTACGGCCCAGGTTACCGCGTTTATTTTGGGCGTAAGGGCAATTTGGTAGTCATTTTGTTGTATGGCGGTAACAAGAAGACGCAATCCAAAGATATTGCTTTAGCTCAAGAATATTGGGCTGATTTTCTTCGAAGAAGAACATAGCGGAAAGAAAGGCATCATCCAATTGTTGTATAAATTACTGGAACAACTTTTGCTCATACACAGAGCAGCTCATCGCAAAATAGTAAAGAATAGTTGATGAGGAGTATTGCGAATATGGAACCAATTACTGCTAATTATGAAGATGGTTTGAAAGCAGCCTTACTAAATCCTGATGAAGCGGCTGCCTACCTCGATAGTGCCCTGGAAGAAAATGATCAAGAAGTTTTCTTGTTGGCATTACGCGATATTGCTGAAGCGCACGGTTTTACTAACATGGCACAGGATGCCCTTCTGAATCGAGAAAATCTCTATCGGATGCTATCGTCAACGGGGAATCCACAGCTTTCTAGTTTGATGGCACTATTGCACAGTCTGGGTTTACGCTTAGCTGTTGAGGTTCGGCAAACGGCCTAAGAACTTTGCCGGGGTGATCTACAAAAGGATAGCATATTTACTCTTGTTAGGGTGGGCAAATCTGGTATTGACCTAAGTATAATTTTAAGTTATACTAACTAGAAACGGAAAGGTATAACAACATGACGAGTATAAAAACAGCAATTTCAATCAGGGAGCCACTATTTAAGCAGGTGGAAGCTTTGGCAAGCGAATTGAATATTTCGCGTAGCAAAGTTTTTGTATTGGCAGTCGAGGAATTTATAAAAAAATATCAGAATCGTCAATTACTCGAAGAAATAAATCGCGCTTATGATGACATACCAGACACTGCGGAGCAACTGTATTTGGGGAAAGTGCGACGGCAACAGAGAAAGCTGGTGGAGGGTGAATGGTAATCAATCAAGGTGATATATATTGGGTGGAACTTGAAGAACCAAAAGGATCAGAGCCAGGATTTCGTCACCCGCATATCGTGATACAAAACAATGTGTTCAATCGGAGTCGGATAAATACAGTCATTGTGTGTGCGCTGACATCGAACCTGAAACGAGCAGAAGCTCCGGGCAATGTATTACTAGAAGATGGGGAAGCGAATCTGCCAAAGCAAAGCATTATCAATGTATCGCAGATATTTACAGTAGATAAAATGCAGTTGGAGGAATATATTGGAACGGTTTCAAAAGGGCGAGTTCGACAAATCCTTGAAGGGGTCCGATTACTAACAGAACCGAGAGAAATTGAGTGAGACACAAACCGCATTGGTGGGGTGGCCACTCACACTTCAGCGGCAGGCTCAGGGGAGCCTTCATCACGGCGGCGTGATCAGATTAACTGTTGGAAAGTACGTTCGATATCTGCTTTCATCCCAGGTGATCAGATTTAAACTCAAGTCCTCGTCAATGCCATGATTTCTTCGGTGGACATCTTGATGGATGCAGTCCCCCGCAGTTTAGAAAAACGTGAGCCAGATGGCTTATCGCTCTCCACCTTCTGTATATATACCCGATCATCTTCGCCGACAATAAATTCAACCTCAGAAGCCTGCGTAATATTGAGCATATTGCGGATTTTTAGAGGGATGATAACCTGGCCTTTGATTGTAACTCGCATATCTGGAACTCACTCAAGGCAATAGGTAATAATATTACCAGTAATGATATTGCCCGCATCGATGCTGTCAAGCACAGTGTGCCATTTAGAGCTAGTGAAAGCATCCTACTAGGTAAGAAAAGGGGCATATCCGCTGAGATTTCATTGTTCGTTTCACCCAAATCAAAATTTCAACGATTCAGTAGATTTTCGTTGTGAATGATTAGATCCTTCTTACCCCTCACCGTTATGTTCCAATAACGCTTGCCTAGGAAAAACCCTTGACTGCCGTACAACAACATGATATTCTGTATGGCAGGAGAGTTGATATGCAAAAAACTAAACTAACTGTACGCGTCCCACAAGACTTGCTCGAAAACTTCAGGAAGTATGCGCAGGAAAAAAATACTACAATGACCTCCCTAGTTGAAACTTATCTTCGTCGCATTCCTCCTCAGGAACTGCCCATCGATGCACCTATCGTTCGCCGGGTTAGCGGCATACTATCCAAGCGAGTTAACATTGAAGATTACAAAAAACACCTAACTCAAAAATATGGCAGCTAAAACAATAATATTGATTGATCTCAATATCATATTGGATGTTTTACAAAAGCGAGAGCCGTTTTATGAAGCTTCGGCGCGTATACTGGCAGCAGTTGAGACAGGGTTGCTCAAAGGATACATCGCCGCGCACAGCATCACCACCATCTTTTATCTCGTCCAAGAAGACAAATCTTCTACAGAAGCTCGAGCAGTAATCACCAGTTTAATGCAATTCCTGAAAATTGCCCCAGTCAGTCAAAGCACGATCGATCAGGCTCTTAATCTTGATTACAATGATTTTGAAGATGCTGTCCAGATGATTTCAGCGTTACAATGCAAAGCAGATTATTTGCTTACGCGCAATATAACTGACTACCAACCTGCCCTTATCCCTGTTGTTCAACCAGTGGATTTTGTCGACACGATATAATTTGAGTAAATATCATGAAAACCGAAACTCCATTAAAACAAGATACTCGCTTACAAACCAAACAGGTCACACCCGCTTTGCTATCTTACATTGTAGAAAAAATCGTTCGCGAAATAGGGCCGAAGCAAATTATCCTTTTTGGATCTCGTGCCAAAGGCGATGCAAATGAACTTAGTGATGTCGATCTTTTTATTGTCCATGAAAGCGAAAAATCGAATCGAGAAGTTCGACGGGAAATTGAATATCTCTTATGGGGACGACGATTTGGGATTGACTTAATCGTACGCAATTCAGATGATGTAGCCCAAAATATTGCTGATAGCAATCCCTTCTATTCTCAACATATTTTTGCGGAAGGGCATGTTTTATATGAACAACATGCCTCGTAAACCCACAGAAACAACAAAAGCTTGGCTTCGCTATGCAGCAGGAGATCTAGCTGTTGCACAACGCGAGCTAGATAGCGAAATCCCCGTTTATCACACGATCTGCTTCTTGTGCCAGAGTTCTGCAGAGAAATTCATCAAGGGTTTCTTGATTTCATGTGGATGGCATCTAGAGAAAACGCATGATATTGTTGAGTTACTTGGATATTGTTCTGATTACGATTCAGTATTAGGTTCAATGATTGTTGAAGGCGCAATATTGAATGAATATATTGTTGCTGGTCGATACCCAGGGGATGTAGCTGCGGAAGGTATTAGCGCTGATGCAGCAAAGGAAGCGCTCGAGGCAGTTCATCGTATTCGAGCTCGGATTATGAAGTTGATGGAATTTAATTGAAATTGATCCAGCACGGAAAATATGGGGTCACCCTACTCACATCCAAGCAGAGGTAACATTTTAGCTTTTGCAAATCCGCAATGGTATTGCGGATTTGCAAAAGTCTCGTTGATCGTATGATGAACTTTCGAAATATACCAAATTCCACCCCTAAGTTTTCCCTTCTGCTGTATACATTGCTGATAATTTTTTTATGACGTGTTCCGTAAATCCTCTTGCTTCAACGGTAGGTTCACGAGAATCTTCACAATTGTGGAGTTATCAGATTGACTGTTGGGAAGTAAGTTCGATATCTGCTTTCATCCCTGGTAATTAGATATAAATCCATCACTGCAGCTTGGGCGCTAATATAGAAATCTGAAAGTGGTGAAGATTTTATTCCTCTATTTCTTCGGTAATTTAGGAAAGCTTTCCCAGCCAGGAACAATGCCTCCTTCGGGATCTCAAGCATTTGGAACGCAGCGATTTGCATGGCCTTTTCCAATTCTTCGATGCGCTCAAACCCTATCGACACTTCTGTATAGACAACCTGGTTGATGTACAAAATGTCTTTGTCACCATATGTGGCTAAAGTAGCTTGAGACCAGTCTGCCCCATTGGGATCATTCAGGAATAAATCTAAGACCACATTCGAATCGACCAGATATCCGTTCACTCCATAGTCCTCGTTAATGCCATTATTTCTTCGGTGGACATCTTGATGGATGCAGACCCTCGCAGTTTAGAAAAACGTGAGCCAGATGGCATATCGCTCTCCACCTTCTGTATATATACCCGATCATCTTCGCCGACAATAAATTCAACATCAGAAGCCTGCGTAATATTGAGCATATTGCGGATTTTTAGAGGGATGATAACCTGGCCTTTGATTGTAACTCGCATATCTGGAACTCACTCAAGGCAATAGGTAATAATATTACCAGTAATGATATTGCTCGCATCGATGCTGTCAAGCACAGTGCGCCATTTAGAGCTAGTGAAAGCATCCTACTAGGTAAGAAAAGGGGCATATCCGCTGAGATTTCATTGTCCTTTTCACCCAAATCAAAATTTCAACGATTCAGTAGATTTTCGTTGTGAATGATTAGATCCTTCTATCCTCTCGCCGTTAAGTTAGTTTTTCGCAGGGTGCAACAATATGATTTTATAACCCCGATTCCTGGAATAAAAATCCTTCGAAATTGTCCGGATTGACTGTCTGCAGTTCCGAGCCAGGATAGGCGTTCAAGAATTCGGTACGTGTTGCCAGCCGGATGCGGCTTTCCCCCCATTTGAATTCGTAACCGAACAACTTGCCGCTATATTCTTCGATGTAGTCAATTTCCTTGCGGTCATATGTGCGCCAAAAGTAATCATTGGTTCGGCGCCCAGCGATCTGATTTGCTTTGCGTCGCTCCACCATTAAGAAATTTTCCCATAACTGACCGGCATCATTGCGGATTTTCAACGGGTTGAAGTTCTGGATCAGGCTGTTACGTACGCCATTATCATAAAAATAGTAACGAGCATTTTTGGTCACTTCTTTACGTAAGTTGCGTGAGAAGCCTCCTACCCGAAAAATGACGAACACTTTCTCTAGCAAATCCAAGTAGCGCTCCACCGTCTGCCTGTTTATTGCCAGGCTGGTCGCCAGTTCAGATAGCGATACCTCCTGCCCAATCTGGAAAGCCAGGAGGCGTAACAGATCCACTATTTTCTCAGAACGCCTAAGACCATCCAATTCGAGAATATCACGATACAAATAGGAGCCGACCAATTCACCCAGCAGGCGAGCGCGCAGGTCAGGGTTTTCGGTGGTAATGATGGCAGGATAACCACCCCAGGTCAGCCAGCGTTCCAACTGATTACGAGTTTCCAATGTCCCAAACGTCTCCCTTACCTCACCGTAGCTGACCGGATACAGTGTAAGGGTGATTTTGCGTCCGGTAAGCGGTTCGCTGATTTTATTTGCCAAGTCGAAAGATGCCGAACCCGTCGCAAGAATGCGAATATTGGGGTAACTATCCACCATGATCTTCAGATTCAGACCGATGTTGGAAACGCGCTGGGCTTCATCTACAACCAGTAGCTCTGCATCCCCCAGCAATTCACCCAGAAGTTGCCGGTCCTGGCTGCCAAGCGTTTCGCGATATAGTAACTCATCTGCGCTGACAAAACGGCTCCGCAATGGCGTAACGTTTAGCAAATCGTGTGCCAGCGTGGTTTTCCCAACTTGCCGAGGTCCATAAAGTACCACAACCTTACCTGGAATCAAATATTTCTGAAGTTGAGGGAGTAGGGCTCGATTTATTTTCATAAATACATTATATCGTACCGTCCGTATTTATGCAAATATACATGGTTGGAATTCGTTGATTGAGCCTACTATAAAGTATCTTTACTCCAATTATCCAAAAAAATGGTTACGCCACTGCGAGTGGCAGCCTGGCGCAAGGCACTATCCAGCGTCGCTAATTGAAGACCTGTCTGCATCGCCAAATCCAGGTACGCTGCGTCGTATGTTGAAAGTGTATGCTCCCGAGCCAAGTTGAAAGATACGTTGTTCAGTAGAGAGATCTACTTCAATAGGTAACTGCCGCAACAGTTCTAAAAAGTGCACACCCTCGGCTTTGGTAATCCGTTTCCTCCTCTCGGCTACAACCATGACGTTAGCAACCTCCAATGGCCATAAACTGGGCACGAGGGCGTTATTCTCTATGAGGTGGTCCAGGACAGCATCGGCATAAACATTAGCTTCGTCTTCAAAGCACCATGCCATGACAATAGAAGCGTCTAGAACATACTCAGCCACTATGCACGTCCATCTTCGATCATTTCTCGCACAGATAGTCCATCCAGGTGATGTTTCTGGCGAAAGGATTTAATATCCGCAATGATTTCCTGCACGGGTCGAGGGGAGTTAGGTGATACGGGAGAGAGAACTGCCACGGGCACCCCGTGCCGGGTTATCGTGATGCGTTCGCCGTGCGTCACCCGTTCGATAAGTTTTGAGAATTGGATCTTGGCTTGGTAAGCTCCAATAGAATGCATAGGATACACTCCTTTGGTCAGGCAAGATTATGACTAGCCCAACATGCTTTTTCCCATAAGGCAAATGTGGAAGAACTTTCCCTGGTTCAAGTTCTAACTAGTGGAGTTACCGAAAAAGCACATATTGACAACGTATATACAAAGAGCTATACTTTGGCTTGATGAATATTAGATACACCCTGCACGGCATAACCTTCGAATGGGATAGCCGTAAGGCAGCAAGCAATGCCCGCAAACACGAAATTTCCTTCGAGTTAGCTTGCGAGGCATTTTTTGATCCCTTTGTATTCTATTTAGGTGATGAAGTCATAAATGATGAACTTCGAGAAACGATAATTGGGATGACGAAGAATTGGCGATTATTGTATGTAGTTTTTGTATTAAATGAAGATATAGTGCGGGTGATTTCCGCTCGATTTGTGACGAAGACAGAGAGAGAAGATTATGAAAACCAATAAACTGAAGGAACGGTTGAAAAAAGACAAGCAGATGACGATGATAAGTCTGAGAATACCAGAAGATGTAGTTGAAGACCTGAAGCGAATTGCGCCGCTATTAGGTTTTTCTGGCTATCAACCTCTAATGAGAGCATATATTGGACAAGGATTGCGAGTTGATCTTGAACGACTAGAGGGAAGTGTAGAACTAACAACGCTAATAGAGAGTTTACGAAACCAGGGCGTAAAGGATGATGTTATTGCTTCAGCGATGGCAGAAGCACAAAATTTCTAGATACGGGTAGATGTTGATGGCATGTGTACTAGAAAGCGGTCTGATTCGTCTGTCCCCATTTCCTCGCCGTTAAGTTCAGTTAACGGGAGGAATTTGAGTTGCTATCTCAACCATCAGATTCCGGTTGGATTTTGTTCTCTTCCAAAGATGGAACCTTACCGTCCTTATCACTCCAACGGCTGATAAATCTCACCAAACCCACAAGGAAACCTAAACCATACCCAACATGCATGATCGCATAAGCCAAAGGCAACATATGAAAATAACGCCATCCTTTTCGAGATGCAGTCCATAATGACGCAGATAGATTGGCGAGAAGATAGGAACCTAAAACGATTGCAAGCAGGTATCGTCCAAAAAGCAAGATAAAGGATAGGAACGTTGAAATGATTAAACCAATTACAAAAGCTGGCGGCACAAACTGCCGGATATGCATTTGGCCGGGATGTTTCTGCAAGACTCTCACCTTCCAAAAACCGTATTGGTAATACTGACTCCATAATTCGCTAAAAGAGGCTCGGCTGTAATATCGAGAGTGGATGTCTGGAGTAAGCAGTATTTTTCCACCCATTTTTCGGATACGATAATTGTATTCGTCATCCTGGTTTCGAACGAGTTCTTCGTCAAAAAGGCCTGCTTTTACTATGATTTCTCGGGTATAAGCGGGGAAGGGGACACTGTCTGTTAGCATTGCCCGGTCTTTAACGGTGCGGAAAGCTGAACCACCGACGCCAAAGTGGGAACTCATGGCGAGAGCGATGATTTGGGATAGATGATCTTCTCCAATGGTTTCGATAGGACCACCCACTCCGGCAATATCATTTCCTTGCAGATGCTCTACGCAGGTGGAAATGTAATCCGGGGAAATTTCACAGTGGCCGTCGACGCGGATTATGATATCGCCGCGGGCGTGTCGGAGGGCCAGGTTGAGAGCAGTAGGAACGATTTTTTGGTGGTTGTTTATAAATTGGATATTGGAACGTTTAATCGTTAAACGTTGGACAATCTCACGAGTGTCGTCGGTGGACATGCCGTCGGCGATGAGTATTTCCATCTGGCCCGGATAATCCTGGTTCAGTACAGCGTTCAAGCAACCCTCGATGTATCGTGCTTCGTTTCGGGTGGGAATAATGATCGAGACATCAGGCAGCATCGGAAGTTTACCCAAATGGGATTACTGTTTTACAGCAATTCCCCAAATGTAAAGCGTCCCCCCATCCACAAGGCAACGGAATGTCATGCGCGTTATTGGAACAGAACTCCGGAATTTCAAGTCAAATGCATGCAGACCTGCCTGGAAATCTCGCCAGGCGCTGGGATAAGCCGCCTGCCCGACCAGGGCAATACGTTTATGCCACCGATAAACAGTTGAACAGGCCGCTTCGGGAGCACATTCGGTATCCCAACGCTGCGTTTCAAATCCCAGTCGCACTGGAACCGTTTGGGGACTCTCATTCGTACTTTCGATGATGATTTCGGCTACAGTTTCTCCAGGACTGGCATTCTCGAAGCCAACCGCGGTACTCACCAAGATGAGTTCTCCCACAGGGGGGGCGCCCTCTAACTGGATCACTCTCTCAGCATTTCCATCTAGACCGGGCAGCCCAAACGCCCCCACCACGTGTATCGGGACGTCTTCGAATTCGATATCCACCGGCAAATGTAAATCCGCGAACTCCAGGCCGTAGATGTCCAGGGGTTGGCGGATCTGACCCGTGTTCATAATAGCAGGTTCACTGGTTGTTTGATCGGTTCGTTTACCCAGCACGTAAACAAAAAGTGGGTAGTCGATGTACCCATCCGTCCAGGTGAAAGGCTTTTGCAGTTCTTCGAGGAGTTGATTGAATCCTTTTCGACGGTCAGCCTGAAAATCGTTGGTTACGAAGATGAGCTGGTCATATTGATCGAGATTGCCGACAGCCTGGCCTTCCAAGTAAGGCCAGTAGCCGATCTTCTCGATTACTCTTGGGAAATAACGCGCAACCGGGTCGGCTGACCGTCCATCGTACACGATCGCGCTTTCTTGATGGTCGTGAACGGAGATGAATTCACCGGCCTTGCGGTAATCCACCAAATCCCCATAAGACCAGGTTTTATTCCAACGCGGCCACAAAGAAATTAGGTTCAATGCAACCAGCGCAGCCAGCCCGACGTAAGACCATCGCTTCGGCAGGGAGGCAATCCCGAAGGAGAGCAAGAGCAGGAAAATCGGCAGTACAAAAGCGACATGGCGAGGCGCAACGCCACCCGCCAGCCGGCCTCCGAGCGTATCTAAGATTAAGTAGACACCGACGAGCACGATCCCGTGCACAAAAGGAGCTGCTCCCCACCGTTGCCGAATGATCCGTACTATTCCGAGAAGTAACAAGCCTGCCATCAGGCATAAGCCTGGCAGAATGACAACCCACCACAACGGATACACGTGATATCCGAAGAAGAAAACGTAGACCGCCATCAGTATTTTTACGCCGTTGACCCAGGATAACGATGTTATCGTTGGGTCAATAGTCACCGTAATGTGGGCGTAGTTTTGGTAGAAGCGCCACAAGGCACGATAGACGATGGGAACTAGTGGGATGGCGAACGCACCGATCAGGCCCCCGCCTGCTGCGACGACACGGCTCCATCTAGGCCAGCGAATTTCTATCGCTGTAAAAACTACCAATAGTTGTGCGAAAAGAACCAGCGCCCCCAAAAAGTGTGAAAAAATCAGAATGAAGCCGCTGATTGTCACCCATACCCAGTCCAGCCAACGATAATCTCTTTCGACTAAACGAGTGGTCGCAGCGAAATACAATGCAGCAGCAAAGATGAAAAATGCATAAAAGCGCAGCTCTTGCGCGTGGTAGATCAAAAACGGGGACGTTGCTGCCAGGATGCCCGCGATCATCCCGATATAAGAATCTCCCCATTTTTTCCCCAGCCAGAAGATCAAGGTGACCGTGAGGATGCCAAATACCACTGATGGCAGCCTCAACCAGAACTCGCTGTCCCCCAATATCACCCAAACGTGCATCAGGGAGAAGTAGGCCAGGGACTGCCAATTCAACCCGAGCACTTCAGATTCGGCGATCGTGCTATATTCATCTCCGCTGAGAGGGTAAAGCGACAGGGCATAAACTCTCAGCAGCAGTGCTACTCCTATGACCAATAGCCACGTGAAATGCCTTTGGAAGTCGCTCCTGGCAGCTGCGCCGATTTTTTTTACAACTCCGGTAATCATCGTTCTCAATCCATCACCGACCGCCAACAGAACTGACCGCTAATCCAATCAGGACCAGCAGAACCCCGATCAACCGGTTTACGGGAAACTTTTCCCCCAGGATAGCCCAAGAAGCGACAAGGACCAAAGTCAGGGTCAGGGCGGTAAAGGGAAATACATAACTCAGATCAGCCTTAGATAAGGCCAGGAGCCACAACACCAGGCTGATGCCATAAAAGCTCATCCCAATCAAGAATAGAGGGGATAAAGCCAGATCTACGAAAGTACTTATTTGTGTGATTGATAGCCCGACCCCGGCAACGGATTTTTTTAGGAACAATTGGCCGAAGGCAGCCAGGCATGTCGAGAGCAATAGGATGGCTATGACACCAATCTTCATATGTTGACACCTCTATTTACAAAATTCATAAATCACCTCAATTACTCGCCCCTGGTCATCTTCCGGCAGGCAGTTGTAAAAAGGCAGTCGCAGCAACTGGTCGCTGGCAGCCTCCGTTGCCGGGCAGTCCCCGGGTTTGCCGCCGAGCCCGCGGCCCATGTCCGACAAATGCAGCGGCAGGTAATGGAACACGCTCTGGATACCCCGCGCGCCCAGGTGGGCGATCAACGCCTGGCGCTCTCCTAACGAAGGCATCAACAAATAAAAGATATGGTAAGCCTGGTCGCAGTGCGCAGGCACGAACGGAAGTTGGACGCCGCGGATCTGCGCCCATGGCCTAAGGCATTCCTCATATCGTTCCCAAATCCGCTTACGTTTCGCCTGGATCGCTTGGCGCGCTTCGAGTTGGGCATAGAGAAACGCTGCCAAGAGGTCCGAAGGAAGGTAACTGGAACCCATATCCACCCAGGTGTACTTGTCCACCTGACCACGAAAAAAACGGCTACGGTTGGTGCCCTTTTCACGGATGATCTCGGCACGGTAAATCAAATCAGGATCATTGACCAGTAACGCTCCTCCCTCTCCACAGGTAAAGTTCTTCGTTTCATGAAAACTTAATGTTGCCAAAGAACTAAAGGTACCCAGGTATTGTCCTTTGTACTTTCCGAATAAGCCATGGGCGTTGTCTTCTACAACAGGAATACCATACCGGTTGGCAATTTCCATAATAGTATCCATTTCACAGCCAACACCCGCGTAGTGAACCACCAGAATCGCTTTAGTATGCGGAGTGATTTTTGCCTCCAATTGGCGCTCGTCCAGGTTGAGCGTATCTGGGCGAATATCTACAAAAACCGGACGGGCGCCGCGAATGACAAAGGCGTTTATGGTGGAAACAAACGTGAACGAAGGTGTAATAACTTCATCCCCTGGTTGGATATTTAAAAGGAATGCTGCCATCTCCAGGGCATGGGTGCATGATGTTGTCATTAACACTTTTGGAACACCCAATTCTCGTTCGATTAATGCCTGGCATTTTTTTGTAAAGTGACCATCACCAGAGATGTGGGCATTTTTGAGCGACTGGGTAATGTATTTCAATTCGTCGCCTATAAAAGTGGGCATATTGAAAGGTATGTGAGAATTATTCATATCACTTCGTCAGAATTTTTATATGCTGATAAAATGCCTCTTTTCGTTTCTCAAGAGGGAATAGCTGTAAAATACGTTCTCGAGCATATATTTGCTTTTCTTGCCCCATCAGCAAGGCTTTGTTTATCCCTTTTGCCACCCCATCTGGAGTGTTATCCGCTAGATAAACCCCTGCATCCCCAACAACTTCCGGTAATGCACCCACACGAGTGACCGCGGGAATACAGCCTGCCAGCATGGCTTCCGCCACACTGATGCCAAACCCCTCATGCAATGACGCCTGGACGTACACAGAGGCTTTCCGATAGTAATCCAATAATACTAGCCGTTCTACCCAACCGGTAAAGGTTACATTCGGCGAGGCCATCGCCCGCAAATCGTCAATTGCATCGTCTTTCCACTCCCCCACCAGCACAAATCGCACATCTGGGCAGCTTGCAGCGGCACGTACGAAAGGCTCATGGCCTTTGCGCCACAGGTTATCTCGATCCACATTGCCCACTGTCAAAACCATGCGCTCACGCGGCAGTTTAGGCAACGCACCAAAAGGATCTGGAATACCTTGATAAACCACATGGAGGCGTTCTTTGGATATCTTCGCGTATTGTTCAGCCTCCCACTGACTGTAGTACGATATGGAGATCAGACAGGTGGCCAGGCGCATCGTCCAGCGGCTGACCCATTTTTTCAGCCCGCCGCGCTGGTGACCATAGCCGATTTCCGGCATGTTGGCTACATCGTAGCCACCGATAATCAAAAGCGATGGCTTGCCCAACCATCTCGCGACCAGCAAAGGCAAAAATGTGTGCCAGGAGGCAAACCAACCAAAAACGAGGTCATGACTGGCTACTTGTTCCCAGATATGTCTGAGATTGACTCGCCGCGATTCCAAAAAACATTCTGTAACTTGAAATCTCTCTTGCAAAATACTTAGATCAAGCTGAACAAATGGGGTACGCCAGTTATGCACGAAGAGAATGCAGGCTGAAGAATCCATCAACTGTCATATCCGGGTTGAATCTGGGTTGCAAAAATCTCCTGCATCGCTAAAACGTACTGTTTCAGGCTAAAATTCGAAATAGCCTTCAAACGCGCTGCGCTGCTCAATTCCCGGCGAAGATTCTCGTCCACCAAGAGATTACCGAGTGCGTCAGAGAAAGATTTGGTTTGAGCAACAGGCACAAGCAAACCCTGATCCCCGATCACCTCCCGCACTCCTTCAATATCGAAAGCTACAACAGGTAGCCCAGCAGCCATTGCAGAAAGCAAGACCAGGGGGCTGGTATCCTTTTCGACAGACGAATAAGCAAAGATATCCATCGAGGCCAAAACCTGGGGGAGATCGCGCCGAAAACCAGCGAAAATCACCCGGTTTTGCAGGCCAAGCTCCACGGAGCGCCTTCGTAAAAGTCGCTCATAGGTGTCATTATCAAAAACAGGCGCGCCGACAAGGAGCAGATAAGATTGCGGATTTTCTGAGGCAAGGTAAGCAAAGGCATCTAGCAGGTAGTGTTGCCCCTTCCAGGGAGTGAGGCGTGCAACGTGGCCGATGACCAAAGCATCCAGAGGGATTTCCAATTCCTGGCGCACCTGCCTTCCGTCCAGTCCAGGGCGGAATACATCTGTATCTACTCCGTTAAAGATAACCGAGATTTGATTTTGAATAGATTCCGGCAACTGGCGGGCAATGGAGCTGCCATCCACAATAATTTTCGACGGTAACCTGTGAACGAGCAGACCGAAAACGCGCCGGTAAACCCCCAGGAATCGTTCAGAGATAAAATCCTGAAGATGCCAGGTACAGGGGATATGCGCCCAACGGGCAGCCAGGCCACCATAAATATGGGCGAACAATCCCTTTGTGACGATCAGTGAGGGGCGTTCAACTTTCAAAAAAAGGACCAAATTACGAGCGGAAGCGAGTATAGCCCCCATATTCCAGACCCAGGCCAGCGGGTTGGGAACCCGCCGGTCGCCTGAAACACGGATACTGGACGAATACAATGTAGGACGCTCCAGGATACGAACCGGTACCCCCGCTGCCTGACATGCAACCGGTAAATCCCCCTCCCGCGGGCAGATTACCAGAGGTATCCAACAGGAATCATCCAAATGCTGCGCTAGGTACAGAGTGCTGAATTCCACACCTCCCATAGCCGAGTCAGACTCCACAAACGCTATAGCTGACTGCGCCTTATCCTTTGTATCGCTCATATTTGGTAGGTAGAAGTTGGATTATATTCTATATCCAAAACCCGCCGCAATCGATTTACCAGCCAAGCGCTTCCAAGCATGTATAGATAGGGTTGGATTGGAGTCCGAACCCGACTGTCCCCGAAAAACACAGCAGCTAAAAGAGTGGTCCAAATGATATAGGTCAGAATCAACCAGAGATCAGGGTTTCTCAGTTGTTCGAACAACCCAAGGAAAATAAATGGTAACATGATCCCATATGGGAACAGCCCTGCCAGGCGGAAGATACCCGACACTTCTGGACGGCTGGAATACGGGTCAAAGTTATACAGGGCGGCAACTTTCACAAGGCCATTGAATGCAAACCTGACAGGATGATCGGTAATCCAATCAATGGCTTTCTGACGGTAATATTGATCAACTTCTGCGCCAGAAAGACCGGGCGGTGTAGCGTAAATGGGTAACGACATCGGCATAGGCTGGCGATAACGAAATTCTGGATTGTTACCGGACCAAAGGGTTAAACCGCCGTTCAATGACACTGGCACAAATTTATCTGTAACCCTGAAATTCCTATAGGTCCACGGAGCAATCACTACAACGGTAACCGCAAGTACAACCAGAGACGTTCGAATGGCTATTACGCGCCCTCTCGTGATCATTGCACTAAAGACAAGTACAATAGCAAATAGCCAACCTTCATTCCGAGTGAGACCTGCATGCCCAAAGCATAAGCCAGCAATCATTAACCAAACAAGGTTCTTATTTGACCGGTGACGTATTAAAGAATAAAAGGCCAGGGTCATCAAGCAAATATACAACGGTTCGCTTAAAAACGTGCCAGACAGGTAAGCGTAGGCTGGATCTATGGCAATCAGAACGCCAGCCCCAAATCCGACAGATGGGCTGAAGAGTTCTCTACCCATCAAATATACCAGCACCGCAACCAGCGTAAGCAGAGCAAGATGGGCTAATTTGGCAAAAACGAGTGAATTATTGCTGATGGTAAAAAGAATTGCCAGGAACACTGCCTGCCCAGGAGGGGCTCCCGCTGTGGGCTGATCGGCTTCCATGCCATAGACGCCATGTTGGAGAATGTTTTGCGTGGCCCGGCTAATAAACCACACATCCGAGCCTTCATTTGGAAAAGTTCCCAATCCCCCACCTAAAATTAATATATAACTTAACTTTACAGATATGGATAATAGCACAATCACTACGATTGCAGGGGTAGTGGTCAATCGATCTACGGTATCTAGTAAACGTTTGGCAAACCACACAATGATCTTCACCAAGTAAACCTCCGCGACAACTTATTGGAGAACAGCTTCAATTATTTCGGGCTGACTTCCAATCCAAGAATTTCCATTTCCCATAGCTTGGCGTACGAAAAGAATTGGTATACTGCCAAATAAACACAAACAATAAAGCCCCGCCAGCCCGCACGAAAACCCTGGAGACACAGATAGCGATAAAAGAATATCAGCAAAGGACGCAAAAGAAGATCATACCAATGAAAACACCTCTTTTGCTTACGCAACTCATCGGCTTCATAGCGAGTGTACCGATCCAGGTTGCGAAGTTGTTTGGTGATGTTAGGCATGCCATAATGGAGAATGTGTGTATCCAATACACCAACTTTTCCCGGAACGCATATATTTGAGTGGACTTCTCGATCAAACCAGCGGCCTTTATCTCGCCTGAAGAGGCGTGTTTCCCAATCTGGATATATACCCGCATAACGCACCCATTTCCCAAGCACGTGATTTTTTCGCGCCATGCGGAATGCTTCCACCTCTTCCGGTGCATTCTGAATAGCTCGAATGATTTCCTCCCTAGCCCCCTCTTCTAATATTTCATCTGTATCCATTTGCAAAACCCACTCATATTTGCACTGCGGGACAGCCCAATTTTTCTGTTTTGCGGATTGAATGTATTCATGTTGAATTATACGCGCGCCATATTCCCGGCAAATATCTAAGGTTTCATCGGTGCTGTAAGAGTCAACAACTAAAATCTCGTCTGCCCATTTTACAGACTCTAATGTATCTCGTACAATGGATTCGCAATTATAGGTTGGTAACAGGATAGAGATTGGAGGACGGTCCATGTTAATGGCTTATTTTCTCGGACGATTGGCGCAGCCAAATCTCCGCCAGCACCCAGACTACCCATACCGGAAGGATTAATTGGAGAAGCACCTGGACGCCCTGGCTCCAGAGTATTCCCCCTGCACCAATCATAGAAAGGAGCAGGCTTACCTCCAGCGCACCGCTGCGCCCCCCAGAACGCAAGGCGAGAAACCTACGCCCCAGGCGTAGAAGGGTGAAAATCCAGGCAGCTATGAAGAGCATACCAGCGATGAATCCGAGGTTTGCGAATATTTGGATAAAGTCACTATGCACCCAGCCAATGCCAGCCCATCCTATTCCTAAGGGTTGTCGTAATACCGTTGCCCATGCATCGGAGAGACGGGCAATGCGCATAACCGAGCTAGAGTCGATCGCCTGGCCCTGAATGACCAGCACCAAAGTATACATTCGGTCGAGTACCATTTGGGGCAGCAGCAAGCTGGCGGCAAAAGAGAGCGGCAACAAGCCAAAAGCACCTGGTACAGGTCCGAAGCTCATGAGCACCCATAGGGTAGATTGAATAACCAGAGTAAGCCACATGGAACGATAACCGCCGATGTACACACCAGCGATCTGGGCGAGCAGAGCAAACAGGATCAGAGGTCGATGACGGGGATACCAACGCCAGAGGATGTGAGTCATGGGAATAGTGAGGACCAACACAAAGGTAGCCACCGTTGCACCGAAGAAGGAGAAAGTGGCACGGTTAAAACCTTCGATTGTGGCAGTGCCATATGAAGGAGCAGCAGCAAAGCCTGGGATGGCACTGGTCACAGCAGGGAAGAAGCGCTCAAGAAGGCCCATACATCCGATCCACACTCCAACGGCAAAAAATGCCAGAATCGCTGAGCGCAAAACTTTTTCATCTTTGAGCGCAGCTTCTGCCACAAAAAATAGGGGGATAAGAACCAAAAAATTTTTAAACTCAGATAGCATTAGGCTCACGGAGCGTCCGGCCACAAAGCCGGGGAGCCAAGCAATGAGCCAAAAGGGGATGAAGCTGCTAACCCAGGTGGGTAGCCAGAAGAAAGACCGAAGCCTGTCGGAATGCGTGCGGGTTATAAAAATGATTATAAACGCGGCCCAAAGCAACAACTCAGCAGGATGCAAACGCAAATAGTCAGTTACTTGGACTGTCCGATAACCAAGTCCCACAGTGAGTATTACAGCGATAATGGCAATCTGAGGTCGGCGCTTACCACCCCATAGAATAGCTAGCGCCTCCGCAACAATAAAGAGAATGATTAGGGTTTTAAAGCTAAACATGGGCAGATTCTATATGACGAAGATATTGCGATGGATTTATCCATGTAACTATCACCCAGCGTTGATAGAGCTGACAACTCTAGCTGGAACGCCAACCACAAGGCTGCAGGGAGGCACTGATTTGGTGACAACAGCGCCAGCCCCGACGATCGCATCCTCACCAATTTCAACCCCCTGCAAAATGATCGCTCCTGCCCCAATGTATGCACCACGCCGTAAGATAATCGGTGCATGAGTAGGCGGTTTTTGAGCTACAATCGGGCTTTTCCCCACATCGGTGTGGGTGATGAAGGTCACCCGCATAGAAACGGTCACTTGGTCCTGGATGCATATTTCGTCTTTTAAGTCCAGGAACACATCCCGACCAATATAACAATTATCCCCAACCACGAAATGTTGGTAATGACGACCATGCTCCGGGCCTGCGTTGTGAATGATAAGAGGGGAGTGCATCTCGACGTGTTCACCGATTTTCGCGCCGTACTTACTTAGAGTTAGCGCGATTAACTTTGCAGGCATTATGACCAATAGCCCATTAATACCTTCAGCTCTGTAGGCACAATAAACAAGCCAAAGCACAACTTTGAAAACAAGCAATACCAACTTTTTCATACCACATCATGCTTCTTTAAACGGTGTCTGGACATCTCGCCATGGCCATAACACTAAACCATGCAAGCCAATTGTGACGGTCACAGTAATTGGCGTAGCCACTCATCAACACTTCTCAGGGGTATAATCAGCTGATCTATCCTTCCATCAGCGAATAAAGCGGGGGTTGACCGAAAGACTTCTTGATCCTGGCATAACTCCACTTCCCCCCTGCGGTTGTACAAATAACTGGGAATAGAATAGCTGATACAAGAATAATTCTCTCCAAGAATGTCACGGTTGAATGCACGGATAATATAACCAACGCCAATGTGTTCAAAATTATCACGCAGGTCACCCCGCATAAGCCACGCCTGATAATCATAACTATTAGCCAGGCCGCCCAAATTCACAACTGGCGCACCAGCGAAATATCCAGTGACACCGGCGTCGCTCATTGCAACTACTGACTTCGTTGGCAAATACCTATCAATCCATAAAGCTGCTTCATAGCTGTAGGCTGCAGCCGTTTGATAGTGATTATTGTCAACGCGAATTACGTTGTACCCATGCCCAACGATAACAATGATCAACAAACCTACAAGAAACGAAGTAGACAAGACTGGTGCGTTGATAGACAATATTTCCATTTTTTTACCAGCCAAGCTATCAAAAGCGACGCGATCACAACCATGGTGATAATATATCCTGCAAAGTACCAATGATACAACCCCCACTCCTGGAAAAGTGTAATCGAAATGTAGTGCATTATAGTGCCACAGCCAAGCCAGATCGCTGACTTCTAAAATGACGGCACGTGATCTGAAGGAAAGATTTCTTGGAAAACTTACTAAATGTGAATACCACCAAAAGGCCAACACATAGAATAGTAATCAATGTATATTCAAGATAAGCGAAGTGGGTGTTCCAATAGCTTGGCGATGAAGACAGAAATGGGAACGAGCTTATCATCGCCGCGCTGATCGGTAGTGGATGTCCAAACCTCCAGGAATTCAAGGCATGGTAAGGCAAAATCATCGCTATTACTGGAAGAACAGCCCAAAGTGATTTAAACAACCTGTTCAATTTAACGATCCAAGAAACTTGATCGAAGAGGTTTCTGGCAACGATGATGGCATAAAAAGCAACAAGAAACCAGACAAAATCAAATCTAGCAAGTATCATAAGCCCATGAAAAAAACCTGTCATGAGGAATTTGACACGAGACGGATCACTATCTTTCAAGATGCGAGATTCCGAAACGTACCAGAAAACCAGCGCAGATGTCAAGATCAAGATGGCAGCCTCCACGCCTCCAGTGTATACCACTGTGAAACGCCGCCAGAAGAAAAGAGGGATGATAGCTCCGGCCACCATGATCCCCAACCCTTTGCGTAAAACCTGGAAGATTATCAGAATAGATACTGTAACCAGGCACAATTGTACAAGATTGACCACGCGTAAATCGGGATTAGTATGCCCATCCACAAAGGTTGTATCCATTTGTCAGATTGATCCCGTCGAATGTAGAACCACAATCTTGAGCAATATTCAGTGCTACATCCAAGTAATAGAAAGCATCATCGAATGTTTTGAGAAAAATCTCGCTGTCCGGCCCCGCAATTGAAGGTCAGGCCAGATAAAGCACAAAACCTACAATTGTTACAACGGGAATCCAACTGAAGCTCAATATTCTATGTTGACCCAATATTCTTACCTTTTTTACCATCATGGTTATTACTCCGTTGAATCCCTAAAACTTTTAAAAGAAGAAATAAATCCCTAATCGTGCACGGCACACGTTTGAGCAATCCATATCGAGTAGGACGCCGTTCTTCTACAGCTACAGGAATCTCAGTAATACGCAGACCTGCTCGTTGAGCGCGGAGCACCAACTCCGTATCAAAGATTTCAGCGTCAGTCACACATTGACGTGCGAGTTCTTTTGCATGTTCAGATCGAAAGGCTTTGATTCCATGTGTATCGGACCCACGAAAGCCAAATAACATTCGCAAAAGCAGATTAAAGCCGATTGTAATCGCACGACGATGTAGAGGGCGATGATCGCTAGACCCGCTGGTATTTTTCGAACCGATAACCAGATCATGATTCTCCAAAAGCGTCATCGATTTCTTTAAAAAACCTGTCTCCCAGAAATCAGCGTTGAAAATCACTAGAGCTTTCCCGCGCGCTATTGCTATACCATGCTGCAAGGCATGACCATAACTCGCTATAGGCAATTGCTCAACACACACAGATGCCCAACGGATGGTAAGCTCTTTTGCAATCTTAGCCGTGTCATCTGTACTCCCATTCTCACATAATACCAATTCGTAGCTATCGGGATTTAGCCATCCCTCTATCTGAAATAATAGTTCTTCCATGGAATTGGATAATATGGCCTCTTCATTATAGATTGGAATGATAATAGAAACTTTAGGATTATCAGACAACATTATATTTCTATATTTCCCTTCTCATCAAACTTTTCTTAAACTGTGGTAATAGCCATAGTGCGCCAATACCCCCCAACAGAACGAGATTGGTCATACCAAATAATAATGATTTATGACACGTAATAAACTCAAAAAAGGGGTGTGAAACAACAGCATGTGATGCTATTGCCTCGAAGATAGGTAGAGTAGGCCCTTTCATCATCACGTTCTCAAGGTGTTGATAATAATTCTCTGCAAACCCATATTGGGCTCCCGCCCAATTAATCAATATAGAGAGAAATCCGATAAAAAAAGCAATTTGTAGTCTGTCCTTTTTGTTATCAACAAAAAAAGCTACGGGAATCACCATGAATGGGAGCCCAAACATCAAATAACGTGGTCCAAAGGCCCCACCTGCATTCCATCCTTTGAAGGAAGAGACAAACAACAAAGCCGTCATCGCAAGCGCACTGAATAGAATGGCTTCATTCTTATGCTTGGATTTCAATCTCGAAGGAATCAACAGCCCAGCAAAACCCAAAATTGTGCTTGGAACAAAAACCAGAACGCCCCGTTCCGGGCTGATCAAAAGACCTACAAAACGATCCAGGCGAGGATAGCTGACCCCTACAAAACCTTCCTCAATAATTGCCTGAAACTCTGTACCGATTAGGTGCTGGTAAGGAGTCGAAAAGGGATTACCAAACAAAGAGTAATTGTAGAACATCAAGATCATCACAGGAATACTGAAACCAAGCCAATAGAATAACGTCTTTGGTTTCTTGTAATTCATCAATACATACAAAAATAGCGTCAACCCCACAAAAGCACCTGAGAACTCAATTAGCAAAGCGCAACCAGCAAGGAAGCCCCCCGAGATCAAACCCGTGGTTGAAAACTGAGCTAGACGCATTCGAAAGATAGTATAGAACGCGACCAAAGCGAAGAATATGGTAAAAGCTTGTTCAAAAAACCAAGTTGCATTCCAGAAAAGAGTAGTGCCAAATGCAAACACGAATGTCAATGGAAAGGCAACAATGTCTTCCACATCCATCAACTTCAAGGTGTTATAGAAGAATACACCAGCCAATGCGGCAAAAAATGCAACTGTTGAAACTACTAAAAATGCCTGTGACAAGAAGAATTCGACGTTATCTACCTGTCCGTAAAAACTACTTTCTGGCAATTTGTTTGTCTTATAAGATTGAATCCCCCCTGCCATCTCCTTCAGAACATCTGGAACAAGTGTGTACATACCTTTGAATACCACGTATGCGGGCACGGCAAGAAATGATGGTCCAGGCAATGCGCCTGCGTAATAGTGCCCATCGTAGTATGCCTTGTCAATTGTGTTTTCGTGATAGGTATCTATTTCGAAGCGACCTTCATTTACGATGCTGTGAACAAGGTCCACATAACGGTTCGGGGTCACGCCTCCAGCCGGTGTTACGTATACCGCATATACCAACCAGATTGTAAAAAACAGTTTGATTTCCGTCGAATGCTCTCGCAACCAATTACGCATTTTCTTCTTCCTGAGTGAATATTTTCATATACTGATCTACCATCTGATCCCAACTGTACTTTGCGACCTTTTCCCTGTTTTTCTCCCCCATCTTTTTCAACCCGGTTGGATGGTCAAGCCACTGTCGTAGGCCATCCAACAACCCTTCACTTGTTGGCTCTACCAAGCAATTGTTCTCGCTGCTCACGAATTCCGGTAGGCCACCTACGTTGGTCGCCAGCACCGGTCTCCCCGCAGCCATGGCTTCCAAGGCGGTAATTCCAAAAGGCTCACTGCGAGAAGGTACGACTACGAATAGGCAACCGCTCAGAAGTTGGACCACCGTTTCGGGCGCCGCCCAGCGCACGAATTTGACTCGCTTGTGAATTCCTAATTCAACCGCCTGTGCCTGCAATCGGGAGGTTTCTTCTCCATCGCCGGTAATGATCAAATCTATGTCGGAGTTGTGTACGGTGATTTGGGCAAATGCGTCCAGGAGCAAATCGAATCCTTTTTTATGCACCAGGCGGCCAAAGGCCAAAATATAGGGTCGAGAATGCCGGTATGGGTGCTTGTCCTCGAAACGACACAGGTTCACGCCATTGTGAATGACCCGACCTTTGTTTGAGATAGCCTTTTCGAGTTCGACAACCCTCTCCAATAGAAACTGCGAGCAGGCTGTGACAACATCAGCGGATCGTAACAATCTTTTCAAATCATCCAATCGGGCGAGATCTGTCCCCCCTTCGCCAAACCAACGCATGATCTCGTGTCCGTGTAAGGAGACCACCAACCGGAAGTGAAACCGTTTTTTAAGCCATAACACAAAAGGCGTTTGAGTATCTGGAAAATGAACGTTGATGACATCGGGAAAAAAATTTGCCAACTTGTAGTTTAAGCGAAACAGGGTCGCAGGAAAAACGCCCACCGATGCCAGGAATAAATCGGGTCGCCTGCGGCGAATCTGGTCGATCCGGGGAGTCAGGAAAAGCAGACGGGAAACCGGAACCCCGTCCAGCATTTCTCTCGCGGGCAGGCTGCGCGGATAACGATTGGCGATAACCTGAACTTTATGATTCCGACGAATCAGATGACGGGCGAGCGTGTGCGTCACCGTTTGAACACCGCCTAAAACTGGGGGGTAGGAACCGGACAACAGGAGGATTCGCATTGGGCGTTACCTGGTAAGCCTTAACCCCTGCACAGCCATCCCCCATTTCCAAACGATTCCAGCGGTGAACAATACCGGAAGGGCCAGAAATCGGTCTTTCCAATTAGGAAGCCTCCTGGCACTCAAGAAGGGTTGGTACAGCAAGGATGCACAAAAATTCACGGTTTTGAGAACATCCCGCCCCCGCCGGAAACCGTGGGGATAAACACAATACATCTCCGGCCACTTGCGGCGTACCAGGTAGTACGCCCTGCCGTACATATAGTGCTGGTTGAGAAAACCTCGCAGGGTGGGGCGATGATGATGGTAAACCTTAATAGCCAGATCGAAATAAATCTCATACCCCAACTGCTTCACCCGCCAGTTGAAGTCCACGTCTTCACCGCGGAAGAGGGTCTCGTCCTGGGGGCCGATATCCGCGACAGCTGCACATTTGTAGGAGATGTTGACCCCTGGCAGGGTGCGAACGTAGCGGGGTTCGGGCCAGGAAGGGAAGGTAATCAGGTCGGCGACTTTGCCCACCAGCGAATCCGTATTGGTTCCCAAGACTTCCCCACCAACTGCGCCCGCCTCGGGGTGTTCCCGGTGAGCGCGTTTCATCTGTGTGACCCAATCGGGGAAAACTTCGGCGTCGTCGTCGGTCATGGCGATGATCTCGCCGGTGCAGTGGGGTAAGCCAATGTTGCGGCTGGCCGCCAGGTTTTTATTGACCGTTTTGACCAGCTTGACTTCGATCCCTTGTCCCCCCATGAATGACTCAACAACTTGATCAGCGCGTTCATTGCCGCCGTTGACGACCACGATTTGATCGGGTTTCTCCTGCGTGCCTTCGATGAGGGCTTGGAGGGATTTGCGGAGGAGTTCGGGACGGTTGTAGGTACAGATGAGGACAGAGAAACGTTGAACTTGCATGTTACTTAACTCATGTTACGCACTCATGGGGTGCATAACGGGATAAAATCAGGTTCAGGAGGAAGGTATGAACAAAGAACTCCTGGACCTATACACAGATTATTTGTTGAGCTCATTTGGGCAAACGACAGCCACAGGTTTATCAAAACTCATGGATGGAGCCATCAGTCATGACCAAGTAAGCCGGATGTTAGCCAGTCCAAGAATAACATCCAAAGACTGGTGGCGGATGGTCAAGCCACAGGTGAGAAAGATCGAACAAGCAGATGGTGTCATGATCGTAGACGATTCAATCGAAGAGAAAGTCTACACGGATGAGAATGAGATCATCTGCTGGCACTATGATCATGCCAAAGGGCGCAACGTCAAAGGGATCAACTTTCTGACAACCTTGTACTATGCCCAAGGGATCGCTTTGCCGGTTGCCTTCGAGATAGTCTCCAAAACGGAGCACTACATCGACAAGAAAACAGGCAAAGAGAAGCGCCGTAGCAAGACGACCAAGAACGAGTATTATCGGCGAATGCTGCAAGCAACTTTCAGAAACAAGATTCCTTTCAAGTATGTACTCAATGACATCTGGTTTGCTTCTGCCGAGAACATGCGCTTTGTGAAGCTGGATCTTGAGAAAGACTTCATTATGGCTCTCAAGAGTAATCGCAAGGTAGCCTTGTCCGAAGATGATAAATCCAATGGCAAATATCAGCGGATCGATCAACTGGAATTGACAGAAGGCAGCACCCTAATCATTTATCTTGAAGGGGTTCCCTTCCCCTTGCATTTGGTGCGCCAGGTCTTCAAAAACGAAGATGGCTCAGAGGGTGTGCGCTATCTGGTAACCAGTGACTTGACCCTAGATGCTGACCAAATCATCGCAATCTACCATAAACGGTGGAAAGTCGAAGAGTATCATCGTTCACTCAAGCAGAATGCATCCCTGGCTAAATCTCCTACTCGCACAGAGACTACTCAAACAAACCATCTAGTGGCTGCGCTGTGGTCATTTGTCAAAATTGAGTTGTTGAAGGTGCAAACAAACAAAAATCACTATCAATTGAAAGCTCAGTTGTATTTCTCTGCTTTACAGCAGGCCTTTCAGGAGTTGCGCAACTTACGATCTGAGCTTCCTACCCAACCATCGGCTGCGTAACATCAGTTACTTAAGCTTCCGTGAAATTGCCTGTTTCGTCAAAGAGAGCCGTAACCTTCCAAGATGGTGGAGATACTCCAGGCATTGTCGCCAGGTCACTTTGCTGCCGCCTTTGCACCGCTCCTGGAAAACGTACCCGACTTCTTCGATATGCCTGACGTCACCTTTAGCCAGTATCTCGATCAAAATTTTGTAGCCCACGGGATTAAGTGACCTGTCGGCAATCGTCTTCCGCTTACCCAGGAAATAGCCACTCATTGGGTCACTGACTCGCCCGAGAACTTCCGGCAGCAGGACCAATCCCAACGCCTGTTCTCCACGAGACAAAAGTTGTCGAAAGATATTCCAATCGCTGACGCCTCCACCGCGGACGTGACGGCTGGCAACAGCCAAATCTGCTCCCAGCCTGATCACTTCCAGCAAATTCAACACCATCCCCGGCGAGTGCTGCAAATCCCCATCCATTACACCCAGAACTTCTCCTTCCGCTGCCTGCCAACCCCCCAACACGGCTGTGGAAAGGCCGCGCTCACCCTGACGACGGATCACTTTGAGTTGGGGATACCCAATGGCGAATGCCTGAACTGCTTCCCATGTCCGGTCTGGGCAGTCATCATCCACTACGATGATTTCGTAATCACCAGGCAAATGCTGGTTGAGTAGCCCAACCAACGAACCCAACAACGGTTCGATGTTTTCCCGTTCGTTATAGGTGGGAATCACCAGCGAAAAAAAAGACCTTATGCGGCGCGCACAGGCCAAATGGTGATGCGGAACCAAAGAAATCACCAAACATGTGCGCCAGAGCTGAGTATTTGGAGGTACTGTTCAGCCACCCTTTCCCACGTGAAATCAGTTAATACACGAGCGCGCCCTGCTTCACCCATCACCCGCCGGCGTACAGCATCACTCAACAATTCCACGATTGCACTGGCAACCGCGTCCCTATCTTCTTCGTTTACCATCATTCCGTAATCCGACGCGATCAATTCGTCGAACGGCGGTTGCCGTGCAACGATCGCTGGTACGCCGCACGCCAGCGATTCTAAGGTAGTTAGCGACGAAGCCTCCCCGCGCGACAAGATGAGAGACAGATCGGCCACCTGGTAATAAGATACAACATCTTGTTGTGCACCCATAAATCGCACACAAGATTCAAGCCCTAATTCCCGCGTCAATTTCTCCAAATCCGCGCGATTTGGCCCATCCCCTAGCACGAGATAGACAGTTTCGGGGTGGTCGTGCAATACCTGCGGCAGCGCACGCAATACCCACTGTACCCCCTTGCGTTCTTCAAGCGCGGCTGCCGTGATAAGCACGGGGACGTTGAGGGGAAGATTTAGCTCGTGGCGCATTCGAACTCGGGCTGAAGAATCTGGTTGGAACCGTTCGGAGTCCACCCCATGGTGAATCACCTGACTTGTGCGCCCAAAAAATTCTTGTACGCCATCAGCTACGAACTGGCTGACCGAAACGATCTGCGCGGCACGCTTGGCGAGTTTATAACGCAGGAATTCGTGGTAACGGTGCGGCACCTGATCATACGGATAATGAAACACGATGCCGAAACGCTGCTGGCGCGCCAGGGTAAGTGCTTCCGCCTCGCCGTAGCCTGCAAAGAAAATCCAGACAAAATCATACGCCTGAGTGAGCAAATTCCAAACATAAAACGGAACAACCAAACTGGCCGCGTAATAGCGCAAGGTAGGCATACGGTGGACGCGTACCTGCGATTCAAGCGTCTCAATCTGTATCGGTTGAGGCCAGCGCCACGTCAATAGATGCACTTCTATCTCACGCCGCGCCAGGGTATTTGCCAGATTGAGTATATAGCGTTCGATACCACGTGGGTAGCGAGAAAGAAAGGGATGAATAAAGGCGATGCGCATGGTGTTTTATCTATTAACAGGAGTTACGCAGCTTGCTGGTTGAGTAGCGTTTTGGGTTGAACCTGCCGAAACCAGGGCGTATCGAAACCTAGAACTGCGGCCAAACGTGGTTTCAATACAGCTCTTAGCTTACTCACCGAC
Organism: Anaerolineales bacterium; assembly: GCA_016785015.1. GTDB lineage: Bacteria > Chloroflexota > Anaerolineae > Anaerolineales > UBA11858 > NIOZ-UU35. The sequence goes on from JADHTJ010000020.1 coordinate 42,627, forward strand.
GTTTTGGTTTCAACTGATGCGTAAGTACTGTATAAACTGAGAGCCCAAACATCATTCAGTCCTATGTCCCTGATAGACATGTACCAATCCACCCTATTGTCTGTTCACAGAACGAACCGATTGTTTTCATTGTCAAACCAACTCGGGCCGCGCTAGTAAGCGCCCGCAAAGCAAGTTTGAATTGACATCGTCGTAAACGCTGGCCAAGCACAAGCGCCAACCGATTCGACATATAATCATCATGCTCATTTGCATTTTTCAAACCCACAAAGTTCCAATATCGTCTGGAAACGATACTCCATTCTGTCAGAAAAAGATCGAAGCCAGCAGATTCGCCTTTGGATGATTCGTGTATTCGAAATCGCACCAGGGATTTGTCAATACCAATCACAGGGCACTCTGGCAAAACGCGCATCATCAACTCATAATCCATGCAATAGTGCAGGTTTTCTGCAAGTGGGCCGACTTTTTCTACTATGGATCGGGGAATAAATATGCCTGGCTGGTGCCAACTCCATTCTTTCGACCAAAATTTGGCCATCTGATCTAACTTCAGTCGCTGCAACACAATCCTTTCCCGCCCGGTGCTCTGCCACCAATTGATCACCGGCCCGGCGACAAGACTCCCGGGACATTCTAAGTAAGCCTCCCCCACTGCATGCAAGGCACCGGGTAAGTATACGTCGTCTGCATTCAACCAGGTGACCAACTCGCCCGTGCAGCGTGCGATGCCTTTATTGATGGCGTGTGACTGCCCCCGGTCCGGTTCGCTGACCCAATATGAGAGATGTTGCTCATATTTGCGAATAATTTCTACACTTCCATCAGTGCTACCGCCGTCAATAATAATGTATTCGATGCACGGGTAGTCTTGCCATATTACACTCTGGATCGTCTCATCAATATACTGGGCTTGATTGAATGAGGGGGTGATGACAGAAATCCGCGGCAGATTATCCTTTACAGACATTTTCCTTCCCTCGGTGAACCACCGGAGATGTTCACCCCACAAGCTATGCAAGGGAATTGTGTCGCCAGCTTTCAATACATTTTTCTCAAGTAATTCCAGAGAGGTGACCGTGGTAACTCACTAAAGAGCCAACGCACTGTGCTATCTCTAATCCCACCACAAATCCAAATTCCCCACCAGGTATCCCGAATGTGATGAATGTTCCATCCCCTTCTTCTTAGATTCATACAGGCTAGATAACTTGTTGATAGATGGCCCGCGGTTAATGGCTGAGTATCATGAAGAAGCACAACGCCGCCCGGACGAATAAACGGTTCAACTTTCAGAAAATCGTTGACAACATACTCAAAGTCGTGACATGCATCAATAATAGCGAGGTCGGCTGTCGAAGGAGAGAGAAAGTTTACCAGGTCCAATCTAAGTGTATTTTCGTAAACTTGGGTAACCCGACCATCGAATCCATACTTGCGATACACCCTTCCTATCTCGTCACGCTGTAAGGCAAAAGTTGTCATGTCGCCGCTCATTTGTTCTGGCAGGGCGTTTACTGTAACTACTTCAGCATTTGTTTGGCGACAAACGTTTGCCGCCATATTTCCATGTGCTGTTCCAAGTTCAATAACGAGTTGAGGATCTATCGCTTGAATCAGAGCAATAAATGGCAATAGGTCATTATTTTTATGATGACCATAATACGGAGGCAGGCAAATATCGTCATAAATTATTTCGCCAACGAACTGGTGCTCCCCACTGAAATCCAATTCAGGCAAATGGAACAAAGTGTATGGTAATCTGAGCTTCAAGTAGTTCAAGGCTTTGCCGGTAAAACTACCCTCTTGAAGAGACTTCCAGATACTAACCCACAAACCTTTGTTATTTCCCATAACAGTTCGTTTCTATTCCTGTAAATGCTGTTGTCTCGAAATGGCGCGTGTATAAAGCTCAAGGTTAAGGCAAGCTATCTTGACCGGGTTATATTCACAAGCTACTTTGTCACGCCCTGCCCGTCCCATCTTTGCACGCAACGACGGATCACGCGCGAGACGCACAATCGCATCAGCTAATTCATTCTCATCTCCGGGCGTCACTAAAAATCCACTTACTCCTTCATCCACCGTTTCAGGAATGCCTCCAATCCGCGAGGCTACGACCGGCTTACCTGCTGCCATCCCTTGCGCACAAGTGTACGAGAAACTTTCATAGATCAGAGAGGGCACTACACAAATATCTGCGTTTCGATAACAATCCATTAAAGCCGTTTGATTCAAAGCACCCAAAAATTCGACTTGCGAATCTACGTTTTCTCCTATCAACATGGATTCCAACTCCGCACGTTGTGAGGTACCCCTGACAGTAGAACGATCGTAACCAACAAAAACAAACCGAGCTTGCGGTACCTCACGGATTACGTGTGGAATGGCCTGAGTCAGTACAGTAACACCCTTACCTTTTTCTAAGCGTCCAACGTGGAGGATAGTGATTGGGTGATTGGGGGCGCGAGCGTTCGAGTGATCCGGCAATTGAGTAAAGGGATCAGGGAATCCTTCTAAAGACAGCGCGTTGGGGATCACCGCCACATTATGGATAGATACACCAGATTCGTTCGCGATTATCTGAGCCATGTCCCTAGATGGCGCTGATAGCGCATCTGCCCGTCGAATAAAATCTTTTTCGCACCATTCTACAATTCTCGTATCAGAAGATGTTTCACGCCAGCCTAAATACTGCTTGAGAACAAAGCTGGGGGTATGACACCGGACAACAATCGGAACCCTCGATGTACGTGCAGAAAAAAAGCCTTCCGCATTGATCTCAGCAAACTCAATCAGGTCCAGCGGTTGCTGGTTTTGCAATTTCTGGATTACCTGACTGACACGCAAGCCATATACTAAATGAACCAACTGATAAAAATAACGTCCCAACGCGGGCAAACGCCGTAAGTAATACCAATCACTGACCAGCAATCGTAGAATCCGAATTCCAGCCTTCTCTTGCACTGGCGGCACATCCTCAGATACGCGTGCTGAGAGCACAGTCACTTTATGTCCCAGTTCCCGCAAGGCCAATGCCATGTGATAGTTATACATCCCGATTCCTCCCCAACCTCCTTCCGGAGGGAAGGATTTGTGTACAAAAGCAATATGCATAATTTACTCATTTCAAGATGGTTTAATTAATTGCCACTGAATTTCCACAAAATAAAAAGGAAGCATTTTTACCAACAAATCAGCGTTACTTGGGTTAGGTTGTTTGAGCAGCCAATTCATCCAATGGGAGATAGCGTTACTAAGAAACGTATCCAGCTTACGCATACGGTAGCGCTTCCAATTGAACAATGTCACCCTGGACGAAGTGTTCACCAATCGCCAGTAACTGTTTATTTCCTTGTAATAGGCTTTGGCGGCATGGGCATCAAAGAACTGGGCACTGCCAAAGGTAAACGCCATTTTATGCGTTGGGTCCACCCAGGCTGCCACAGAATATACATGGGGGACACTGATATAAGTGATACCGCCCGGCTGCAGAATACGATATGTTTCATCCAAGATTCGCTGGATATCTGCCAACACGAAATGTTCAATCACATGATTGAGATGAACTTCACTGGCGCATCCGTCACCAAAAGGGTACGGGAAATCCAGGAGATCGTGGAGCACGTCAACCCCTGGCAGGGGTACGTTCTCCAAACCAATCGCTCCGGTTACTTTATCGGTTCCGCATCCAAGGTCTAAAATCACGTCTTTCTGTATCCACTGATCAAATAGATTCAGCCAGAACCTTTTGGTAAACAACAAAGCGCTGGTCTACATTGGCCTGTAGATTCCCCAGGTGTTGGATGTACTTTCGTCCTTTTTGTCCCAGCGTAAGACGGCGGCTATTGTCTGAAAGCAAGTTGACCAGTGCCGCCGCAAGCCCCTGAGGATCATTAGGTTCGACTAATAGACATGTCTCTCCATCCACAACCAACTCCGGAATCCCCCCCACCCTCGAAGCAACCACCGCCTTCCCCGCCGCCATGGCCTCGTACACCGTATTCGGTGAATTGTCCCAGCGCGAGGGAATCACACACAGGTCCGCCTGGTGGTAGTGTGCAAGTAACTCTGCTTTGGGCAAGAACGGATACAAGCTCACACCTTCGGGAACAGCCTGGCCATTGGGTTGGTACCCAAATATTCGAAATTCTACATTGGGGATAGATTGGCGAACTAGAGGAATCGCCTGAAGCAGCACATCCCCCCCTTTGACTGGGTCATTCCGGGCTGCAAACATCACAATTTTACCAGGATGATTTGCTCCGTTCGCTGACGGCTGATTATTTGCCAGTTGGGGATCGAGTGGATAAGGGATCACAGATTTCTTGCGGAAGGGTTGGTCGTTTTCTTCCTCCACAACATCTGCCATTGCCTGCGAGGGCGAAAGAACCCATTTAGCTCGGCGGATAAAAAAAAGCCCTAACCTGCGTTGGTACCAGTCCGCGCGGTGGACCGGTTTTCCCGCCTGTTTCAGGAATGTGTAGCGCGAGCCGTGCAAATGGCAAAGATAGGGGAATGATGGAAAGATGGCATGCCAGAAATCGCCGCCTTCGGAAAATTCGGCGATATCTATGGGCGTCTCACGGTGGAGTCGCTCTAAGAAGCGGTACAACTGCCAGCCATGCTCCAAAGCCCGAAATGCCAGCGCACCTGTTTTCAAGATGGGGATTTTGCTGGCATACCAATGCAGGCTCCCTTTCAGCCTGGGGCGGTATATGGTAAGGCCCTCATCCTCAGCCACTAGGCCACATTCCGGGTACCAGGCAGCTACAATACTGACTTTGTGACCGCGGCGGGCTAATTCGCGGCCCACCAACTGTACATATGTTCCCGCCCCTCCACCCCAACCAGGACGAGGATAGCCCATTTCAACGTAAACGATGTGAAGTGAACGCATCTTCTGTATCCGGTACCCTCTGTTCAATCCTCTCGCCGGGAAATGGCCTTGCCCCGCCGCATCAATTGTCTAATTTTCAAGCGGAAAACGCGGGCAAGATGCTCCACCTGGTGGCGGTACTGATCCAGTAGCCAGAGTTTGCGCAGCCAGGGATAAAGCGACAATCTTAGCATCACATGCATATCTATTATCCGTGGCAAGTCCGTTATTACAATACCAAGCCCTCCCCAGAGGCCATCCGGTTGCATTCCGCCTGGGATCAGGTCGAGATCAACATAAACGTCCTGGCCAACCAATGCCGAAAGAATGCCTTTCCGACACGGAGGGTAATAGGTGTCATGAAAAACAATCACATCGCAGAAACGCATTGCATTCTTCAG
>JADHTJ010000152.1 GCA_016785015.1 Anaerolineales bacterium
ATCCAGCTCACTTACGCGATACTTTTCCATGGGGGTCTCCTATTTGGGCTTTTGATGTTGGCTCATCTATATTGCCCTTTTTGGAGACCCCTGACAACCCTTTTCCCCTAATCTGTCAACTTATTTCTGAACCGTGCCATAATAGTTGACAGGACAAGCTATTCGTCCAGTGTGTGTGATAGAATTTTACACACCACCGCCATCTCAACTACATTAGAGGGAAGTTTTTATGTCCCGTTACCTCATTCAGCAAACCCTTCTTAGCATTGTTAAACTTTTCATCTTCATCAGTTTCATGTTCTTTTTCATTCAGATCATGATGCCGGGGGATTTTATAGATCAATATTCTTTGTTCTGTAATGCCGATTGTCGTGTCCGCCTACGCGCTCAACTGGGGTTAGACCTACCCATTTGGCAACGCTACCTAAATTGGATTAAGCAAATTGTGACTCTTGACTTGGGCAATTCTTTACACGGCGAACCCATCATGGAGACACTCAAATTGGTTGTCCCGGCAACACTACTCGTATTCGTCACAGGGACAATCATTGCGTTCCTATTAGGATTATGGCTCGGCAAACGCACAGCCTGGCAGGGATCAGCTTTTCTTTCCCGGGCAGCCACACTGGGCGGGTTAACGCTGTACACATCCTTTCCCCCATGGCTAACCTGGCTGTTTACTTACCTCTTCACCAAGGGTGCTGGCTTTGTGGTGATGGGAGAAGTTGGAGGGTTGGGTCAGTTAGCCTTCATTGGTCTGGATCGGCTGTTATGGGCAGATATTGAAGTACATCCCAGCGTGATCGCCTTCCGCATGATCGCCATATTGATTGGCTTTGCACTCTGCTTCTATTTAGTAAAAAATTTGATCGACGAATTTACAAAACGGTCAACGCCAGGGATTATTTATTTGATCTTGATTTTTGCCAGCACAGTCGGCATCTGGTATCTCTTGGATATGGAATTGCTGGCATTCGATATTATGCAGATCGCCTGGATACCCTTGGTAACCTACATCTTGCTCACCTTTGGGGAAACCATGATGATTATGCAAGCCAGCATGGACGATGTGATGAAGTCAGAATATATCATCACCGCCAAGGCCAAAGGTCTACCAGATTCTGTTGTGCTTGAACGGCACGCCGCGCGCAATGCCTTGCTCCCTGTGATCAGCCGATTGGTGATTTCTTTGCCCTACTTGATCACGGGCGTAGTAATAATCGAAAGCTCAACGGATTGGCCTGGTATGGGAACCAAGATGTGGAATGCACTCTATTGGCAAGATATCCCTTTAGTAATGGCCACACTGCTGATTGTGGGCGTGCTTTCTCTGGTTGCCAGATTGATGCTCGATATCATCACCGCCTATCTCGATCCTCGTATTCGCTACGGCGAGAAGCGAATGCCTTCCAACTAAAATATCATGGATCCCACAACAATTCCCGCACTGAAACAGGCGACCGAGTTAATCCGGGCTGGCAAAAAAATTCAGGCTCGTGTACTACTGGCTAAGTTCGTCCAGTCTTTCCCCGATAACGAGCACGCCTGGCATATCATGAGTTATGCCCTCGAAGACAAAGGGCAACAGGTATACGTATTAGAGCGCGCCCTGCAAATCAATCCACAAAATGTTCATGTCAAAACTCGGTTAGATAAGTTTGCGCCCCCACCGGTTAAATTACCTGAGCCAGTTCCTCCACCGGTTCCAGCTCAGGAACCCGCCAAACAACCAGAGCAATCCGCATTTTCCACACAGGCGTCCCCCACTGGCAATCTCTTACAGACTGCGGGGGTGTCTACATCTCAATCTGAGAATCTTCTACAAACTACGCAGGCTTCCACGAGTGGGGGTTTGCTACAAAGCGTGGCTGCGAACATTGGTGAGGACACCAGTCCACTAAAACCCCCTGCTCGAAAATCTTCGCTGTTAGCAAAACCGGAAACAATAGCACAGTCCTATGAGTTTCTTACACCTGCCAACCGTTTTGGGTTCTGGCAGCAAATAAAAATCCGCTCAATTATTTCTTGGCGCCGCACCAAGATGAACTGGCGCATCTTCGCTCAAAGTCCACTGGCAATTATGGGTCTGATCTTGATTGTCTTATTCTCGCTGATGGCTATTGCACACCCGATATTGATGAAGACGGTCTGGCCAAGAGGCATCTACGATCCGGCGACGGGCTTTGATTTGATGGTTTTCCCCAACCCATCTCCCCCCATCCCAGGCCATATTTTGGGGACAGACTCGCTGGGCCGCGATGTGTTGAGTATGATCCTGGCTGCTACTACGCCGACTTTCACTGTCGGCATCACCGCGGCATTATCAACAGCGTTCGTAGGCACGTTGCTCAGCGTGACGGCGGCATATTTTCAGGGCAAAGTCGATCTCATCATTACCAATATGGCGGATGTTTTCTTGCTTTTCCCAGCCCCAATCATCATGGTTATCATTGGGGCGCGCTTCCGCGACCTAGGACCAGTGCAATTAGGCCTATTCTATGGCGTTGTTACCGGCGCTGGCGCGACCACAATCGTCATGCGCGCTCAGGCAATTCAGGTGGCCGCCAAACCCTTTATGGAAGCTGCCCATATTGCAGGGGGAAGACCCTGGCATATCATCTCCAAGCATCTGATCCCCTCGGTGATGCCGCTAGCCGCGCTGCAAATGATGATCGCCGTCACCGGGGCTGTGGTTGCCGATGGTTTTATTTCCTTCTTTGGGATCACGCGCACGGTCAACAATTGGGGCACGATCATCTATGATGCCTTCATCTATGGAGATATTTCGGGGGCACATGGTCCGCCCTGGCATATGCTAATCCCTGCTGCGGCTTGTTTTTCCCTATTTGCCCTGGGTTTCTACCTGATTTCAAGAGGTTTACACCGGGTGGCTTCCCCTTCACTGCGGGAAAATTACTAACCAATGCCTCTTTTCCAGCAGAATCACAACGCTCCGACCAGCTATCTGATCGGAGCGTTTTTTCTTTCAAATCTCGAATTCTCTCAATCTCCACTCTCAAAACCCTGGAGGCCGTAATCGGCTACAATTTGCACAATGAGTTCCTGGTCGTCTTCGGAAATTTCCTTCAAAGAAAATCCAATATTAAAGAAATTAGGGTCAATGTCACGCTTGCACCAAACGCTGCGCGCACTCAAGTTCAAGACCGGTTTTCCGTAGATATCTTCTGGAAGGTCTATGCGCAAATTAAAGACTTTATCTGTCTCTAAGTCTTCCTCGCTAATGATCATAGCACCATTCTCAGTCAGATTGCCAAGATAGCCCATGAACGCGCCCGTTTGGCGATCGAAGACGCGCGAATAAAACATGATGTGTTGACGTTTCAGGGTTCTGCGCTCATCCATTTCAGACCTCCATGCCCTTGGTAGAATAGCTTATTGTATTATAGCAGAATTCAAAAAAATCCGAGCGTCATGTTTGAAGGGATCTCTAGGATTCGCCGTGGTAAGAGGCCACATTTGGGGGTAGGGGGCGTGCGGCACACGCCCCCTACCCCCAAATGTGAGGTCTCTCACGGCAATTCCCATAGAACCGTTTGAAGAACATTGTCGTTTAAATATTTTGAATAACCAATTTATATTGGCTATGCGAAAATTCCACTGATCGCATCGTACATCAACCGCCCTCCAAAGAATAGCAACATCACACCGCTAAGTGCGAAGACAGTTTGTTGGAATCTGTTACCGAAGAATTGCCCGCCCTTGAAAGAAATTGCGGATAAGAACCAATCCCAAAGCAGGTCGCACAACCAATGACCCATGCCAAAAGCGAGGAATCCCCATACGCCAAATTCCACAGAGCGCAAGATCAAGGCCGCACCCACTGTCAACCACCACACCAAAAAATATGGATTGCCCACACTAAACAGAATCCCAGCCAAAATCGGAGAGCGCGTGTCTTTGCTGTACTCATCAACGCTAAAATCTACACGAATACTGCGCAGCATGCTAATTCCCATCCAAAGAATGAACAACCCGCCAGCAATACCAATCCCAGCTTGAAGATAGGGCGCATCCAACAAGCTTCCCACCCCAAAGAAAACTGCTGCCATCAGCGGGAATTCGACGAGGCCGTGGCCGATGGCAACCAGTGCCCCAGCATGTGGAGATTGATTGCCTTTCCCCACAGCAACCGCAGTAATTGGTCCCGGCGCCATCACACCAGAGAGTGAGATCAGGACAGCTTCGGAGAGAAAAATCAGGAAGGTCATCGATGTAATTTTACGCGGTAGTACAACCACAAAAAGAAGAAAACCACAAAGATAGCCATCACCACCCAGCCCATGAACGGCCCACCACCTGCCAGGGCTAAACTGACACCAATTCCCAACACGGCTCCAAACGACCAGATCAGCTTGAGATTCAGCATTCCCCGGAAAGCCTCGAGACCCGCCTTGCGTCCCAAAAAGGATTCAATTCCGATGCCAAATAACGCTGCCGCAACCAGGCGGCTGGTCAGCGGATCGACGGTTTGCCAACCAAAAAGGGTCAGCATCCATTCTGGCGCCAGGAACAGTGGGATTGCAAAAAGCATGTCAACAACAAAATGAACCACAAACCAAGTACGAAGTTTATCGGGAACCATCATAATCCTTCTCTCTCTTCGGTGATTAAGGCCACGCGATATGGATATATTTCAGCTTTCATCACGCCCTGACTCACAGCGGGGTCGTTTTCCATGATCTGTTTGGCGTCTTCTTCTGATGCGGCCTTGAAGATCACAATACCAAAGCTGCTGGGATCTGAATTCTGTGTCCGGCCGGCCAGGATCAATATTCCCTGCCCATTCAATGACTTAAGATAATTGAAATGCTCAGAGACAATGCGATCCTCTTCGGACGTAGGACCCTCAGTCAACATCGCTGGGCGAGTGGGTTGAATCGTATAAAGAAATTGCATATCATCAGACATGATTCACCTCTAATATCTCTCTGACTTCGCTAAACATAAAATTCTTTCTAGTGGTGTATCTCGTGTCACATTTATTGATATTTTTGTCTAGCCACCTGACAGTTTGAGAAAAAAACTTTCTGGGACACGGATTTACACGGATTTCACGGATTTTTTGTAGTGGTCAGAAGGATGGCGCACACCTTACTGTGTCATTCTGAGGAGCACAGGAAGCAAAGCGGCTGAAGCGACGAAGCCTGCCCTGAGCCTGTCGAAGGGAATCTCTGATACTGTGCGAGAATTCATGCCTGCGCGGATTAAATGTATCGAACGCCGCAGGGATTCTTCGCTGCGCTCAGAATGACAATACTGTTTACCATCCTTCTGACTAATACAGATTTCACGGATTTTTTGTAAAGATTCATAAAAACATCCGTGTTTTTCCGTGAAATCCGTGTACAAAATAGAAACTGTCAGGTAGCTAGTATTTTTGTTACCGATGTATCCGCTCAAAAGCGCGTTGAGTGAACGTGTTGGTGCGTGATTTGGAAATCACGGCTAGATACGACAATCACAGCTGACTCACCAATAGGGTAGTTTTTAATCTAGAGATAAACGCCCAACCAAAGCAATACGGCTGAAAGAGTGAAAATCAGCGGACAAAGCTTGAAAGGCAAGAAGTTGACTTTGAAGCCTGTCAACAAAGAAATTATGGCCAAGATGACCAACACACCAGCCGAAAGTCGATAGACAGTGATCGACACATAATTCAGCGGGTCGATCATAGTTATAACAGCAACCAAGACACCGATGAAGATCAGCGCAACACCCTCGACTATCCACTCCATCGTGATGATATTGCGGTTGTCCTCAGAGATACCGCCAAAGCCTGCCACCACTCCCTTTGTGGGAAACAAATGAGCCACACCCCACAAAGTGGTAAAGAATGCCGCCAGGTAAAGTAAGATTTGATTGATCATAAAGTCCTCCTATTTAATGTCCATCACGAATAATGACTTCGCATCTGCTCCATGCGAGCTAAACTATCTTTGAACCCACCCGGCCGATTGCGAGCATGCCAAATACTCTTGAACCGCGCCATCAGATCGTCAGCGTCTGCAACAAGCTCCTCTACTAAACTCGGGTCTTCTTCTCCTCGAGCAAGCTCTAAGGCCCACATCAATCGCCCACAGGAGTGACGCAGCATATCGGCGAGCCAAGTAAATTCAGCCAAGATCAGATCTGCATCTTCACGTTGAATGGCAGATTCCGACAAAGGCTCCATGATCTCAGCAATGTGTTCCAATATGTTTCTACACTCTGTAACGCGCAAATCTGCTTCATTGGCGTGGATGGCTAAATCTTCTGGGGCAGATTGCAATATCCGGAACAAGATTGAATTATTTGGGGGCTGCAGCTCACTCTCAAGATAGAGATTCCCAAGCTCGTAGGCCAACTTACCCATGACATTCGATTCATCACCAAAAGCAAATTTACTAGCCGCGCTAACGATATCAATATCGCGGTTGGCTTCATAGGCCCAAGAGACCCCCGCCCCGTAACCAAATCCAAGAAAACTGACCGGCAATGGCTGCCAATGGCCGCTATCTCCCCAATCGGTGTTGAGATAACCAACCGCGCCATGCTTCAAGCCGCTCTCCGCGGCGCTGCGTAGATTCTCCAGAGCATTATCGGTGCGACCTGCAAGTGTGTTCCACGAGGACGTCCCTGGGCAAACATAGAATGGCACACACGAGGCAGCAAAAATCGCGCAGTGCGCGTCAAAGGGATGGCTGGCTTCGTAGCCCCACTCGAGGGCAATCAAATCCCTGGGGAGTTCGGGTACCAACTCCGGGTGATTCATGAGGATATCGCCCCAAAATTGGAGCGTATGGCCTCGGGATTTCAGATCGGCATAAATCTTGAGCAGGAAATCCAAATACACACGTCCCCCGCCAACCCGCTCGACAAGCTCTTCGTTCTTCCCCTGGCCGAGTTCAAATGTTTCATCACACCCAATGTTGATCTGCCTGCTGCTGAAGTGCGGCAGCAACTCATCGTAAAGGCCGCTCACCAAGTTCAAACTTTCAGGATTAGTTGGGTCCAGACTGAAAGGCTCATCATGCACCTCTCCCCAAAGTGTGACAAATCCATCCGGGCACTCCGCCAGGTGCACGTATTCAGCGTGCGTCAGCCAACGGCGCATATGTCCAAAAGAATTTTGGTTGGGTACCAGCTCGACGAAACGCTTGCGGCAGTATGCATCCAATTCTAGGATTTCTTCTCCTGTCATCGGCGAGGCTTCTTCCCAAACCGTCTCGTGCTCTGTATATGCAAACGTGTGCTCGGTATAGAGCTGCAACTGATTGACTTTCCAAGAAGCCAGCAAATCCACCAACTCGAAGAGCGTTGACATGGTGGGAACTTTATCGCGGCTGATATCCAGCATCACGCCTCGGTTGGGGAAATCGGGCCAGTCACGGCAGTTCATTGTTGGCAAGCTGCCATCACTAAGCTCAACCAACTGTCGCAATGTCTGCACCCCATAGAAAATCCCCACGGGCTGGCTGGCGATCAGATCGATGCGTTCTTCTGAGATGATCAATTGGTAGCCCTGCTCGTGCTGCACCCCACCTGGAACCAAATTAAGAGCAATGATCCCCTTGCCTTCACCTGCTCCTCCTCCCGCGGCGATCCGCCATTGATCAGTGAGGCCTCCTTGTAGCAAAACCGCTGAGAAGAAAATATCTTGCGGTTCAGGCGCGTTGATCAGGATGACGCCCGAATCAGGATGGATGAATTGAGATCCTTGAAGATTGAGGTGCCGAGGCGCTGGCAGCAGGAGTGGAGCCGCATTGCTAGATGAATTCATATTGATTGCCTCCGAGATGTTTGTCTTGTTCTTTGAGATCTTCGAAATAATTTCGGCAACTGCAAGGCGGATGCGCTAATCAGATAAGAAAGAAACCTCAAAGGGCTAATTTGAATGGACATATCAGGCCCCCTATTATAAGGGAACACGAATAAATTGAAGGCGTGACGATGTAATATTGCTCTGATTGTATATCAAATTATTATCCAAATAAAGAAAAACTCCCCGGATTCCCTACCGCAAAGAGGGGTACCCGGGGAGTATGCCTACTGGTCGACTATCTAATCTTCTACTCTAGAGGAGGATTTAGAACGAACGACCAGACTGTACTATTCTATCAGCATTTAATGAACCACAACGGTTTTCTGAACAAGCTCTGGAAGATGTTGGCCCAACGTCAGGATGATCCATTCCCGCATGGATGGATACCAGACATCTTCATCCTGGCCCACCCACCTAGAGAGAATATTTTCGTCACATTCGCCAATGACAGCATCCTCGACGTCAAAAATATACCAGATGGATAATTCCTTGTAGCCGCCATAGTAACTCACCGCGATGCGAGATTCCCAATCTCCGCTTTCGCCAACCAATTGGATATTTTCTTCCTGCAATTCCCGAGCAACTGCTTCTGCAGAACTCTCTCCATCATCGATAGCACCGCCGGGTGGAGCCAATTGACCACCCTTGTGGTGCAGCGTCCCCAAAATGGCGCCATCACCGCGCCTCACGATCAAAGCGCGAGCGCTGGCTCTTCCAAAGGGTAATTGGATGGTTTTTTGATCTCCTTTGATTTCCTTTCCATCGAGAAACCAGATTTCTTTATACTCAGCTTTCATCATACTCAATCCCTATTTCCAAATCACGGCCCGACAAAAGGCGCAGTGATTTTGATAATCACAAGGTGTTTCATCCACGCTCATCGGGCAGATACCTCTCTTTTCTCTCAGGAAAGCATCACCAATCAAATTGAGTCCGGTAGAAATGTCTCCCTGCTCAACATCGACCTCAATAATCGTAGGAACATCAGAGATTTGCTCAACTTCTTTTAGGGTGCTGCGGAACTCTTCAGGGGCAGACACTCGTCGGGACTGGCCACCACCCACCAATTCCACAATTTTTGTGTAATCCCAGCGGGCAATATCATTGAACGTTCCGTCGACAAAAATTCGCTGCATTCCAAATCCGTTATTGTTGAACAAGATTACCACGGCATTCGATTTCCACGCCACGAGGTTCGAAAATTCCACGCCTGTCATTTGGAATGCGCCATCACCAACCAATACTACAGGACGACATCTTGGATCGGCAAGTTGAACACCCAGCGCAGCAGGCACAGCAAAGCCCATCGAGTTGTAAAAAGTCGGCGCCAGGTATCCATTCTCTCGCTGCGTGGTTAGCAGGAGAGAACCGTAACAAGAATCTCCGGTATCAGCGACCACAACATGCTCTGCTGTAAGAAATTCATTCAACACATCCAGGTAGCGATCCATTTGCGTATTTTGGTAGGGATAGCTCATACCAACAGCTACAGGCAAATCACGGGGTTGATCCGCAAAAGGAAGATGATTGACCAATTTATTGATGAATTGGTCGAAAGGGATAATTTCTGAAAACTGCAAATAACCATCCCCAATCCAATCTGACTTTGCGATCAAAATTTGATCCTGCCGTAGATTCGCAGTAAATGCACCGCAATTGACATCGGTAATTTTCATCCCAATCATTAAGACCAGGTCGGCGCTTTCGACCATCTGGCGCACCTCGGCCGATTGACTGATGATACCCCCATACATGCCATAGATACCCACTTCAGTCTCATCGAATAAGCCTTTCCCGAGCACGCTGGTCACAATGGGGATTTTCAATTCCGACCCCAACTGACGGATCTGATCTTGAAGTTTAAATCTGCCAACCTCAACCCCGGCGATGATCACTGGGGTTCTGGAATCGGTGATACGATTGCGAAATAGTTCAACTGCCTTATCCAAAGATTTCGAGTTACGCAGGGCTTGCTGGGTTATCTGTTCAGGGATTAAAATCTGCGCGCTCATCAAGTCTGTGGGGATCTCTAAATAAACCGGACGCTTCACTCGCATCGTATGATCGATGGCTTTTCGTATTCGTTCAGCAGCCGTTGCCGGATCGTCAATACGCAGTGTCAAATCAGTAATCTGCTCAAAGGCATCCAATTGCGAAGTGCCGAGTTTTACAACATGATGCGCCTGGGGCGCAAACGGATTTTGCCCATTCTGATCTTGTACAGGCGGTCCACCACTAATCACCAGCAGTGGTGAAGATTCGGCATAAGCGCAAGCGACCCCATTCATAACATTGAACCCACCCACACCATAGGTTAGCAGCAACACGCCCAATCCCTTGGATCGAGCATAGGCATCAGCGCTGAAGGCGGAACAGGGCTCATGGGTTCCAACGACTGCCTGAATTCCTGGGGTTTCTTCCAGCGTTTTGAACAATGTCAGCACATAATCACCGGGAATTCCAAAACAATGTTGAACTCCGACATCCCTGAGTGTTGTAAAAAGGTAGTTTCCTAAGTCCTGCGTTTTAGTGGTGGGCATGGATTCTTGAATAACAGTATTGGTCATATCATTTCCTGTGATTATTTTTGGTCTAGCCATCTGACAGTTTGAGAAAAAAAACTTTCTGGGACACGGATTTCACGGATTTTTTGTAGTGGTCAGAAGGTTGGCGCACACCTTACTGTGTCATTCTGAGGAGCGCAGGAAGCAAAGCGGCTGAAGCGACGAAGCCTGCCCTGCGACCGAAGGAAGTGTCGAAGGGAATCTCTGATACTGTGCGAGAATTCATGCCTGCGCGGATTAAATGTATCGAACGCCGCAGGGATTCTTCGCTGCGCTCAGAATGACAATACTGTTTACCATCCTTATGACTAATACAGATTTCACGGATTTTTTGTAAAGATTCATAAAAACATCCGTGTTTTTCCGTGAAATTCTGTAATGGTCAAGGGTAGATTGAACACAATTCTGATGCAACTTTCACCGCTGAGACGCGGAGTTCGCAGAGTTTTTCTCCTGTAAAATGCGAGAATCTCCGCGTTCTCTGCGACTCTGCGGTGTTCAGCCTTCT
>JADHTJ010000153.1 GCA_016785015.1 Anaerolineales bacterium
ACCCCGACATCCCCTGCGGCTAATACGGGAAGTGGTTCTGGTGCATCGCCGATTTCGTCGGATAGGATCTCCGCAGCTTGATGATAAAGCAGTTCTAATTTGTACCAGGCCATCTTAGGGGCAGGCCTCGTTAGGCCATGATCGGGATTCAGAGTCCAACCTCTGAGGGTTAGCGCCAGGGGGAGCAGGATCACCAACGGGAGTAGGGCTGTGCCAAGTCGTACGCGCCAACCCTGAGCCCCGGTGTGCTCGCCCCTCTTCGAGGTGATATTTCTAATGAAATGCTCCAGACCAATCAGAATGAAGAAAATATACGCGGGCAATGGGGGTGTCAGGTACCAACGGAAAATGAGCGGGTTGGCGATGGCAAAGACGACGAAATAGAGCCACGGATAAACAACCCAGGGCCAAAGCCGCTTGTTTTCTTTCAGCGCTGCGCGCGTTCCGATAACAAAAAAGAAGGGATAGATGATCAGGCCGATGCCGATCCAGGAGATGCCGAAGGTCAGGTGACCAAGGAAGGGGGTAGTATAGTGCTGTAGTAGGCGTACCAGCGCGGCGGTTTGAGGTAATCGATAGGCCAGGGATTTTGCCAGGATGGAATGCGGGATAGGGCTGCCGAAGTAGTACGCGGCAAATCCAAACCAAGCTGCCGTTGGAGTGCAAAATGAAATTATTTCACCAAGGGAGATTTTTTCGCTGTCCGCTGACCGCTGGTTGCTGACTGTTTGAATAATGCGCACAAGCCCCAGCGGGGCGAGTAGGAGTAATGCGTCTGGGCGGGTGAGCAGGCCAAGTGCAGCGAGCAAGGCAGTACGCTTGTGATGGTTATTTGTATGTGTGTAAACTGCCGCGGTGAGCAGCAATATGTACAGGCTAGTTTCCAGGCCACCGATGGCAAAGGTTACGCTGAACGGCGCCACAGCCCAAACCAATGCGGCAGCTGCGCCGGCAAATTTGTAGCCAAGTTTTACGCCCAATTTCCAGAGCAGTAGCGCGGTAAGCGCATCAGCCAAAGCGTTGAAGAGCAGCGCGAGCATGGGAAAGTTGGCTTCAGTTCCACCCGTCAGCGCACCGAGAGCGACCATGGTCAATGTATAGAGCGGTGTTGTTGTGCCCAGTACCTGCTCGCCAGGGTTGTAGACGAAGCCTTCTCCGGAAAGGATATTGCGAGCATACCGATAGGTGATGAAGGAATCGTCGACCGTGCGCGGGCCGGGGATCAGCCGAGCGGTGAGAGCAAGGATGAATATAAGGCATGGGATAAAGAGAGACCGTAATTGTGGTTTCATTTTTTTGACGCAGACCTATGCATATTTTCGCGCAGGGTTTTTATATTTGCCAATGGCACGCCTATGGCGTGCGGCGCTGTTGCTTAGCCCGGAAATTCATTTCCGGGCGACTTTGTGCTCAATTACTAATGAATCGTCATTTTCAAATATTATTTCATAAGTGTCCAGATGGTTCAATGTTTCTTGAATAAGGCTAATAGGAATTCCGTTTTCTCGCAGGGCTTTCTTGGCAATCAGAATGTGCGAAAAGGTGAGATGATTGTCCTGCGCCCAGCTCTCCAGGTTGGTTGCATCTGTGCTGATATATTTTTGCAGTTCAGCATGCAGGCTAACCCGGCGAGAGAATTCTTTGTCTGGCAGCCATTCGTGTCCCTGAGGTGTTGTCAGGCTGCGCCGCTGGCTGAATGCGGGGAACCACTCGCTGGTGTAATCATCCCCATAGCCCTCGTTTCCAGTGAGGATGAGAAATGTTGAATTCTCGGGGGTGTGATTGCTGATCCATTCCAGCGAGTCTACTTGTGCTTTAGAGAGGCTGTTATATTGAGGTGCGAGATACGCAGAGATAAGTGCATAAAGCAGCAAGAATCCAACTGTCGCTTTGGAAAGCTTTCCTCCAAATCCGTTCGTCGATCCGCGTGGATTCACCAGAGGGAGGATTGCCTTTTCCAGACCAATCCCTACGAGCAAAGCCATGGGGATTGTCGCGTAGACTGCGCTCAACCTGGGATCGAATATGAATACTGCGGCCAGCCAGATGGGAAGCAGAAATTTTCGCTCACGCAGGCAATTCAGAAAACCCAAGAAACCGATCACAGCCAGTATATCGACCAGGGGTTCATTGGTGAACAGCAAAGAAAGCGGGGTGACCAACGCTGAAATCGAGAATGATTCAGTTTGATAGGGATAGAGAAAAACTCTTACCCCGTGCCGCTGGATCAGCGTGCGCCACCATGGTGAAGTCAGGAGTGCTGTTCCCAGGGCGACGAGGATGGATCTGATGAAGTTGATTCGACGTTGTCCCCCTAACCCTCCAACCTGGGGGGGCATCTGATTACTCCCCCCGGCATCGGGGGGCTGGGGGGGCGTCATTTTTGTCTTTACTTGTTCATTTTTGGTTATGAAATACACAAACAATACCCCACCACTATAAAAAGCAAACCAGGCTGTTCCTGGGTGACTCAGGATTGTCAGGCTGGAAAATAGGATTGCCCAAAATATATGCCGTTTGCGATCCGTTGTGTAGAGGGAGTGTAGTTGGATGAGGGTCAGAATGGCGAAGAGATAACCAAGGGAGCGCGTCAAGCCTGCCCCGACGATCAGCCAGTCAAAAGCTGTGGGCAAAAGCGCGAAAGCGATGGTAGCTGATATACCCTGAATTGGCGAGGGCAGCAGCCTGCGTGCCAGTGCGTAAAAGGCCGGGATGGTCAAACAGCTTATGAAAGGGGGGAATAGTCGGATGAGATCGAGAACTGAAACGCCAAAGAGTCTCGATATGAAATCTGTGATGAAAATAGCCAGAGGTGGGTATGCGAAGGGAATGTCATTTAGGTTATAGCTTGTGAAGGCGGGCAAAATCGTGTCGCTCTTGCGAAGATCCTGGATCAAGGCTAAGAAGAAACCCCCATCATTGAGTGGGTATTCAATCGTCAGCACATGTACAAACCGTACGAATGTTCCAAAAAGAAGGGCAATAACCAGGCCGAGAACAAGGAACGTCCTCTCCTGAATTTTTATATTTTGCTCACGTGAAATACGCATAGAAAATGGTGTACAATGCAGACGATATCAGATTACCTAAAAATTCTTGTCGTGTTCGTAAACCTGGGTAGTTGCCCAACCGCGTTGGGCATTTATGTAAAAAAACGCTAATGAAATCAGTGTTAGCCGCCAACGCGGTTGGCTGGCGACCCCGTGATTGAATTATATGCTCGAAAGATATCAACAGGCAAGTCGCAAATATATGAGCATTATGGCCATCGTCGGCGCGGTGATCGTCTCGGTTGCGTTGAAGGTGTGGCTGCTGCTGATTGAAGCTGTCCCCTTTAACAGCGACGAGGCTGTGGTCGCTTTGATGGCGCGGCATATATTAAGTGGTGAGCGCCCGGTCTTCTTCTATGGGCAGGCCTATATGGGTAGCCTGGATGCCTGGTTGGTAGCCGGGGGATTTTGGCTTTTTGACGAATCCGTATGGGTAATCCGACTCGTCCAAGGGTTGCTTTTTGTGGGCGTATTGTTGACCACCGTCAAACTAGGAGCAGTTGCCCTGGGCTCCAAACGTGTGGGGATTTTAGCTGCATGGTTCCTGGCGATCCCACCCGTAGTTGTCACTCTGTACACAACCGTTTCCCTGGGGGGCTATGGCGAGGCTTTGCTGTTGGGGAATTTGATCCTTTTGAAAGGCTTATGGCTCATTAAGGCGCTGCGGGATGATCGACCCATCCCAGGCTGGCACTGGATTGTTTTAGGCTTCATGGTTGGTCTGGGCGTATGGGCCTTTGGCCTGAGCCTGGTTTACAGCATCCCTGTGGGGATCGCGATACTGTATTATTTAGGACGCGGTAAGAAATTTGTCGAAATACTGCGCACAGCTCGAACCTGGCAGGTAATCTCTTTGATCCTTCTGGGGGTTTTGGTTGGCTCTATGCCGTGGTGGGCGCATGCTCTTCAATATGGTTTCGGCCAATTGCTGTGGGAATTGAGAGGGGGTGCGATTGCCGGCGTCGATCAAGCCAATTGGATGATTCAGGTTTGGAACCATTTCTGGACCTTCTTCCTTTTTGGCGGCACGGTGATCTTTGGACTGCGCCCTTCTTGGGAGATCCGCTGGTTGGCCATGCCTTTGCTTCCTATTGCTTTGACTTTTTGGACTGGTGCAGTCGTGCATGCTTTCACTCGCCTCGGCGAAGGACGATCGAATCGCAGAGGATCTGGGTTGCTGCTTGGCGTTATGGGGGTTCTGGCTCTGGGATTTATCTTCACCCCATTTGGAGGAGATCCATCCGGTCGCTATTTCTTATCTCTCGCGATACCTTTGTCCCTGTTCGCTGCGGAGATGACCTTCCAGGGAGTAAAGCAATATGGCCGTTGGGTTTGGAGCATTGCAGTGGTTATTCTTGCGTTCAACTTTTGGGGTACGATCCAAAGCGCGACGAATTTCCCGCCGGGGATTACTACGCAGTTCGATCAGGTTGCGCAAGTTGATCATAGTTATATGGATGAGTTGATCGATTTTCTTGAAGGGCAAGAAATCCAGTATGGTTACACCAATTATTGGGTTGCATATCCGTTGGCATTTCAATCAGACGAAGAATTGATCTTTCTACCGCGCTTACCTTATCATGAAGATTTTCGCTACACGTTTCGTGACGATCGCTATGAACCCTATCGTCAATTGGTTGAGAGCAGTGATCGAATCGCTTATATCACTACCAATCACCCTGATTTGAATGGCTGCCTGCGAGAATACTTCATCAGTTTCGATGTGACCTACGCGCAGAAAAAGATCGGCGACTATCAGATCTTCTATGACATGTCCCGGGATGTGCGACCTGATGAAATGGGTTTTGATGGTGATCTGAAAGGTATCGATTGTTCAGGATGGGGTAAGATAAAAGATGAAGTTGAAGGATAAAACCTGGGCGCCTGCGCTGATCACATTTTTGATTCTCGGCCTGGTTGTTGCCCTGGTGATTCTCGGCGCCGAAGGTGATCCGCTTGCATTAGCACGCCTGGGCACCCGCTTCAGCCTCAATGACCCAGAAGGCACTGCCGGCTACGATGGCCAATTTGTCTATTACATCGCCAGGGATTTGCAACCGGATAATGTTTCTGCACATCTTGACGTGCCGGCCTATCGCTATCAGCGCATTTTGATGCCGTTGCTTTCTCGGCTGCTCAGTTTCGGAAATCTTCAGATCTTGCCATGGATGTTGGCAGCCGTTGGGATAATCGCTCAATCTTTTGGCACATGGGGTCTGGCGTCGCTCTTGAAACGATGGGGCACCAATCCCTGGTATGCTTTGGTTTATGGGCTGTGGACGGGTTTCATCTTGGCCGTGCGCCTAGATTTGCCTGAACCCCTGGCGTACGGCTTGATCGTTGCGGCGTTGTTGGCTAATTTGAAAGAGAAACATGGTCTTGCCTGGGTGCTGTATGGCCTGGCCATGTTCGCCAAAGAAGTAACAATAATATTTGTGGCCGCGCAAGGTCTGATTTACCTCTGGCGTCGCCAATGGCGGAGCGCGTTTGGTTTGGGGTTGATCACTCTGCTGCCTTATGGATTATTCCAATTCTGGCTGTGGAGAACTTTTGGGGCTTTGGGGCTCGGTTCGGGAGGGGATATGGCAACTCCTTTCGAGTGGATCCCGCTCATGGGCCTCTTCCGCATCGGTGCATATAGTCCCAAATTGTTACTGGCCAGCCTTGTGGTGTTTGGCCCCTTTTTGCTGCTGCCCGTCTTTTGGGGGTTGTGGGTAGTGGGCAAAAAAGTTTGGCGGGGGGAGATCGAACTAATTGATCTGGGCTTTGCCTTGAATGCTCTTGTCATCGTTTTCCTGCCATTTTCTACCTTTCGTGAGCCGGGTGGTTTATTGCGCTTTTCTTGCGGCCTTGTTTTGGCTCTGATCTTGTTCGTGAGTCGCTATCGATATAATAAGATCTTGCGTTATATGCCCTTAGTTCTGGTATTGAATGTCTTCTTATTGAAATGATTGGCGATTCCCATAAAACCTTGTATTTCAGATATTTCTAACGGATTATGCATTCAGATTGTTTAATAAATATTCTCATTCATAATCAAGCTTCGCGAACTCAGCGCCTCGGCGGTGATTCATTTTTTGGTTAGCATTATGGGCGGAAAAATAAGAGAGAAATTTCAATCCTTGAAAGCAGGAAAACTATTCCCGGTTATCTGGTGGGTTTTGGGAATTGGGATTGTTGTTGGTTGTGTGATTAACTTCGATAAGGGCATCAGTGGATTCGACTGGATCTTCTTCTATTACCCACAGGCCCAGCAAATCACCGATGGCACTCTTCTCAACCCGCTGTGGATTTATTTCATTATCAAGCCCATTGCGCTGCTGCCGCTGCCCATCAGCTATCTGGTATTTTTATTCTTAAATTTGGGCTTGTTTTGGGTTGGCAGCAATCTGGCAGGTGGCAATCGCTATTTGCTGCTGATTTCTTTTCCAGCGTTTTGGATGTTGTGGTTTGGGCAATTAGATGGCTTTGTCTTATTTGGCACTGCTCTGGGTTTGGCAGCTCTCAAGTCGGAGAAGCCAATATGGATGGGTATTGCTATTCTCCTAATATTGGTGAAACCCCATGTCGGTGCCCCGTTAGCGCTGCTGTTCTTTATTTGGCATCCAAAACGCGAAACACTGCTGACAGTTTTGCTCGTCTTTGTGTTGTCCCTGATTGTTTGGGGTTGGGATTGGCCGATCACTTGGGTGCGCAACATCTTGACCATCCAAGAAGAGTATTATGTTCCTCAAACGACCAATATCTCTTTATTTCCTTATGGATTGCTAGCCTGGTTGGCAATTTTGATACCCAAAACGCCCATGGATAGGGTCAAAGTTGCCTTATCAGCAACGTTATTGTCGGTTCCGTATGCGGCAACATATTCTATTTTGCCTTTGTTGGTGTTACCCTTACCTTGGTGGGTATATTTGCTAGCTAGCGCACCCTTCATTTTTGGCCCCCTTGGATATCGCCTTACGATGCTCGTTCCCGTCGCGACCATAATTTTGGTAATTTACCCATTGATGAAAGATATAATTTTGAAACAGGTGTCGCAATTTGAAAGAGACTAAATTTGGGTTTGCAAACGCATGGGCGCGTTCAATATATCAAACATGGCAAGAATCCGTAAACCAACCAGACTGGCGCAAACTTGGTTTTGTGATTTTTGGTGGATTGCTTCTTACGCCTTTGGTATATCAGTTGCCGATGTTGGGTCATGATTGGTATCAAGTATTTTACCGGGGGGTTTTGCATATGTACCCTCCTTGGATGGTGCCATTATTTCAGCCTTTCCGGTTAGTCAACTGGAGATGGTCATTTGCATTTGTCAATAGTCTCACACTTGTCGGAATCGCATCCATAGCGGCCTGGCAATCAGAAAAAGTTATCTGGGACGGTCTCAAGGCCGCCCTTATGGCTTTGGTGAACCCCGTGCTTTGGTATTTGCTTTGGAATGGCCAAATTGATGGTTTGGTGTTGATAAGTATGCTGGCCCTACCTTGGTGTATTCCAGTTCTATTATTGCGCCCACAGATTTTTGGATTGGTGCTGGCGATACGAAAAAAATGGTTATTTGGAATGATTTTTTGGTTATTATTGTCGTTCCTTATTTGGGGGTTTTGGATTCAACGTTCTCTTAATATGTCAGATGGAAGCATAGCCCATCCTACAGCAATGGGTTGGGCAACTTTGGGATGGCCGATAGGTTTAGTTGGTATTGTTTTGCTTTTAATGTCGGGCGGTCACTTTTGGAAATCGTTCGCTGCTGCGTTCCTCGCCTCTCCATATTTGCAACCTTATAATATGATCTTGCTCTTTCCTGTATTGGGCCGATTATCTGGATGGCGGCGCTTAATGTTGTGGGGATGGATATGGATTGTTGGGGTGGTACCAGGAATCGTTGGGTGGACCCGTTATATTGCGTTGGGCTTTCCGCTGGCTGCCTGGTGGCTATTAAGAGACGACGACCAAAAAGGTTTCCTTCCATGACAATGAAGCGCTTAATTTTTTGGCTGACATTTCTTGGGGTTTTCGCCATGGCCATGCGCATCTCGGTAGATACGGATAGCTGGTGGCATTTGCGCGCTGGTAAATGGATTGTCGAGAATCGGTCTGTGCTACAACAGGACCCCTTCTCGTACACGCGCTTTGGGGAGACGTGGCATTACCCCGGCTGGCTCGTGGAAGCTCCCATGTATTTAATTTTCCGGGCCTTCGGCCCGGGTGGCCTGAATATGTTGACCGCGGCGATGGTCACGTTGACCTTTTGGTTTGTTTGGAAGACTCTCGCGGGTGGGGAGTTCTTACGTGCTTTTGTGATCATCGTGGCAGCTGCAACATCTGGCGTCTTTTGGGCCGCCAGACCTAATATGTTGACCTTTTTGTTGGCCAGCATATTTTTGTGGATTCTGGAAGAGGCGCGAAACAATCAATTTGCGCATAGCCATGATGAAAAGACATCAAAACCATCGGAAAGAAATGTTCGTGGTGACGATGGTAGTCGTCACATGATGATTTCAATCATCATGGCAAACAAGTTGTGGTTATTGCCATTGCTGATGGTTGTTTGGGCGAATGGGCATGGTGGCTTTGCGGTGGGGTTTATTTTGTGGGGGGTGTATTTTGCTAGTTCATTATTTAGTTGGTTTATGAATTGGCTCGAAAACCGACGGCAGATGGTAGACGAAGGGCCGTGGCCGTCCGTCTGTAGCAAGCAGCTAAAGACGCTGCTTTTCATTGGTGTTTTAATGACTCTCGCTGTCTGCGTAAACCCCTCTGGTCCGGTGGTGCTGCTCTACCCCTTCAAAACAGTAAGAATTGATGTTTTGAGACAATTTATTCAAGAGTGGCAATCTCCCAATTTCCATAATAGGGAAGTGCTGCCTTTCTTGGGATTGTTACTGATAACTTTGGGAGTCTTGGGAGTATCCAAGAAACGTATCTCGATGGTCGACTTTTTGTTATTGGCCGGGTTCACTACGCTGAGTCTCACAGCGGGACGCAATATTGCTTTATTTGCTCTGGTAACTCCGATGGTGCTGACCAAGCATGCGGCGCCATTTCTCGAGGAGGCAAGAAAACGCTTAGGGTTCCGAAGATCAACTCAAGCCCTCGAAAGAACGACTCGTTGGCAATCCAGATTAAACTGGACCATTCTGGGGATATTGACCCTGGCCGTAATCTTAAAATCCAGTCTGGTTATCCCTAAAAATATAAATGAAGAGCATTTTGCAGAAACCTTGCCTATGGCAGCAGTATCCTTTTTGAAGGATACGAAACCCGATGGGAACCTGTTTAATTCATATAACTGGGGGGGCTACTTGTTGTGGAGTATGCCGGAGTATCCAGTGTTTGTGGATGGGCGTACGGACCTGTACGGTGATGAGCTGATTAGAGATTGGATCCAGGTAGTTCAAGGTGAAGATGATTGGAAGGTTGTGTTGGATGAATGGGATGTTGGTGTGATCTTACTTGAGCCATTTCGTCCTATTGTAGACAAATTGCCTGTGGACGATTGGGAGTTATTGTACAAAGATGATATTGCGGTCGTGTTCGGACGTAAATGAGGTAAAAGATTTGAATAAAATTCAATCTGACAACCAAAACTTTCGCAGTGCCTGGGGCGTGTTTTTCATTTCTGGAAGCCTGTTAGCGCTGGAGATGCTGTATATCAGGTTTATATCGATATTGCTATTCCCCGTAGCCGCCTATCTGGTGATTAGCATCGCCATGCTGGGGTTAGGTGCCAGCGGCGGTTTCCTCAGCCTAAGAAAAAGGGAAAACTTTGAAGCACGTAGTGCTGGTCTGAGCAGCATCGGGTTCTCAATTTCAGTTCTACTATCAATTCCAATCCTGTGGTTTGCTGGGCAAATGCCCACGATAGCAATCTTTCTGCCTTTGATCCTGGCCTTGCCGATGTTCTTTGGTGGTTTTGCGCTGTCAACAACATTCTCCTTGCCCGGAACCAGGTTGCCGATTTTATATTTCGCTGATTTGTTAGGCGCAGGTGCTTCGGCTGGGCTGGTTCTGCTGGGGTTATTCTATTTCAACGGGATTCAAGTCGGTTTGATGATCGCAGCGGCTGGACTCCTGGCTGCCTGGATATTTTCTCCTTCAGAAAGGCGGCTGTTGGTTGGAATATTGCTTCTTGTCACTATTATTCTTTTTGGGATTAGCAACCGGATTCCAAAAGGAATCACATCGATTTCTCCAAAGGAACTCAAGTTGATGCTTGAGCTTGGAGACGGGGCCGAATGGGAGTATCAGGGCTGGAGCCCATTAGCGCGGGTCGATGTATTTTCAATCCCTGGCGATTTGCTTTCACCTGCTCTCGAAGTGCCCTATAAGCTGGTTACCCACGATGGTGGTGCTCCAACGTTACTGCTCAATTTGCAGAACCAGCAAGACATGAACGATATTATTGATCAGACAATCTTTGGGGTGCCTTATTGGATCAATGAACAGCCCTCGGTGCTGATCATTGGTCTGGGGGGTGGTCCAGACGTGATTGCCGGTCTTGCAGCAGGAGCCTCGAAGATCAGGGGTGCCGAAGTCAATCCCGAAATGGTGGCCATTGTCGAACAACAATACGCTGATTTCACAGGTCATCCCTATGAGCACGAACTCGTACAAATCGAGCTGATTGACGGTAGGCATCTGCTGGCCACCAGTGATGAGAAGTTCGATATTATCCAGTTGACGGGGGTGGACACCACGGTAGCCTCTCTGGGTGCCAATCCCAATATGGCTGAGAATTATCTTTACACGCATGAGGCTTTTGTTGGCTATCTGGAGCATTTGAATGAAGCC
>JADHTJ010000154.1 GCA_016785015.1 Anaerolineales bacterium
CAACCACACCCTTTTTTCTACGATATGCATTCGGAGAGGGATTATGGAACTTCACAATTCTACGATTTATGAATTATTTCAAAACAACGCCCGCCAGAAAGGGGATCGGCCGGCGGCCATTAGCGCAGACAAATTTTTCACCAACTCGCAATTCCTGGAACGGCTCGATCAGCTCGCCGCGGGCCTCAACGCCAAGGGCATCTCCAAAGGGGATCGCATCTGTATCCTGGCTCAGAACTCCATTGCCTATCTGGAATTGTATGGCGCTTGCGCCAAGACCGGCGCGATAGCGTATCCGATCAACTGGCGACTTTCTCCCGCGGAAGTGAGCGCAGTTTTAGAATTAGCTGATCCCAAAATGCTAGTCGTGGGGATGGAGCATCTGCCCCAAATTGACGGGCTGGACTTGACTCAGTTTGGGGTGCGTGCCCTGATTGGGGAGGGTTCTGCAGAGGGGTTCATCTCCCTATCTGAGCTCTACATCCCAGAGATTTCCGAGCCATCCGACGTGAGCAATAATGATCCTTTCGCCATCATCTCCACGGCGGCAGTGGCCGGTGTGCCGCGCGGCGCGGTGCTGACCCACGCCAATTTACTCACAGCCGGAGACCAGGTCATTAACGCCTTGAAGCTCACTGAAGAAGATCGTCATTTGGCTGCCCTACCTTTCTTCCATATCACCGGGTTAGGCCTGTGCCTGGCCGTAATGCAAGGGGGTGGGGCCAACGTGGTCATGGAAAAGTTCGATCCCGCCGGGGCAGTCCAACTGATGGATGAACACAATGTCACCCTGGTCGCCGATTTCCCGCCCATCCTACAGATGCTGCTCGATGCTAGAGAGGCTACCGGTGCCAGTTTACAGAGCCTAAAACACGTTGCCGGTCTTGATGCACCTGACACCATCCAACGCTTGTATGAAGAAACCAGCGCAATATTTTGGACCGGGTTTGGCCAATCAGAAACTTCTGGATTGGTCACCATAGGACGCGTAGATGAGAAACCCGGCGCGGCGGGGAAGCCGCTCCCACTGGCACAGGTTCGCTGTGTTGATGAAGCTGGAGCAGAGGTTCCCGTTGGACAGCCGGGCGAGATCGTCGTTCAAGGACCGTTGGTTTTCGCCGGTTACTGGCGCGACCCAGACGGTACGAAATTCGCATCTCGTCATGGCTGGCATCACACCGGTGATATAGGTAATTTTGACGAAGAAGGCTATTTATATTACGTTGGCCGCAAACCGGAGAAAGAGCTGATCAAATCAGGCGGCGAGAATATCTACCCTGCTGAGGTCGAGAACGTAATCAGGGAATTGCCAGAGGTAGCCGCGGTGTGTGTGATCGGTGTGGCTGACAAAAAATGGGGCGAAGCCGTTAAAGCTGTCATTGAGCTGCACTCGGGCCAATCACTGACCCTTGGGGATGTCAGCAGCTATGTCGCAGAACAAATCGCTTCATATAAAAAACCCCAATTTGTAGAGTTTGTCGACAAATTACCCCGCACTGACAACGGCGAGATTGATCGCGCAAAAATCAAAGAAATCCACAGTTGAGAATTTCTCTTTTAAAAATAGGTGGGTGGGGCGTGAAACACCCCACCCACCTATTTTTTCGATAAACCAAGCCGGGACGCTCTAAAATGATCCCAACGGAGATTGAAGTTTGCAGGGAAATAATAATGGTAAACTTATGTTTATTCATGAACTCCAATCAGTAGATGTTGAGCAATCTAATGACCCCAACAGTATTACGATTAGGTCCTTATCGTTTCTTCTTCTATTCTGGTGACCGTGTTGAGCCACCACATATTCACGTAGAAAGAGAAAAGTTCAAAGCTAAATATTGGCTGGATCAGGATAGATTGCGGAGTAGCGGTGGATTTCGTGCACATGAAACAAGATGAATTAATCGTAGAGCTAAGTGATGGGCGAGCAATTACGATACCACTCGTTTGGTATCCGCGGCTATTTCACGGTACTGAGGAAGAGCGAAATAATTGGCGGTTAATAGGGGAGGGAGAAGGGATTCATTGGCCTGATTTGGATGAAGATATTAGCATCGAACATTTACTAATAGGTGTACCGTCAGGGGAAAGTCAGCGCTCATTCCAAAAATGGTTGAATGCACGCAAAGTTTAGTTTTCAAAATTGTGGTGCACTTATCCCTAATCAGCGCCAACGCGGTTGGATAACTACCCCAAAATTAAATCAGACCATAGGGTGGCAGCCCATCCGCGATGGGCTGTTCATTTGTAAAACCAATCAATTTATTCAACCGGAAAGTTCTGCTCTGCTTCTGTTTCCGCTTCCGCATCTGCTTCAACCGCTAAGGCGTCATTTCTTGAGAACCATTTCAAAAACGGTAACTGCCAATTTCGCTTTGGAACGGGCTGCTTATGTTCAACCAGTTTGACAATCGCTGACGCCCAGGTTAATCCCGCTCCGAAAGAGACAAATGCAAATGTATCCCCGATTTTTGCCCGCCCCTCTTCCAGTGCTTCACACAGCGCAATTGGGATCGAAGCCGCAGAAGTGTTGCCGTACTTTTGAATATTGACGAAAACCTTTTCTTTGGAGAGTTTTGCCTGGCGGGCTGCGCTTTCAATGATGCGCACATTGGCTTGATGGGGAATGATTAAATCAATGTCATCCGAGGTCATGCCTGCCTCTGCGATCGCTTGACGCAGAGATTTTCCCAGAACCTTGGTGGCAAACTTGAATACCTCACGACCGTTCATCTTTAAATACTGTTCACCATTGACCAAAGCTTCATGCGTAATTGGATTCGCCGCCCCACCCGCGGGCAGGATCAGGTGTTCGGCGCCAGATCCATCCGAGCCCAGCACAAAAGAGAGCACTCCCGAGGGTTCATCGGTAGCCTGAACAACGACTGCCCCAGCGCCATCGCCAAACAGCACACAGGTGGCACGATCTTCCCAATCCACAAAGCGGCTGACTAGCTCAGCGCCAATCACCAACACGTTATCAGCCGCACCCGAAGCGATAAACTGCTGCGCAGTGGCAAGACCATACACAAATCCCGTACATCCCGTCACCAACGTGAAAGCCCCTACAGTGCCAGCCCCTAACATATGCTGAACCTGGGAGGAAACCGGCGGTGTCAGGTAATCGGGCGTGGAGGTCGCTACGATGATCAGATCCAACTCTTTGGGTCGCACGCCTGCCATCTCCAGCGCATCACGAGCCGCGGCCGTTGACATCTGAGATGTATTTTCTCCCTCAGCAGCATGTCGGCGCTCATGGATGCCTGTTCTACTGACAATCCATTCATCGGTGGTATCTAAAATCTTCTCGAAATCAGCATTCGTCACTACCCGCTCGGGTACATATTTCCCCCAGCCTACAATATTTCCATAGCGCTCAGCCATCTCATCCTCCTAATTCCGTACACATTAAGACATCCTATTGCATTAACCCCCACGGACCGACAAAGTTATGTTCCAGAAAAGGAATTAGAGATCCGAAAAAATATGTTGCCTCTCCCCTGTAGTCATTATTTAAGGAGCCATCGGCGGTGGAGTAATACTGCACCGAGAACTGGCCGTTGGCCTAGCGGTAAGATGACGATGCGCGCCTATGGCGGCATCCCACACCCCTGTTTTTTTGATAATTTAGCTTCGGCGCGGTTTCCCGCCAACGACTGGAAATGACATAACTGTGGTTGAAATGTTATGTTTCCTTTGCTTGTACTAATACCGCATCAACAACAAATTGGCTAATGCTAAAACCCTTTTCGCGCAATTGATCCAAATCTTTCCGAATTGTTTCAATAAAGCCCATTTCCTTTGCTTTTAGCAGGATACCAATTGTTCCTATCTTTCGAATTTCTAATTGTGCCAGTTTTCGTCTTCCCTTCTTCTCGTCCATCAAGACCCAATCAGCTTCCAGTTCACGAGCTAGCACTATGGCTTCTGCTTCTCCAAGATCAAGTTCATCCAACAATACTTCAACCGCTATTCGATCTTTGACATCTATTGTCTTGATCCATACGGATCCTGAAACTTCACTTTTCGCCCCACCTTTTTCTCGACCTGCAACAACAGCTTCGTCGTAAACAGCTTTTGGAATGTAGATTTCCCCAAATATCTGTTGAATTAAATCAAACTGCCCGATGGAGGCTAAGCCGATAAGTGGTGTAGTGTTTGAGACTACAATCATTTGGCTTCATCAATTTCCAAAGTTTTTACAGCTTCGAATTCTTCTTCCAATTCTTGGGGGGAATAATCAATATATGCTATCCCCCGTTTGCGCAGCAATGCAAGGAATTCTATGCGAGAAATATCCAGTAATTTCGCGGCTTTCCCAGAAGAAATATGATTATCTGTAAACAACGACAGTACAAGCCATTCTTTAACGTTGCGTTGCACATGATCTTGACTAAAGCCAAATTTTAGAAGGTCTGGAGGAACGCTTATTTGAAATGTTACTTCACTCATGGCTTTTTCCTTTCATCATAGAACAGTGGTGAATAATCATACATTACCGCCCGTTTTCTGTCCACCAACTTTGGAATTTGGCCGTACAGCCCTATTTTCATCAGATCCTGCTGGATTACGAATAGCTGCCCCCTAAGAAATATTCCTGGACTTCTATTAAAAACTTGTCATTCCGAGCCTTGGCGAGGAATCCCTGGAAGGTGGTGCTAATTTATTTCTGCATTGGCTCAAATGTATTGAACGTATCAGAGATTCTTCGCTGCGCTACTAATGAAAAACTTGTGTCATGCTGAGCCGTAGGCGAAGCATCTCGCGCACGGATGCGCTAGGCTTTTCGCTCCGCAAAGCTGCGCTCAGATTTGTCCTGAGCTTGTCGATCGAGTGACAGAATTGTATTTTCAGTTGGAGCAGTGCTAAACGCGCTGTGGGAATACTCAGAATGATATAAGTCTTCAACGTGTTATCACCCATTACATCTTTTAACCAGAAGCCCGACTTCTGACAGAAGTCGGGCTTCTTATTTTTGGGAGGTGACAGTCACTTTGCGAAGCCTAGTGACTGTCACCTGTGTACTTCCCACCACTCACCTTCTGCTGACCGCTGCTCAAAGCTCTACAAACGCCACTTGCCTGGTTTGGGTATTGTAAAGCGCAATCGTACTGCGGCTGTTCAATCCCATCACCTCGCCGGGGTTGAGCAACAGGGTATCCCCAATCAACTCTTCATGGGCCGTGTGATCGTGTCCGTAACATACCAGGTCATAGCGCCCTGACTCGGCCAGGGCTCGGGCAATCTTGGGGTAATGATTGACAGCCATTTTGAGGCCATCCAATTCGATCTCGGCAAAATCACCATGCAAATGGATATTTTCCGCTGAGGCGGCCACCTCGGTCAGCAGGCGTTTATCACCGTCGTTATTTCCCCAAACGATATGGACGGGGATGCCGCCAGCGCCCTTGATCAAACGGATGATCATAAAGGGCGCGATTAAATCTCCGCAGTGAATGATAGCATCGGCCCCTTCAAAATGTGGCATGGCTGTTTCCAATTTCCAAATATTGTCATGGCTGTCGCTCATAATGGCTATACGCATCGACGCACTCCTTGTATTTCCTAATTCTCCTGGTACACTAAGATTTCCTGCTCTTCTTAGAAACCTTGATGGAAGAATGTTTTTTGTACATGGATCACACGGATTTACACAGATGACTCCACTGAAAAAACTACCAGACTAGGGCTTCCGCCGAAATATATGGGGGTGGTTGGCCTGCAACCACCCCCATATATTCCGGCGGGAAACTCGCTTGGTGGCTTTTTGCAGTAGAGTCACAGATATTATTTCTGATTATTACTAATTTTAACGCCTCACCAACGGCGTACTGCGCATTCTGTATCCGACCGTGTACAAAATAAAAATTATACTTTGGCCAATCTTTATCCTATCATACTCTCCGTGCCCTATGAATCCCAAACGCTTTCTCCTCGTCCTAGCTTTATTCGCCCTCAGCCTAACCTTGAGTTTTATCTCCGGTTATATTGTCCACGATCAATGGGGACCATCTAATTCCGATCTACCCATCATGCAGCAGGCCAAAGGCATTTTGGAAAGACACGCATTGGCAGATCTTCCTGAGGACCCAGCCCTGGAGTATGGCATGATCCACGGCATGCTTGATGCCTACGGCGACCCCTATACGCGCTTCACCGAGCCCGTACAAGCCGAACTCAACAGCGATAACTTGACAGGCAGTTATGGCGGGATTGGTGCAACGCTGAGCCGGGACGAAGATGGCAATATTTTGCTGTATCCTTTCCCTGAAAGCCCTGCAGCAGAGGCGGGAATTTTGGATGCAGACAGGCTGATCCTGGTCGATGAGATGGCCATATCCCCGGAGACTCCCATGGACGAAGTCGTGGCTGCGCTGCGTGGGCCTGAGGGTGATCCTGTTTCTCTAACGATTTCGCGCCCCCCGAGTTTCGAGGAACACAGCTTCCGCATCAAGCGCGAAGACATCCCATTGCCCTCGGTGACCTGGCGCACGGCTCCAATAGATGAGACATTGGGCATCATCAAGGTCAACGTTATCGCAGCCAGCACCGCCGAGGAGATTGAAATTGCTGTTGCAGATCTCCAATCCCAGGGAGCCGTAAACTTCGCTCTCGATCTGCGCGGCAACGGCGGCGGCCTGGTTGATGCCGGAGTGAATGTTGCCAGTCTTTTCTTAGACGATGGTGAAATCCTTCAAGAACAATATAGCGACAAACCAATCGAGACATACGAGGTCGAGGAGCCTGGCCCCTTTGTCGATCTGCCCTTAGTTGTGCTCGTCGATGGCAATACAGCCAGTGCGGCCGAGATTGTCACCGGCGCGCTGCAAACCCGCGGCCGCGCCCCCATTATCGGCTCAGCCACTTTCGGCAAAGATACGATCCAATTGGGGTTTGAACTTCAGGATGGATCCAGCATCCATGTCACGGCGGCAAAATGGTGGATTCCTGGCCTGGATGTGGCCATTAATGAAACAGGGCTAACTCCAGACATCCAAGTAGAGCCTAGCACTGAGAATCTAGATACCGCTATCCAAGCCGCAATTCAATATTTTAATCAAGGACAATAAATTGAATCAATATCCCCCCAATGAGTCTTGGAGCGAAACGCAGCCCACACACACTGCCCAAACGCCAGAGTGGGCTGAGCCACAATCTAAACGCTCTTGCTGCGGCGGGTGTTTTTGGTTTCTCCTGGCTCCCGCCACATTGCTGGCTTTTACATTCATACTGTATTTCCTTTTCCCCGGACGCACGAACATTCTCATCATGGGGTTGGATGTTCGCGAGCAAGATTCTTATGTTGGCCGCACAGACACTCTAATTTTGTCAACTGTCGAGCCATGGCAGCCCTACACCGGTATGCTTTCCATTCCGCGAGACCTTTGGGTGACCATCCCTAGCGTTGGAGAGAACAGGGTCAATACCGCGCATTTCTTCGCCGAAACTGAGCAACCTGGGAGCGGGCCGAATGCGGCAATGCTGACTGTTTCTTCCAATTTCGGCGTTGACGTTGACTATTACGTACGCATCCGCTTCATCGGGTTGCTCGAAGTTGTAGATGCGCTTGGTGGCATCACGGTTGATTTACCAGATGAAATTACTGGGGCCATTTCTGGAGATCAGCAACTCGACGCAGAGGATGCCCTGGCCTTGGTTCGAGATCGCGCTGGCAGTGATGATTTTTTTCGCATGCAGCGCGGTCAGATTTTCTTGAAAGCGCTGCTCAAAAATATGCTCGCTCCAGGAAATTGGTTGCAGTTGCCCCAAGTTCTTGAAGCATTTTCGGAGTCCGTCGATACCGATATACCTATCTGGTTGTGGCCGCGACTGGGCTTGGCAGTATTTCGCTATGGGGTAGAAAATATTGATTCCCGTGTGATCACGCGCCAGATGACCATTCCTTTCACCACCGAGGGGGGCGCTCAGGTCTTGGCGCCCAATTGGGACGAGATCAATCCCGTGATCCTAGAAATTTTCGACCAATAACAGCCTTATTGTGCTAGAATCGATTCATATATGAGCGTTAAAGTTATTGCACGAAATAAAAAAGCATCTCATGATTATCACCTGCTGGAGAGGTTTGAAGCTGGTTTAGTTTTGCAAGGCAGCGAGATAAAATCCATCCGCGCCGGACATATCAGCATCAAACAGGCCTATGTGCGCGTCGATGGCGAAGAAGCCTGGCTGGTGGATGCTCACATTGCTCCCTACGAGCAAGCATCTCGCTTCGGGCATGAACCAACCCGACAGCGCAAACTTTTGCTGCACAAAAAAGAGATTACTAAACTTTGGGATGAAGTCCGCCGCAAAGGCACCACAATCGTTCCCACACAGGTTCACATGCGAAATGGGCGCGCCAAAGTCGAAATCGCCCTAGCCAAAGGCAAGCAACTGCACGACAAACGACAGAGCATTGCCAAGCGCGACGCGCAGCGTCAAGCAGATAGAGAGCTAAGACGCAGCGGTTACTAAATTGAATCCACGAAGGACACCAAGTTTCACAAAGGCAGAACAATCTACTTTTTCTCTAGTGAATCTTCGTGCCCTTAGTGGATAAAAACCTCTTTTTTCCAATTGAAGCCAAAGGAGAACAAATGTCATCACCATCCACCATCGGCGGTATCAACCTTCTCCCGATGGCGGAGAAACGTCGCATTTACACCAGAATCATCCCGCCTGAGATATTTGACCGCTTTCATTTGAATCCCTACCTCACAGATCTCGAGGGGCGCGATTTATTACTGTTGAATTGTCCTGAGGGGAGCAGCAGTGCGGAAATCAGCCTGTACCACAAATTCGATTTCGAAGACCCCATCCTTTACGGACATATCACCGACACGCTCAACGGACAGTTGCATATCCTGCTTTACAATCTCAACAACCCCGATGCGCCGCGCTTTGATGTCGATCGGCTTCCGGATGGCACCCCCACAAAATTCGGCACGCGGTTCCGCAATATCGAGGCAGAACTAGCCGCCATGAACGCCGGGTTATCACCTGGCCAGATCCGCGAGGGATTACATTTATTAAAAGGGGCTACGAACACTTTCGAAAGTTTTGTTGAGTCAGCCGGCCACACAATTTACTTCGCTGAGCCGCTCTATTACCACAATGCCGTGATATTCGAGCGCTACGGCTTCACTTATCAGCAAGGTCGCCGCCGCATGGAAAGCTATCATCAACGCTTCTCGCCGGGAGGAGACTTACTCCCCAAACTGGATAGCAGCACAGAATTTCGACAACCCATAGCCGCCGACAGCATCCGACTTCGTTCCTGGGCCATTCACGACGGCATCTTGGGCGAATCTTTCACCAACGTCACCATGTATAAGACCATTGGGAAACATGCCGGCGTAAACACTTGTCCTGCCATTCCTTGGTAATAAATTTTTCAGCCACAGAGAACACTGAGAGCAGGGATAATGAGAGATGATTTAACAGAAAGAATTATAGGTGCCGCAATTGAGGTTCACCGTTTGCTCGGTCCGGGATTGCTCGAATCGATCTATGAGAAAGCACTATGCTTAGAATTTGATCTTCGTGGTATTAATTATGAATGCCAGATTGAGATGGATGTAATCTACAAAGGAAATGTTATCAAAGGCCAGAGAATAGATCTGCTTGTGGAAAATGAAGTTATTGTAGAATTAAAAGCCCTATCCAAATTACCCAATGTTGCTATGGCACAAACGCTATCCTATTTAAAGGCCACCGGGTTAAAACGTGCTCTTCTAATCAATTTTGGTGAACGCCGTCTAGTCGATGGCGTAAAAAGAATTTCTC
Organism: Anaerolineales bacterium; assembly: GCA_016785015.1. GTDB lineage: Bacteria > Chloroflexota > Anaerolineae > Anaerolineales > UBA11858 > NIOZ-UU35. Next base: position 9,784 of record JADHTJ010000154.1, read on the forward strand.
TATAATCTCTGTGATCTCTGAGGCTAAATTATGTTATCAAACAACTTTCTCGCACTCGTAATCACATTCGCAGCGGCGTTGATCTGGCTGCGGCTGAATGACTTTGCGGCCCATCGCGGTTGGATTAGCAGTCACTTAAGCCGCAAGATCATTCATATGGGCACTGGACCGATCTTTGTACTCTGCTGGCTGCTCTTCCATGATACGCCTTCAGCCCGCTACCTGGCGGCGCTGGTGCCTCTGGCTATTACGGCACAGTTTGCCCTGGTCGGGTTGGGGATCATGAAAGATGAGGCCGCCGTTCAGGCCATGTCTCGCAGCGGCGACCGGCGCGAGATCCTGCGCGGGCCATTGTTTTACGGCATTGTCTTCGTCCTGCTGACCATCATCTATTGGAAAGATTCCCCCATCGGCATGGTCGGCTTGATGCTGATGTGCGGCGGTGATGGATTAGCAGATGTGTTTGGACGGAACTGGGGTAAGACGAAGCTGCCCTGGGCATCGGGCAAATCTTGGATTGGCTCTTTAGGAATGCTCCTTGGTGGATGGACGTTTGCAGCGTTTATTCTGTGGGTGTACGTAAGCGCTGGTGTTTTCACAGGCCCATTTAGTATCTATTGGGTTGCCCTATCCATCATCGCCATAGTTGGGACTTTGGTCGAATCCTTGCCCATTAAGGATGTGGATAACATAACTGTCACGCTGGCCGCAGTTATCTTGGGTCATATTCTGTTATAAACAAAAAAACAAACGCAATGACGCGGAGACGCGAAGGCGCGATGAATATTATTTTTCTCTGCGTCTCATAGTCTCTGCGTCTTAGCGTTAATCTTTTGAGGTTCAAATGATCACAATTAACGGGAACGATCTCACAATCGAAGAAGTTATCGCTGTCGCACGTCATGGAGAACAAGTAGAACTGGCAGCTGAGGCATACCAGGCCATCGAACGATCTCACGGCTGGGTTGAAGAAATCTTAGCCGCAAACAAGCC
>JADHTJ010000155.1 GCA_016785015.1 Anaerolineales bacterium
ATGAGTACCTGGCCCGAGTGGCTGCTGCGGCCGCTCCTGGCTATACAGGCCAATTCCCAGAAAACCGATCCCGAGAAAGCCGTTGACGCCATGGCGCTGATCATGTCTGATGCGGATAAAGAGGTTCTCGCTCGGCCTGAGATTCGAGAAGGTGTAAAGCTGCGCGTGCCTGAGGCCACTCGCAACGGGGCTCGGGGTTGGGCGCGCGAGGTCAAAGTGTTACTGTCTCCTTGGGGATTCAACCCAGCTGATATTCAAGTGCCCGTTCACCTTTGGTATTGGGAAGAAGATCCTGCTATCCCGCCCCAAATGGGTCGCTACCTGGAGAGTCTGATCCCTGAGACCATCCCTCATTTCTTGCCCGGGGGTGGGCATCTCTCCATTTTCGATCACTGGGGCGAGATCATTGAAGGGCTGTTATAGAGTTTGGTGATAAGCTTGAACACATTCACACCCAACCCGCACCCGATAAATCGGGTTTGAGCCGGATTCATCCGGCGATGTATCATAGCCTGGTGATTCATCGCCAGGCGTACTTCGTAGGAGTACAACCATGTTTCACTTCGACTGGATCAAACGCTACGCTGAACGCACCCCTGACAAGATCGCCATCGTCGATGCGCACACAGATAGACAATTCACTTATGCCCAGTTCAACGAACGCGCCAATCGCTTTGCCAGCTTCTTGAAAGATAATTTGGGCATAAAGAAAGGTGATCGCGTCTCAATTCTGGCCGCCAACAGTTCAGACTATTTCGAAATCTTATTTGCTTGTGGCAAGATGGGCGCTATCCTCAACACGCTCAACTGGCGCTTAGCCCCCCCAGAGCTCGAGTACATTCTCAATGACTGTACCCCGCTTGCGCTGATCTATGAGCCGGAGTTTGCTGAGGCCGTTGATGAGTTACGCTCACAAATCGACTGCGAATATTATGTCGTTATGGACAAAAAAGCACCTGAAGGTGAGTACACCTACGAGCAGGCGTTGACGTCTGGTTCTCCCGCGGGCGTAGACTTTCCCAATTTGAAATACTCCGACACCTGGGCCATCCTGTACACATCTGGCACAACTGGCCGTCCCAAGGGAGCGCAAGTCACATACGGCAATTTCTTCTATAACGCTGTGGGCATGGGACAGGCCATTGACCTTTCATCTCAAGATGTCAATCTCAACGTGCTGCCTACATTTCATGCCGGGGGGCTGGGTTTGTACGCCGGGCCAATCTTCCACACCGGCGGCACGCTGATCGTGATGCGCACCTTCAATCCAGAGCGATTTTTGCAGTTGATGGTCGAATGGAGCGTCAGTGTCATATTATTAGTGCCATCCATCTATCTGATGCTTGCTCAATACCCTGAGTTCGAAAAATATGACCTTTCCCATGTTCGCAGTTGGGCCAGCGGCGGCTCGACGTTGCCGCCAGCGGTGATAGGGCAATACGCCGAAAAAGGTATCACCATCCAACAGGGTTTTGGTATGACTGAGACTGGACCAACGGTTTTCATCATCGACGCCGAACATGCCGTCGAAAAAGCGGGCTCAGTAGGCAAGCCCGTCATGCATACCGATGTGTGCATCATGGACGAAGACGGCAACGTCATGGGAGCAGATGAAGTCGGCGAGCTCTGCATCCGCGGCGGCAATGTCACCACGGGTTATTGGAATCGGCCCGAGGCAACTTCAGAAGCAATCGTCGATGGCTGGCTGCATTCGGGGGACGCAGCCAAATATGACCAGGATGGTTATTATTACATCGTCGATCGTTGGAAAGATATGTTCATTTCCGGTGGCGAGAACGTCTATCCCGCCGAGGTGGAGAACGTGATTTATGAGCATTCTGCCATCGCTGAGGCAGCAGTCATCGGGGTTCCCCATCCCAAATGGCAGGAGGTTGGCAAGGCCATCGTGGTGCTGAAAGAAGGCCAGGAATTGGCGGAAGAAGAAATCATCGAGTTTTGCCAGGGCAAGCTGGCCAAGTATAAGATTCCCAAGTCTGCGGCCTTTGTGGACATGCTGCCTCGTAACGCGGCCGGGAAAGTTCTCAAACGCAAATTGAGGAAACAGTACACTGATTAGATTTCTTATTTAGGTGAAAGTCACTTTTGAAAGTGCCTGTCACCTAAAGATCAAATATGAACGCATTCGAGGCTATCACACAACGCCAGGGAGTTATTTGCTACAAACCCGATCCTGTTGATCGCGACTTGATCCAGCGCGTTCTGCAGGCTGCCACAGCTGCACCCAGCCCAGCCAATACTCAACCCTGGGAATTAATCGTCATAGACGACGCAGCTCTCACTCGCCAAGTCGCCGAATATCTAGTTGACACACAAGCAGAGTTTGTTTTCCGGCAGCTTCTGGGGACACCAGAGCCTTTCATCGAACATTTGCTGAAACTCTATGACGAATTTTATACAACCCCCTGCTTCATCATTCTTTGTCGTAATCAACGCACAGAGTTAGCGCAATCCGAACATGCTGCCACAGTGCGGGATTGGGATCTGTGCTCAATTGGTGCGGCGATGGCCAACCTGATGGCTGCTGCAACGGAACTCGGCCTGGGTACGCGCTGGTTCGGCAACCCCATGATGGATCCTGAGACACTTCATCAAATGCTAGGCATTCCACCAGAAATTGAGATTATCGCTGTTACTCCCTTAGGTCATCACGACGAGCAGCCCAAAGTGCGTCCAACTCAATCCCTGGATGCCCACACAGATTTTCAGCGCGGTGATAAATATAAGCTGGCCGCATTGCTGCAAGGGAAGTTGGCGCTGGAGGATGTGGTGCATTTTAATAAGTTTGGAGGGTAGATGATGGAGGTTGGACAGACCGCAACGTACACCAAAACCTTCACACAAGCAGAATTCGATCTCTTTGCCAAGCTTTCAGGAGATGACAATCCCATACACGTTGACCCTGAGTTTTCGAGCCGCACAAAGTTTGGTAAGACAGTGGCTCATGGGATGCTGCTTTACAGCACCATTGGTCGTTGTCTTGGCGCATTGCTGCCCGGATCAGGCACGGTGCAGATCTCGCAGGAGATGATCTTCCCCAACCCCACCTTTGTTGGTCAAGAGATCACTGTTCATTTGGAAGTCATCGAGCTGCCCTCTCCTGATACAGCCAAGATCACTACAAATATTATCCAACCTGATGGCAAATTGAGCTGTGAGGGTAATACCCTTGTCTGGCTGCCTGACTTGGCAGCTAAATTTTCTGATTATTGTTACACCCCACCCAAGTATCTGGGTGGAGCAAAGGGTCATCGCGGTCTAAAATTAGGAGACAAAGTATCTCAAACAAGGGTATTCAGCCTAGAAGACTTATTCGCTTATTACGAATTGGTATCAGAACAAAACTCAGTAATACTGGATAGTGTCTATGCGCAATCAATTGGATTACAAGGTTGCATCGTTCCGGGCGGATTGCTTGGTGGAACCGTTTCGGATATCTTGGGCACAAAGCTGCCCGGGCGCGGCACCAACTGGCTAAAACAAAAATTCCACTTCCTGGCTCCCGCCTACCCCGGTGAGGAAATTACAACGAGCGTTGAGATCATTCGCCTGCGTCCAGAGAAGGATTTGGTCAACCTACGCACTACCCTGACCAATCCCCAAGGTGAGGTTGTTGTCGACGGTGAAGCCCTGGTTTGGGTCAGCGATTTAGAAAAGAATTAGGACGTGGATTTCGCGGATAATACGGATGCATCGATTTATATTTTTCAATCTTTTTTTGCTGTTAGCCGGTTGAGTGCTTTCGAAGTGAAACCAGAACACCATAAGAGATACGCAAACTTGTTTTCGATACACCTTCCGCGCTTCTCATAAATATTGCGGCAATCCGTTCCCGCTTCGCACGGGAATAAATTTCCCATACTATTGAACAGCACCCGATGAATCGGGCTGAGGAGCAAAGTGACCTAACCGGATTCATCCGGTGCTACTTTGTAGCCCTGGAATTCATTCCGGGGCGGTCCGCGATTGCCAGATCAAGGAGAGAAAATGCCAATAGCTAAAATAAATGGAGTAAACCTGTATTACGAACTTCACGGTCCAGAATCTGCCCCGGTGCTGGTGCTAAACAATGGGCTGATCATGAGTGCGGCCACCAGTTGGGTATTGCAGACCGCGGCACTCTCCAGGCATTATCGCCTGCTGCAATATGATTGTCGCGGCCAAGGCCAATCCGATCATCCTGCAGAACCCTACTCCATGGAGCTGCACGCCGATGACCTGGCCGCTCTGCTCAAAGAATTAGCGATTGATAGCGCTCATATCGCCGGCATTTCCTACGGGGGCGAAGTCGCCCAGGCCTTTGCGCTCAAATACCCTGCCAAAACGCTCAGTCTGATCCTGATAGACACGGTCAGCGAGGTGGGGCCAGAATTACGCCTGGTGATCGAGAGTTGGGTTGACATGCTCAAAGCGCAGGATCCGCTAGGGTTCTTCCACGCAACTGTCCCATGGAATTTTTCTCCAGCCTGGGTAGCAGCAAATACTCCAATTTTAGAAGATGCCAAAGAGCGCTACAAATCACTCGATTTTCAGGCAGTGGTCAATCTCTGCGAAGCTTTCTTCAGGCTCGATTTTACAGCGCGGCTCAGTGAAATCAAGGTTCCAACTTGCATCGTGGTCGGTGAATTAGATCTCATCAAAGGTCCACCATATGCAAGAATCATCAAAGACGCCATTCCCCAAGCCGAATTGCATCTCATCGACGGCGCTGGGCACGCATCCTGCTGGGAAAGGCCCCAAGAGTTCAACACAATCATTCTTGGGTTTTTAGCAAAGATTGCCTAATTGCAGAAGAGACGCAATCTGTAACCATTTGGAAACTGAATTCTGCTAGAATGGACAAGATTTAGGGGCTTTTATTTCTATTGGATTAATACTTAGTTCGTGCAAGATCGAGTGGAATGAGGAAACAGTGAGGACTCGTATGCATGCAGCTGATCTGTTGAGTAAACGGGCTGATTTAACTCCAGACCGAGTAGCTTTGGTTGAGCTAGAAACTGGACGTCGCTTTACGTATGCTGAACTCAACAAACGAGCCAACCGATTGGCGAATTTCATGCACACTAAACTTGGCGTGGGGTTGGGCGATCGAGTTTCAATTCTGGCAAAAAACAGCATCACCTATATCGACCTGTTTTATGGGCTGCCTAAGATCGGGGCAATCTTCGCACCTTTCAATTGGCGTCTTACCGCCAATGAATTGGCATTTATGGTAAATGACCTGGAACCCAAGGTGCTGATCTGCGAGCCTGAGCATGTTTCCAAACTTGAGGAGATGCAAGCGCAAATACAGGTCAAAAATATTGTAACCTTGCGTGGTGCTGAATTTGAAGGCGCTATAGCCCTGGAAGAGCACCTCGAAAAAGCTTCGTCCGCCGAACCCCAACAGCCCGAACTGGACGGCGAGAGCCCTTACTGTATTCTCTACACTTCCGGCACAACTGGCTATCCAAAAGGCGCTGTCATCCCCCACCGACAAATTCTTTATAACTGTCTGAACACCGTAGCAAGTTGGGGGTTGAGCGAATACGATATCTCCCCCGTTTACACACCGCTCTTCCACGCCGGCGGATTATTCGCGTTCCTGACTCCCCTGCTCTACCTGGGTGGGCGCATCATCCTGGCGCGCAATTTTGATCCTGCTAAATCTATGCGCTGGATCCTTGAAGAAGGCTGTACTGTTATCCTGGGTGTGCCAACACTCTTTCAAATGTGGATTGATTCTGACTATTTTGATGAAGCCAATTTCGACCACGTGCATTTCTTTATCAGCGGAGGCGCACCTTGTCCGCCAAAACTGATGAATGCCTGGCGAAAAAAGAAAGGCATCATCTTCCGGCAAGGCTACGGTCTGACGGAAGTCGGTGCCAATTGCTTCAGCATGACCGATGAGGATTCTGTGCCCAAATCGGGTTCTGTTGGCAAACCCATCTTCCACAGCAAAATGCGCATTGTCGATCCTGAAACGGGTCAAGAAACTCCCGTCGGTAAAGCTGGAGAGTTGCTGATCTGGGGTCCACATGTCTGCTCAGGCTATTGGCGCAACCCTGAGGCGACAGCCGAATCGATCAAAGCTGGATGGTTCTATACTGGCGACATGGCCCACAAAGATGCGGATGGCTTCTACTATATCGATGGCCGCTACAAGGATATGATCAAAAGCGGTGGCGAGAATGTCTACGCCGCAGAAGTAGAGGCCGTCTACAAAAAGCACTCTGCTGTCAAAGATGCCGTCTTGATCGGCAAAGTCCACGAAAAATGGGGCGAAGTTGGCTTAATGATCATGATCATCGAAGACGGTAAACAGGTCACTGAAGAAGAACTGAAGAACTTTGCCCTCCAAAGCCTGGCAAAATTTAAGATCCCCAAGGAAGTGGTATTTGCCAACGATTTACCTTATACAGCCTATGGCAAGGTGGAGAAGGCAAAGTTGAGAGAGAAGTACTTATAAACATGTATGACTCTACTGTAAATAGCCACCAAGCGAGTATCCCGCCGGAATATATGGGGGTGGTTGTTCGGCAACCACCCCCATATATTCCGGCGGAAGCCCTCGTCTGGTAGTTTTTTCAGTGGAGTCATGTATTGTTTCAAATATCGCGTTCAAAGTTTATAGGAGCCCACATGTCCATACCAACTATGGAAGGCGTCATTGCAAAACCTGTAACAACAAAGCGGATTTCAACCCGAGTGTTGTTCTCTGGATCTGATGACGGCATTCCAGTGCTCTTTCTTCATGGCAATGTCTCTTCGGCTACCTGGTGGGAAGATTTGTTGGTTAGTTTGCCCGATGGCTATCGCGGTATCGCACCCGATCAGCGCGGTTTCGGAGAAGCTGATTTCGATGCCAAGGTCAATGCGACGCGCGGGATGGAAGATTTCGCCGACGATGCTTTCGCATTATTAGACCATTTGGGATATGATAAAGCTCACGTTGTTGGTAATTCGTTAGGTGGGATGGTAGTTTGGCGTATGTTGAGGAAAGACTCGAAAAGGCTATTGAGTGTAACCCTGGCTGATCCTGGCTCACCCTTTGGGTTCGGTGCCACGCGTGATGAAGATGGAACACCCACAACGTCAGATTTCGCCGGATCCGGAGGCGGACTTTCCAACCCCGAGTTGATCAAACGCTTGGGCGAAGGCGACATGTCAACAGAGAGTGATTTCTCTCCGCGCTCCGCATTGCGAGCTTTGCTCGTCAAGCCACCCTTTATTTCAGCGCGAGAAGACGAATTGGTCATGTCGATGAATGCCACCCACCTTGGGGAAGAGGATATCCCCGGGGATTCCGAACAGTCAGCCAATTGGCCACACATGGCACCCGGCAAATGGGGCGCCACCAACGCCACATCGCCAAAATACGCTGGCGATGTCAACAAAATTATCACCTGCGACCCCAAGCCAAAGATTCTCTGGGTGCGCGGCAGTCATGATCTGGTCGTCTCCGACACTGCCGCATCAGACCCCGGATTCCTTGGACGCGTGGGATTATTACCTGGCTGGCCGGGAGAAAAAGAATACCCTCCGCAGCCGATGATCGGCCAGATTAGAAAAATTCTCGAGAAATACGCCTCTTCTGGAGGCGAATTCGAGGAGATCGTCATTGAAGATACCGGTCACGTACCGTTCATTGAAAAGCCAGAGGAGTTCAATAAAGTTTTCCATCCACATATTAGCGTATGATCCTGGCTTCATAAAAAAGAAAATGGAAAGGAGGTGGTGCCTGGCTATTTGATAAGAATATAAATGACGTTCGCAAGTATAAGTACGTACTAACATTATTCAATATCTCAATAGAGTGATTGATTAAGGAGAGAAGAAATATGTCTAAAAGATTAATTTACTTTGCCATGCTGCTCCTACTGGTTGTTCCGCTCGTGCTGACAGCCTGTCAACCAGCAGCGCCCGAAGAGGCTCCTGCTGAAGAAGCTGCGCCTGCAGAAGAGGAGATGGCAGAAGAAGCTATGGGCTCATATTACGATCGAGCCATGGCTGGCGAGTTCGATGGCACAGCAGTGACGATGACCGGTCCGTTTACGGACGAAGATGCGGTCAAGTTCGACACCTCTGTGGCCGCGTTCGAAGAAGCCACCGGCATCGACATCCAATACGAAGGCTCGAAGGAATTCGAAGCTGCGATTGGTATCCGCGTCGAAGCTGGCGATCCCCCGGACATTGTGGACTTCCCACAACCGGGTCTGCTGTCCACCTTCGTGGCGCAAGGCGAAGTTGTGGATGTGAGCACCTTCCTGCCCGAAGCCAGCTTTGCGAACTACAACCAGAGCTGGTGGGACATGGGCACGATGGCTGGACCTGATGGCCCCATCGTGGCTGGTGTCTGGCATCGCTTCAACGCCAAGAGTCAGGTCTGGTACCCGCAGGAAGAGTTCGAAGCTGCTGGCTATGCTATCCCCACGACTTGGGACGAGTTGGTTGCCCTATCTGACCAGATCGTTGCCGATGGTGACAAGCCCTGGTGTGTTGGCATCGAGTCCGGTGCTGCCACTGGTTGGCCCGCTACCGACTGGATGGAAGAGGTCATGCTGCGCACGACCAGCCTGGAGAACTACGACATGTGGGTCACAGGCGAACTGCCCTTCAGTTCTCCCGAGGTCAAGAATGCCTTGAGCGTGTTGGATGCGCTGTGGGCTGATGAGTATGTCTATGGTGGCCAAGAAGCTATTGTGACGACCTTCTTTGGTGATGCCCCCACCCCGATGTTTGAAGATCCGCCCAAGTGCTGGCTGCACAAACAGGGCAACTTCATCACCAGCTTCTTCCCCGAAGGTATGGCTGCCGGTACAGACTACGGCTTCTTCTACCTGCCTGGGATCGACGAAGCATATGGCAGCCCCTACCTGGTGGCTGGCGACATCATGGCGATGTTCAACGATCGACCTGAAGTGCGCGCCACGATGGAGTTCTTCACCAAGGGTGAAGCGCTCAAAGAATGGTTGGCCGCTGGTGGTGCTTTGGCACCGCAAATGGACACCAACCTTGATTGGTATGGCGATGACATCGAGCGTGGTATTGCCGCCTTGGTTGCTGCTGCGACCAGTGTGCGCTTCGATGGCTCAGACCTGATGCCAGGTGAGGTTGGCGCAGGTTCCTTCTGGAAGGGCATGACCGACTACTTCGCAGGTGTTGCTGATATGGACACCGTGCTGAGTGAGATCGATGCTTCCTGGCCTGCCATGATGGAAGGCGAGGCCATGGAAGAAGAAGCCATGGGTCTATCATGTGACGAGCCGATCAAAGTTGGCTTAATCAGTGATGGAACAGGCCCATTGGCCATCTACGGCGCGCATATCATTCGTGCCTTCATGCTGGGTATGGAATATGCCACTGGCGCTCCTGGGAGCGTTGGCGAAGTCTTCACCGTTGAAGATGGCAGCAATACCTTCATGCTGGACGATTGCGAAATCGAAGTTCTGTTCGGCGATGACCAGACCAATCCTGATCTGACAACCTCAGTCGCCCGCGAGTTCGTCGAGGTTGACGAGGTCGATGTACTGGTTGGAACAGTTAGCTCCGGAAACACGGCCACACTGCAGGAAATCGCTGCTGAGAATAAGATTCCTCTGATCGTTGCCCCCGCTGCAGCTAACGATATCACTGGTGTAAATTTCAACGAATATACCTTCCGCACCAGCCGTGAAAACTATCAGGATGCCATGGCGCTCTGTGAACACCTGGTCAAGGATTACAATTCCTTCGTCCAGATCGCCCCCGACTACAGCTTCGGCTGGGGTGGAGCGGCAGCATTCCGCGACGCCTGTTCATTGCTCGGCGGCGAGTTCCCCGTTGATGACATCTTCGCCCCCTTCGACACCACCGACTTCACCCCCTATATGGAGCAGGTGCTTGACTCTGGTGCCGAGGTCTGGATTCCCACATGGGCAGGTGGCGGTTTCATCGCCATTATGCAATCCGCTTTGGATTTGGGTGTGGTCGATGAGATGACCATGGGTGCTGGCTTCGTAGACAACGTAGCGCTACCGGCATTCTTCGGTAATTCTGTCGGATCGATTGGTTCAAGCCTATACCATTACACCGGGCCTGATAACCCAATCAATGATTGGCTGATCGAAAATGACCGCGCCCGCTACGGCGTTTACCCCGACCTGTTCGACGCTGACGGCTTCAATGCTGCATTGCTGTTGGTCGAAGGTCTTAAAGCTACCGGCGGTGATGCCAGCGCTGATGCCTTGATCCCCGCCTGGGAAGGCTCGTCCTTCGAAGGCCCCAAAGGTACAATCGAAATCCGTGCTGAAGATCACGTTGCAATTCAGGATATGTACGTCTTCAAACTGCTCAATGTTGATGATCCTGATGCAAAATTCTTCGAGTACATTGGGACTACACGCCCCATACCACCCTGTCTGCTGCCTGAAGAACTCAAAGATCGCTGTGGCGCCCTACCCTATGGTAGCCTGAGCGGAGAAATGATGGAAGAAGCTGCTCCTGCAACCGAATCAACCTTGGGCACCGAAGAAGATCCCATCATTTGGGCCGTGGTTCCCTCTGGTGAGACCGAGCGCGTTGTGACCGGCTTCGAGCAGGTTGCTGAGATGATCTTCGCTGAGACCGGCCTGGTCATCGAGCCCTTCGTGGCCACCGAGTACGCTGGCGTGATCGAAGCCATGTGCTCTGATCCTGCAGGCGCTCACATGGCCTCGCTGGCAACCTTCTCCTACATCTTGGCAGCTGACCGTGGCTGTGCTGAGGCCGCTCTGGTTTCTGTACGCTTT
>JADHTJ010000156.1 GCA_016785015.1 Anaerolineales bacterium
CCTCGAAAATTGTTAGCGAAAGCGCAGGAGCGCCTCAGTGTCCAGGCTGAACGTAGCAAGTTGACGATCTCTCTGGATTGCCCGAAGAAATTACCGCGCGTACGCGTGGATAAGCCGCGCCTGGGGCAAGTCTTGATGAATTTGCTGCATAATGCCATCAAATTTACACCCTCGAGCGGTAGCATCATATTGAGCGCTCAAGCACAAGATGATGTCATTCTATTTTACGTTCAAGACACCGGCAGAGGCATCCCGGCAGACGATTTACCCCGGGTTTTCGAACGTTTCTATAAAATAGACCCGGCCCGCTCAACCGGCGGTACCGGGTTGGGCCTGGCAGTGGCCCGCCATTTGGTTGAGGCTCACGGAGGCAAGATTTGGGTAGAGAGCGTAGAGGGGGAAGGTAGTACATTCTATTTTACGATCCCTATTTTGCAAAGTCCCGAACAATAGTTGTCTTTTAGCATTTCGCAGAAATCTCCCGGACTTTGCCGTCAGGGAGATTTTTTGTTAACCAGTTGTTTACAAACTCTTGACACATCGTTAAAAGGGCGGGGCACTGGCGTTAAACATCACGCGTTAAACTATAAGCCTTCGTTTGATAACAATCTATTCTTAGGAGAAAAAGAAACATGCAACGTCAATTTGTCAAAATGCTGTCCCTGCTCGTATTGGCGGTTGCCCTGCTCACCGCTTGTGGTGGGCAAGAAACCGTCGCACCGGCGCAAACCGAAGCTACTGAAGCTCCGCAAACTGTGGCAACGGAAGAAGCCGTTGTAGAAGCAGCCCCCGCTGCTGAAGAAAGCATGATGCTTCCTGCGGTTGACCCGTTAGCCGTCAGCGGCGATGTGATCTCTGCCGGTAGTTCCACCGTCTTCCCGCTGGCCGAAGTCATGGCCGCCCGCTTCCAGGACGAAGGCTTTGCCGGTCAGATCACCATCGACTCGATCGGTTCCGGCGGTGGCTTTGAACGCTTCTGCGAAACCGGCGAGACCGATGTTTCCAACGCTTCACGCCCTATCAAAGACAGCGAAGTCGAAGCCTGCGCATCCATTGGCCGCACCCCGATTGAATTCCGCGTCGGCACCGATGCCCTGGCCGTCACCGTCAGCCAGGCAAATGACTTCCTCACTATTGTCACCCTCGAAGAACTGGCCGCCATCTTCTCCACCGCCGAAACCTGGGCCGATGTCAACCCCGAGTGGCCTGCCGAGCCGATCGTGCGCTACATTCCTGGCACCGATAGCGGAACCTTTGATTATTTCGTGGAAGAAGTCTTCGACGAAGACGAAGCCCCCATCCTCAACGCTGCCAACCTGAACCTTTCGGAAGATGACAATGTTCTCGTCCAGGGTATCCTTGGCAGCCCCTACGCCATCGGTTTCTTCGGCTATGCTTACTACGCCGAAAACGCCGATACCCTCAGCGTGCTCTCCATCGAAGGCATTGAACCCTCCGCTGAGAACGTTGACAACAACGCCTACCCCCTGGCTCGCCCGCTCTTCATCTACTCGGATGCCGCCATCATGCAAGCTAAACCCCAGGTCGCTGCCTACATCAACTTCTTCCTGACCTATGTCAACGAAGAAATCGTCGAAGTCGGCTACTTCCCTGCCAGCACCGAAGCTCTCGCCGCTTCCATGCAGAATTGGCTCGATGCTATGGGGCAGTAAGCCAAAAATCGAACGATCAGACCCCAAAGGTTTTCAAAAACCTTTGGGGTCTCTCTCCGTTAAGGACGGGATGATGACTCAACAAATCGAAATACCATCACCTTCAACAACCACGATTGAGGCTGGCTACAATCGCACAAACGATCTACGCAAGCGCCGCCGCCTTGGCGAAACGGTCATTCAAACACTGCTCTTTCTCGCCGGGGGAATCTCCATTCTTACCACGGTTGGCATTGTTTACGAGCTAAGCAAAGAGTCGGTGCATTTTCTTTCGCAGGTTTCGCTGATCGAGTTTTTCACGCATGCAAAATGGAACCCACAATTGGGCAATTTCGGGATTTTGCCGCTGCTGAACGCCACTCTCATGACCTCGACCACAGCCATGCTGGTTGCGCTGCCTATGGGACTAAGCATCGCCATTTATTTGAGCGAGTACGCCACCCCCAAAGCGAGCAGCATTCTCAAACCCATTCTGGAAGTTTTGGCGGGTATCCCAACGGTTGTATACGGCTATTTTGCACTAACATTCATGACTCCGCTGCTGCGTTCGGTTTTGGGTAAAGATGTTGTGGAAATTTATAACACCGCCTCGGCGGGCATTGTCATTGGCATTCTGATTATTCCAATGGTCAGTTCGATGAGCGAAGACGCCCTCAGCGCCGTACCGCGCGCGCTGAGAGAAGCATCCTACGGGCTGGGTGCCACCAAACTGGAGACCGCCATCAAGGTAGTTTTGCCTGCCGCCATCTCCGGGATTGTGGCCGCCTTCATCGTGGCGATCTCTCGGGCCATCGGTGAAACCATGATTGTAGCCATCGCCGCGGGAGCAGGCCCCAACCTGACTTTCAATCCGTTCCTCCCCGCCGAAACCATGACCGGCCACATCGTGCGCATCAGCGGTGGCGATCTGAGCTACAACTCAATCGACTATAACAGCATCTTCGCCATCGGCCTGTTTTTATTCTTCATTACCCTGTCGCTGAACATCATCAGTCAGCGCGTCGTGCGCCGCTTCCGAGAGGTCTACGAATGAGCGAATTCAAAGCCAATCTCGATATTCGCCACCGGGCTGGCCACATCTGGCGCAACATTTTTCGCGCTTCTACCGTATTTGGCATCCTGGCGCTGATCGTTTTGCTGCTCAATATCGCCAACTCCGCTTTCGGTTATGTTGCCATCGAAAACGACATCAACCCCGCAGATTTAGCCATCAACAGCATCCCCATCGAGCAACTGCATCAGGTCGATCTTGTCTGGATACTTGAACAAAACGTCTCTGCGGGACTTTTTCGGCGGCTGGAAAGTGAAATGCCCTGGGAAGAGCGTGCGCGTGAAGAAATTTATGATTTGGTGGTAGAGCGCGTGGTCAACCCGCAGGTGGTTCATACTTGGCCGTTGGGAGGGTCGCTGTTTCATCGGGCGGAGATTCAGGCCGAGGTCGCGGCAAAGTTCCCCGGTGCCACGCTGGAATTCCGCTCCTGGCTGACTGGCGATTTTCTGACCACTCCACAATCTCCCGAAGCCGACCGCGCCGGGGTGCGTACCGCCATTTTAGGCTCAGGGTGGACGATTGCCATTACGATTTTGTTTGCCTTCCCCCTCGGTGTCGGGGCGGCCATCTACCTCGAAGAATATGCCAGCGACAACCGGCTTAACCGTGTGATTCAGACCAATATCAACAATCTGGCGGGCGTGCCCTCTATCATTTACGGGATGCTGGGCTTGGCGATTTTCGTCCGGGCATTGGAACCCTTCACCAGCGGTGCCATCTTTGGGGCCGTGGATGATACAGCCACTGCCAGCGGGCGCACCATCATCTCGGCTGGGATGACCCTCGGGCTGCTGATTCTGCCCCTTATCATCATCAATGCCCAGGAGGCCATCAAAGCTGTGCCCAATTCGCTGCGGCAGGCCAGTTATGGCATGGGCGCAACCCGCTGGCAGACCGTCTGGCATCATGTGCTGCCCAACGCCATCTCCGGCATCCTCACCGGAACGATTCTGGCAATCTCGCGCGCCATTGGCGAAACTGCCCCGCTGGTTGTCGTTGGAGCCTCTACTTTCATCACCTTCGACCCCGAAGGGCCGTTCTCTAAATTCACCACCTTGCCGATCCAGATTTATCAGTGGACGGCCCGCCCGCAGGCCGAGTTCCGCAACATTGCCGCGGCGGCCATTCTGGTGCTGCTGGCAATGCTGCTTTCGATGAATGCCGCGGCAGTGGTGCTGCGAAACCGGTACAATCGAAAAATATGATTCAACAGAACACGGATGATGCGGATTGAACGGATTTTCGCAGATAAAAACAAAAAAAGAAAAATTCGCGTTGATCCGCTAAATCTGTGTCATCCGCGTTCGAATCATGCTCAATCAAAAAGAGAATTGATTATGACAAACAACAATTATGCTATCGAAGCCCGCGGCCTGAACATCTACTACGATGATTTTCTAGCGGTGCGCGATGTAAACCTGAAAATTGAAGCCAGGAAAATTACGGCGATTATCGGCCCCTCCGGGTGTGGCAAGAGCACCATGCTGCGCGCTTTCAACCGCATGAACGAACTGGTTCCCAGCGCCTGGGCCAAAGGTGAAGTGCTGTATCATGGTGAGAATATTTATGCCCCGGATGTAGACCCGGTAGAAGTGCGCCGCCGAATCGGGATGGTTTTCCAGAAGCCAAATCCATTTCCCAAGAGCATCTACGAGAACGTGGCCTGGGGTGCGCGCATCAACGGCTATCGGGGCAATATGGATGAACTCGTCGAGCAATCGCTGCGTGGCGCAGCCATCTGGGACGAAGTCAAAGACAAACTCGATCAAAGCGGCCTGTCGCTCTCCGGCGGGCAGCAACAGCGCTTGTGTATCGCCCGCACAATCGCCATCAAGCCGGACATCATCCTGATGGATGAACCTGCCTCTGCGCTCGACCCGATTGCTACGCTGAAGATCGAAGAGCTGATGCACGAATTATCGAAAGAGTTTACGATAATCGTTGTCACCCACAACATGCAGCAAGCCGCCCGCGTTTCGGATTTCACCGCCTTTTTCAATCTGGGTGAAGACCGTGCCGGGGTGCTGGAAGAATACGACAAAACCAACAAGCTCTTTACCAATCCCGCCAAACAAACCACCGAAGACTATATCACCGGACGTTTTGGGTAAAATGATGAAAACACTAACTCCCCGCGAAACTTTTGACCGTCAATTGGCCGAACTCAAAGATCAACTGCTGGTTTTGGGCAGCATGGTTGAGCAAATGACGCTCGATGCCGTGGATGCGCTTAAGCGTCGCGATATTGAAGCTGCCCGGAACGCTTATGCATATGATCAGCAAATCAATGCGAAGCGTTTTGAAATTGAGAGCACCTGTATCACGATCATTGCTACCCAGCAGCCGCTGGCGCGCGATTTGCGTCTGCTGGCTTCTGTGCTGGAAGTTGCCACTGAACTGGAGCGCATGGGCGATTATGCCAAAGGAGTTGCTCGGATTTGCCTGTTAATGAAAGATAATCCCCCAATTAAGCCAATTACTGACCTGCCGCGTATGGCAGAAATTACTACGGACATGCTGCGCCGCGCTCTGGGTGCGTTTGTCGCTGGCGATGCAGAACAGGCTGCTCAAATCCCACAAGATGACGATGCGGTAGATGACCTGTATAATCAGATCAATCGCGTACTGTTGACATATATGATGGCTGATCCCGCTACGATTGATCGGGCTAACTACCTGACCTGGGCGGCTCATAACCTTGAACGCATGGCTGACCGCGTGACAAATATTTGCGAGCGCACGATCTATATTGTTACCGGTGAAATGAAGGAGTTGGATCGTTCCGATGATGAAATTAGCAAAACGTAAAGTTCTTTTTCTTTGCACGGGAAATTCCTGTCGCTCTCACATGGCTGAGGCAATTGTCAACGCACAACTTAAGGATGCTTGGGAGGCCTTCAGTGCGGGAACCCGGCCATCGGGTTATGTGCACCCAAAGGCCATTCAAGTACTTTGTGAAATTGGCATTGAACACGAAGGCGAATCGAAAACTCCTGAACAATTTATGGGCGTAGATTTTGATCTTGTATTTACCGTTTGCGACTCAGCCGCCGAAGATTGTCCGGTTTGGTTGGGTGATGGACGAGTGGTACATTATAGCTTTCCCGATCCCGCAGTGGCTACTGGCTCTGAAGATGAAATTTTGGCGATTTTTCGGAGTGTGCGTGATGAAATTAGCGCAACGATCCCTGTGATGCTCAATGCAGTTTTTAAAAATTAACGAGACGGGGCAAAATATATTCAGATGTTTTTATCAAAAGGTCTAAATGTTTTAATGTGGGCGCGGCATTGGCGTTGAGATGGTGTTCAACTTTGTAGTATGTCATCACACGCCAACGCCGCTCTCTTAAATATTTGTCAACTGGGTTGCTATCGCCGGTGATCGCATTTTCTAGCCGTTTTGCATAGGGATTTCTCAAGCAAAGCCGAAAATGCGATCACCTTCATTATGTTTGGTGATGGTAGAATTGCAGGAACAGTCATTCCATTCTTTTTTGCAAGTGTGAAGACTTTTGGTCATGTATTCTAAGGTCAAAAGAGCCGCACAACCCCGCGTTAACAATGACCGGGCTTTCGCCCGGATGGTACGCGGCGCTGTGAACCAAGAGTGGTTATGGTTAGCGACGCGTTGCGAGCAAACCCGCCCGGCACGTTACGCAATTGTTGGGCTGCTAATCAAATAAGGAAAGTGTCGTGTTCATAAAATAAATTTCGAAGGATATTTGTGACTACCCCAATAATTCCATTTTATAAACGATTAGATAAAGTGATTGTTAAAGCTAAAGATTGTCTTATCTATGATTCTGAAGGAAATCAGTATATTGATTTCGAGTCAGGAGATTGGGCTGCAAACCTGGGACATTCAAATGACAGGATTATTAAGGTAATTCAAGATCAAATTGAGCTAATCATTCACGACGGATTACAATTCAGAAATAAAGAGGCTGAAGACTTGTCTGTTGCGTTACTGGAAATACTAAGGATGCCAGGCGGGCAGAGCGTCTTTCTGAATTCAGGTTCCGAAGCAGTCAATTTGGGAATAACGCTCGCTAAATTTTTTACCAAACGAAATAAAGTGTTAAAGATTGATCAATCTTTTATAAGTGCTTATGGTCATGGGCAAATATCCGTTGATAATGAGCGTCTTTTAAACATACCAATAGATAAGATTGATGCAATTTCTCAATATGATTTTCAACAGATAGCGGCTTTTGTTTTTGAACCTGGAAATTCGAAAGGTTTGATCCAATTTCCCACCGCAGAGTTCGTAGAGACTTTGGCGATAGCAATTAAAAAAAGCGGATGTCTATTAATTGCTAATGAAGTAACTACAGGGTTTGGTAGGACAGGAAAATGGTTTGCTAGTCAGCATTACACAATAAAACCAGATATTATCATTACAGGAAAAGGACTGGGAAACGGATATCCTATCAGTGCGGTTTCGATAACAGATAGGATTTCGATCATGTTTGAACAAGATAATTTTAGATACGCACAATCGCACCAGAACGATCCTTTGGGCTTTGCAATTGGATTGGCAGTAATAAAAACAATACAGGAATTAGGGCTAATTAAGTCAAGCCTTGAAAAAGGAGAGTATTTTAGAGAAGCACTTAATAATTTGCAATCAAAATATCCCGAGAAAATAAAAGAAACAAGAGCGAGGGGTTTAATGCTCGCCATCGAATTTCACGCCCCTGTTGATGTTGAAGAGATTTACGATCAATTACTAGTTGGTGGATTTATTACGGGCATAAAAAACAAGACCCTAAGATTCATGCCTCCCCTAGTAATAACGAAGACAGACATAGACAAGCTAATAAATTCTATTGACAATATTCTCTAATTGATTATGGGACTGCCGCCCAACAAAGCGTGCGTCTGACGTGTGGGATTCTGCGGCATTTTCGAGCATTTTTCTGGCTTCGAGTTTTTTCTTGCTCTCAAACATTGTCCACGCACGTGAAGCCGACGTTAGCCCGTTTACCACAAAGAATTATTGAATATGCATAAAAATCTTATAGAAGATTCAAAGCAGATAGCTAGACTATTAGATAATGTGGTTGTTGAAGCGAATCGCTTTTTGGCAGGATTGGATACATTGCCTGCAGGTGCAGTATTACCCAAAAAGCATGATCCAGTTTATTTATCGGCTGAAGGTCTCGGTGCAAATCAGACTTTAGAATATTTCAAAAAGCGATATGTTGCTTGGATGAGTGGCAGCGCTGGACCGCGTTATTACGGTTTGGTCACAGGTGGTGTCACACCAGCCGCATTAGCAGGTGATTGGCTGGTAAGTGTTTATGATCAAAATAATGTAGGAGCAGATGAATCGATTGCACCACAAATTGAATTAGAGACTTTAGGACTGTTGCGTGAATTGTTTGGGCTTCCAGAGCAATATGAAGGTTCATTTGTTACTGGAGCAACGATGTCAAACTTTGTAGGTCTGGCTTTAGGGCGGCAATGGATAGGAACCCAAATGGGAGTAAATTTTGCAGAGAAAGGGATATGGGGAATAGAGCCAATCCGAATATTCAGTGGTACACCGCACTCTAGTGTATACAAAGCACTTTCAATGCTTGGAATGGGGCGGAAAGCAATAACAATTGTGCCATGCTTGCCAGAGCGTGAAGCAGTTGATGTATCAATATTAGAAGAATATCTCAAAAAACAGAACAATATTCCTTGTATTGTTGTAGCCAACGCGGGAACCGTCAATACAGTGGATTTCGATGATCTCAATGCGATAGCAGAATTGCGGACACGATATAAGTTTTGGATGCATGTTGATGCTGCGTTTGGCGGTTTTGCTTCTTGTTCACCCCAGTATCGTACTTTCGTGCAAGGATTGGAATTTGCGGATTCCATTACAATAGATGCTCATAAATGGCTGAATGTACCATATGATGCAGCCATGCAGTTTACATGCCATCAGGCGTTACAGGCTGAAGTATTCCAGAATGCTGCTGAATATCTTGATCAAGAAATAAGCAGCACTAATTATGTTCACTTGACACCCGAAAACTCTCGGCGATTACGAGCGATACCAAGTTGGTTTACACTGATGGCATATGGAAGACAGGGGTATGCAGAAATCGTCGAGCGTAATTGTCGATTGGCACAATGGCTGGGGACACAAATCAATGATTCAGATATGTTTGAATTATTGTCGCCGGTGCGATTGAATGGCATATGTTTTACCTTTGCAACTGAGAAAGAAAAAATCACTATCGAAGGTGTAAGAAAATATTTGAAGAAACTACAGGAAGATGGCGATGTATTCTTAACGCCAACAATTTATAAGAGTGTTCCCGCAATTCGAGTATCAATTACTAATTGGAGAACGACACAAGAAGATGTTGAAATTGCTTGGCGAGCAATTCAACAAGGTATAAACGTACAAAGATAGTGAGAAAAACGGGCTAACTCAAATTGCAGCGGACTTGGCTACACCAAGGCGGTAAGCAGCGTGAAATTCTAAGCCTGTATCGGGTGTGCAATCCGCTCGTAGCAAAACCGCTCGTCGGCTCACGCACCCGTTAGGTTTCTGGGTGCTGTTGTAATGTTCAAGTTTTGCGAAAAATCATCAAAGCTTTGTGGCAGCGGTTCTGAATTTGCCTGAAATCTGAATTGGCAAAAATATAGTCTTGCTCCCACAAGGGGAGCGTTGTATAATGTCTACATGCGCATCATATCTCGAAAAACTTTGAGAGAATTTTGGGAAAAATACTCCGATTCAAGACAATCATTGCAATCCTGGTATGCAGATGTAAAGCGCGCGGAATGGAAATCACCTTCCGATATAAAAAATGTCTATCGAAATGCGAGTATCGTTGCGAATAATCGAGCAGTTTTCAATATTAAGGGTAATCACTACCGTATCGTTGTCGCCATCCAGTATGAATTCGGTATCGTTTACATCCGTTTTGTAAGCACACATTCAGAGTACGACAAGATAGATGTCAGAACTATTTGAGAGAAGAAAAATGGATATTCGACCCATCAAAACTGAAGGAGATTATGAGGCTGCATTGGCAGAAATTGAGCGGCTATTTGATGCTTCATCGGAAACGCCAGATGGAGATCGTTTGGAAGTGCTGATGGCATTGGTGGAAGTTTACGAAGATGAACATTACAGCCTTCCCGATCCAGACCCCGTGGAAGCACTCAACTATTATATGGAAAGTCGTGGGCTAACACGCCGAGATTTAGAGCCGTATATCGGAACGCGAGCGCGAGTTTCGGAAGTTTTGAATCGAAAGCGTCCTTTGACGCTGAATATGATTCGTAGGTTAAATTCAGAGCTTGGAATTTCGGCGGAAGTGTTGATAGCTCCATATTAGTTGATGGGCGAAACCTAACCCCCATTGCACAGAAAAACGGCTTTGCCGTTTAGGGTACGCGGCGCGAAAAGCTAAAATTGGCCGCAGTTTGCAAAGTCTTGGGGAAAAGTCGCCGTTTTCCGGTGAACCAAACGTTGTGCCGCAAAAATGACTTTGTTGCATAAATTGGGCAAATTTGATAGGCTGAAGGGGAAGCAGGAGAGCGCCATGAGTGAAAAAGTAGAGCCCAAAACAACCTATCGAGTTCGGAACTGGAAAGCCTACAACAAAGCCTTGATACAGCGAGGCAGTTTGACATTGTGGATCTCAGAAGATGTACTTTCTTCATGGGTCAATACTGAGAAAACAGGGCATCGAGGCCGTTCAAACACGTATGCCGACACTGCGATTGAATGCATGTTGCTGATCCAGAGTGTATTCAGGTTGCCATTGCGTCAAACACAGGGGTTTCTGATGTCGATACTCGGTCTGATGGCATTCGCCTTGCCAGTGCCGATGTACAGCACGTTGTCTCGACGCCGCTCGGGGCTAGATGTGCGCTTGCCGCGCCAGAAACGAAGCCAGGGGATTTATGTG
>JADHTJ010000021.1 GCA_016785015.1 Anaerolineales bacterium
GCTGGGGCGTTATCGCCAATAATCTGATGTCCATTGGCCGATCTGTCGCTGCTAAATCAGGATAAGTTGGTAAGGTTCAAACAAAAATGATAAAACCAGATGAAACGCGCTTTCTTACCGCGTTTCGCACCAAGAACTAATTATACCGGTGCGTCAACGCCCTATCCTACCTGCGATATTATCGGGGGTACGACCGATGGTACAACGGATATAAATTTTTACGTTTCCGATGAAATTATCGACCGCGGCCAGAGTGGTCTGTTGGTGGGTGGCTGTATTCCCCCTGCAGGATTGGGTACCGCAGGAACTATACCTCCGGATTTCGCCCTGAATTGTGATCCAGGCAATAACGGCTACAACAATGGGGCGACCACGGGCGAGATCACCTTCCAGGCAGATGTTCAAAATGCGTATAGTGATGATTGCCCTTCGGGGGATTGCAGTATGGATCAGGGCGATACCATCAAGAATGAAGAACGCCCAACGGCTTATGTGCTGAATAATAGTGACCTTAGTTCCACAACAAATTCAACCACGGATACTACTTCCATTACCAATGTGTCCCTGACTCTAGATCGAGGTACCTCGCAAAAAGATATCTATGCGGTTAATGGCAATACTACACTATCGAGCCCATTACATGTCAGCGCAGGGGATGTGATCACCTACAAATTGAAATATGACCTGACCACCAGCAATTTCGAAGACTTGTACTTTACCGATTATCTGCCGCTACCCGTATTAGATGTCGATGATCCCAAGGCGGATGGAAGTGCAGCCAACTGGCCGTTAAAAGTGACCACTACGTGCGCTGCGGGCGCATCACCTGCCGCGGGGGGAATCTGTTTTTCATCCACCGATACCTTCTTTGCCTATTCGAGTGTGCAGCCGAGTGTATCGATAAACAGCACTAGCAATACCCTTAAGATCGATTATGGGGATTATGATAATCCTGCCAACCAGGCCAAAGTCATAGAGTTGCTTTTTTCCATAACTGTCAATTCGAAACCTTTCACCGATGGGCTCAAATTGACCAATCAGGCTGCGGTTCACGAAGGTTCAACCCAAGGCAATACCAACACCAGCAGCGCGATTATTGACTTTACCCTCGATGAGCCGGTGTTAGTAGGTAAGAAAAGTGTTATTACTACCGATAACACCAATGCCACCATGGATCCTGCCATCAGCGGTTATACATTTACGACCCCTGGCAGCAGTGGGAAGCGCTGGACTTCTCCGGCGATCATCGATTCCCCTCACTTGAAGAATAATCCTATTAATAGCAATATCAATGGCTCAGACGGTGGTGATTTGGTTACCTTCGCGCTCGTGATTGAAAACCAGAGTCAGGCAGTTGGTAGTGGAGGCGGCGCATACGACATCACTCTCAAGGACAGCCTGCCTTCGAATTTACAAATCCCAACTGGGGGACTTAATTTAGCGATTTACTTAGGCGATGGGACGGGTCCAATATCGTATACAAAACCAGATGGCACTGCGGCAGTTCCAAACGATTTGCTTTCAGGGGGTATAAAACTGGATGATCCTGCCAGTGGATTATGCCAGGCACATTCTGTCGGCCCCGGAAAAAGCGTGATAATTATTACCTACGATTTGCAAATCAAACCCACAGTTTCTCCGGGTGCAGAGATAACCAATGCAGGCACTGTTACCAACTATTCTAATAAAGAGGCTGGAGAAGATTTCACTGGAGCAGGAGGCTCTGGACAAGAAGGTGACCTTGTAGAAAAGGCCAAAATCAAAATATCAGACCCGGTGGTCGCAAAGTCGATTACCTCGACGACACTTGCTGCAACGGGTACTGCAGAACACCGGGCAACGATTGAAGATCTGGCAATTGGCGAGGAGGCCACTTTTGAAGTCGTCGTAACCTTGCCTGAAGGGAATTCGACGAGTGTCACGATAACGGACAACTTGCCCACTTCTCCGTCTGGCGTGCTGAGCGTGCAGAGTTCTTGCGTGATTTCAGTTGGTACAAACCTGACGCTGACCAATAATCCACCAGGAACTTGTCCGACCGCCTTTGGTACACACAACAATACCGATGCGGATGCTTACAATGATCAGGTAGTCTTCGACTTTGGCGATGTCACTAATTCAGTCGATGGTGTCGAAGATGACAAAGACAAGATTAAGCTCCAGGTTGTTGCAAAGGTTGAAGGTGATGCTGCCAATCAGGATGGCGATGCACTGGAAAATACGGTTACGGCTCAAACAGGGTCGAATACGCAGACAGGCAGCGTCGAGTTTGATATCGTTGTGCCAGTTTTAGACATCAGCGGCAATAAAACAGATGGAACGGATTATTTTGCCACTGGTGGCTTGATGGTTTACGGGATAACGTATCAGAATACTGGAACGGGTCCTGCGACCGGTGTGAAAATCACAGAAACTGTTCCACCGAATACTTCCTTTGATCTTACAAATAGCTCAAGCGGTTGGGTTGTGTCGGGAACCACAACTCCCTGTGCGGATAACGCAGCCGCAGGCACGGTTTGTGATTATTCCATAGGGCAACTCAATCGTGGGGCTGCCGCGCAGACAATCTATTTCGCGGTCGAGGTCGATGACCCGTTGAATGCTGCTGTCACGCAAATCAGCAATACGGCTTCCATCTCTGACGAGTTTAACTATTCGAGCGATTCAGATACAGACACCAATGACCGGGCCGATATTGGGAAAAGCATGCTCGCTACCAACCAGGCCTTTACCGTAGGGAATGAGGTCGTCATTGGAGAGCTGGTTACCTATCGAGTGGTGGTATCCGTCCCAGCGCATGATGCAGGCGGTGGTACCTATTCCGGACTCATGCCCAATTTGACTGTAACGGATGACCTTGATGAAGGCCTGGCTTTCATGGACTGTGTCAGTGTGACATCTTCCTCGGTCGATTTGACTACTGACTTGGCTGGTGGATTTAGTGATGCCTGTGCACCGGATACGGTAAATCATCAAAATGGCAACCCAGCTCTCTACCCGATTCCGCAAACGGGCTCTGGAAGTACGGATGATGTCAATCAGGCCAGGCGCATTATTTTCGATTTAGGCGATGTCACTAACACAAGCTCATCGCAGCAAACCATCACCCTTGAGTATCGGGTTGCGGTACTCAACAACACCAATAACGTTCGGGGTGTCTTGCTAAATAATCGCGCTGTGGCAAACTGGACCAATGGGGCTACTTCCAATGATTTGATGGCTACGGCTACCAATGTGGAAATTATCGAACCTGAGTTCACATTGTCCAAGTATGCCGACAGGAAGTATGTTTATGGTGGAGAGGTTATCACGTTCTATTTTGATGTCAGGCATACTTCTCGAAGTGTTGATGCGTTCGAAGTAATTCTTTCGGATGCTATCTCACCAAAGTTGAAATATGTTGCAGGGAGCTTAACGGTAAGTGAAGGGCTGGCTGCTGACGTTTATGATGATAGCGACCCTAAGAATCTCAAGGTAACTTGGAACTCCTTCCCACAAACCGATTATGCCATTGTTGAGTTTCAAGCACAATTAAGTAAACGTGCTGATACTGCTGTTGACAATATTGGCTATCTTGAGTGGACGAGCCTCTCTGGGGATGTATCGTCGCCCCAATCGGAGTTTAATGATCTATCTACCGAACGTTGGTACGACCCACCCGCCGGGCTCGAACTCTATGGAACTTGGTCATCCATGGAGCTGGTCATCTTAGGTCACACGCCGCCTATGCCAGACACAGGCTTTCCACCTGGGCGTGCCAAGAATATTTACTCCAAAGCAAATCAAAAACCACACCATTTGGCAGATGAGTTCCGAATGATGATTTCATCCTTGAATATTGATCTGCCGCTTGTCGGAATTCCTAGAACCGAGAATGGTTGGAATCTTACCTGGCTAGCTGAAGAGATTGGTTTTCTGGACGGTACGGCTTATCCCACCTGGCCTGGGAATACCGTGCTTACTGGGCATGCCTATTTATCGAATGGTAAACCTGGCCCATTTGTGAACCTCGATCAATTGAACTGGGGGGATAAAATCATCATCAAAAGTGAAAATGCGGATTATGTCTATGAAGTGCGCGAACGCTACTATGCTGCTCTGGATAGTTCCGATGTTTTCCAAAATGAACAATATGACTGGATTACCTTGATCACTTGCTACCACTACGATGAAGAATCGGGCAAATACCTTTGGAGGGTGGTCGTAAGAGCAGTGATTGTTGACGTCGTTGTAAAATAAGTGATTCAACCTAAATGACGAATGCCCCGATCTGCTTTGCGTCGGGGCGTTTTTTTTTTCACTATTGGATTTGATGCGTGTTATAGTAATAGCGTTGAAATCAAGGAGCAAAAATATGTCATCCAAACCCGTAATTCTCATAACTGGAGCATCATCTGGAATTGGTGAAGCTACAGCGCGTTTATTCGGCATGGAAAAAGGATACCGTGTTGTGCTGGCTGCGCGACGAATGGAACGATTGGAAGCCCTGGCTGAAGAAATTCGATCTTCTGGAGGAGATGCTCTCCCTGCCCCTACAGACATTACCCAAATCGATCAGATTGAGAAATTAATGGAGACTGCCCTCGCGGAGTATGGCCAAGTTGATGTATTGCTCAACAATGCTGGTTTTGGCCGTTTGAAATGGTTGGAACAACTAGACCCTCGCAAAGATATTGAGCTTCAATTACAGGTTAACCTTTCAGGCGTGATCCAGACGACGCGTGCGCTGCTGCCTCACATGATAGAGCGCAAATTGGGTCATATCATCAATATGGCCTCTGTCGCGGGTTTAACGGGAACACCAACGTATACCATCTACGCGGCGACTAAATTTGGGGTGCGCGGTTTTACCGAGGCGCTTCGCCGGGAGGTGAAGATATGGGGGATCGATGTGTCTGGCATTTACCCTGGGAGCGTTAGTACTGAATTTCAGCAGCATATGGGCGCTGAACGCAAGACAGGTATAACCACACCCCAATTTATGCGTTTGACGCCGCAGGATGTCGCTCAGGCTGTCTATCGGGTGGTTCGGCGCCCTCGGCGCATGATGATCCTTCCCTGGTATATGCGCTTCAGTTACTTATTCAATTTGTTCTTACCTGGGGTGGTGGATTATACAATTCACCAAGGTTTTACCAAGCGCGAACGGGGCTAAAAATAAAAAAGCCGAGAGCAAATCGCTCTCGGCTTTTTTGATCGTAAACTTTTTACAAAAGCTATCTCACAAAGTTATGCTTCAGATTTCGAGCGATACCATGCTTTATATGCCAGCCACATTGCGCCCAAACCAAATAGGGTGGCAAGTATCCCAACAAGAGCGCCAATTATGGGGATAATGCGCAATATAAAATATAAAACTAATCCTAAAACCAAGCTCCAGATTGCCATGTTTTCCCTGGACACTGAGAATTTCTTTACGATCAATTCGCCACTCAAATAGGAAACGACAAGCTTGCTGCCATACGATACAGATAGGACAAAAACCGAGAACACAACCCCCAAACTTGAAAAACCAATACCAAAGACAGTACGAGCCAACCCGCCCATAGTTACAACAGATAACAATATTCCTGCAATCAGTACCGTCAGACCTACGAGGAATAATCCAACGAAACCGCCCAGAAAGGTTAGTATTCCGTAACCAAATGACGGCAAGGGGAGTTCGCCCAGTTTCTGACTGACCTTAGTCAAGATGTTTGGCAATTTCCAAAGTGTTAGCGCACCGATAGCAAGTAGGGTCACAAATTCTCGTAGGCGCCCAAAAACCCATAAACTAGGACTCAGGGTGGTCGTGGTTGTAGCTGGAACAATTTCTTCGAAGGATATTCCTCCGATTGGAGATGTTTCAATTGTTTCGGCTTGCTCTATTGGGCTGGAGTACTGCAAACTTCCGCCAATTTGGGCGGAAGTTGAAACACGAATTCCTGATGCGATGGCTGGGGGCAATGCTTGAGTCCCAAACATTGAATTGAGTGTATCTACCCAGCTCATATCCGAATTTAAGCCGGGTTCCCCAACATCGACACTGACATCACCACCCGAAATTCCTGAAATCTCAATAGCCGTTGCTTCGAAGTCAATATCTCTGACAATTTCGCCGTCATGGAGAAGTTGGTAGCCATTGCCTTCTACATCGATGCCAATCAACGACCCGGGTTTCGTTTCTAAGCTATATCCTGCAAAGAGCAAATTGCGTTGGATAAAAGCGTTACTTTCTAGCGTCAGCGCGACGCCGGCGAAATAGAGTGTGCCCTCGATTGTGCTGTTGACTATGGCAGATTTGCCTGAAAAAGCCACACTGCCGGATACCGGACCATTGATGGTCGCCTCGCCAGCATTGATCAATAAATTGCCGTTGACCTCGCCATTCAGTGTGACACTTGTGGCTGAGGCGAAAACGTTGCCATTGATGATGCCGTCGATCACCACAGATTCGCCATTGATCAAAAGGTCATCATCGATGACTGTGCCTGCAGGTACATGACCATCGTAATCGGTTTCGAATGCTCGGGCCGAACCAACCATACCAAAGCTGATCACAAATCCTACGCATAGGATGATAAATATTAGCAAGAAGCGATTATGTTTTTTCATAAGAATCTCTCCGTCAATGGAGTGTTAAGAAATGGCAACTCTGAGTATATCAATTAGTTCACTCGATTTTCCCTGGCGTTTTTGTGGTTCTTTGTCAAGAGCTTGCAGGATGCCAAGAGCGACATTTGCGGGGATATTTGGATTGACATCCCTGGGATCGGGGGGTTGATCCTGCAAATGAGCGATCATAATGCTTCCGGGATTATCACCTTCGAAAGGCAAGCGACCAGTCAGCATTTGGAACAGCATTACGCCAAGGGAGTAGATATCTGCGCGACTGTTCACCTCTCCAGCAGAGCGAATTTGTTCGGGAGCAATATAATTTGTCGTGCCCATCATTACACCCGTCTTGGTAGCGCTCGTATCTCTGGCTCTGATTTTGGCGATGCCGAAATCTGTGAGTATGGCGCGTAAGTTATCGCCTTTTCCTTCGATGATCACATTAGATGGTTTGACGTCGCGATGAATAATAGTTTGCTGGTGCGCGTAATCTAATGCGCTGGAGATTTGAGATGTGATTGCCAGGGTCATTTCCATTGACATGGCAATGTTTTCTTCAATAATCGCGTCTAGATCGTTGCCCTGAATTAGCTCCATTACCATGTAGTAAGTATCATCAATGTCACCGAAATCATAAACCTGCACGATGTTCGGATGGCGCAAGCTTGCCACAGCTTTTGCTTCACGTTCAAAGCGGTCTCGAAAATCTGCTTCATCTGCCAGGCTAGTTGGCAAAACTTTGATGGCAACTTCGCGATCCAGGCGCGTGTGCTTACCTTTGTAAATTTCTGACATACCACCTCGGGCCAACGGCTCAATCACTTCATAGGCCCCAATACGGCTACCCGAATCGATCATGTTGACAGAGAACACAGGTGGGTTGGATAGTTGCTGGTGTTCGACAAAATTTGCCCAGGTTTGTGAAACATGACGGTATGTTTCATCATCGCGAATCAGAAGACATTTTTGTATCAGATCTCGCAACATTCCGCGCAGGGTAGTATCGGCCAGGCTGCGCGTGGCGGCATCATTCAAATGGAATAGAGTCCCTTTTTCTGCCGTTGAGAGATTATTCCAGTAGTATTGATAATGAGAATCTAACTCGGCGATGGTTTGATTTTTGATTTCTTCGAAGCCACCATCGCTATTCAATGCATGGAAACAGGCAACCTGCAAGCCAAGCGGATGACCCCCTACGAGGGAGTAAATAAAGTTTGCTTGATCTTCAGAGAAAGGACTTCCTGCATGTTGTGCTGGTTCCTGGATGAGTTGTCTGGCCTCGTTCTCGGGCATCAACCCTAAGAAAAGCGGCGCAAATATATTGAAGAATGGACTGGAAAGAATATCCTGGGAACGGCCTGAATAGGTTAATTGGATGAGTGGGTGCGCGGAGGCAGTGATGAAGGCCAATTGATAGCGCCCAGCAGCAGAACGCAGTGCGTTGAAGAAATTGACATCCAGTTGCTCATTGGTGCTCAATCGTTCGAATTCATCAAGGATCAAGATCACTCGCAGGCCTCGTCGGTTTAGACTGCGCAGGGCGCGCTCCCATGACAGGCGAGATGGGTCTTGGATGGCTTTTTCAAGATTTGCTTCTGGCTCTACGTTACGTTCTTCAAGGACGATTGCCATCTCTTGGGAAAACTCTCGAAAAATCTCGTTGTGCGATAAATCTCCCAAAACCTCACAATCGAAATAGATGAACAAATTATCATCACCCAAACCAATTTGCGACCAAATTTGGGGGCGTATGATATGAAATAGCAGAGATGTTTTACCAATTTTGCGTGGACCGATGAAGGATATTGATTGGTTACCGCGTATGAAGGCCACGATTTCATTGAGCTCGTGTTCTCGTCCGAAGAACATTTCAGGTTGACGCACAGGGCCACGCGAGATATATGGGTTATCCATGTGTTTGCCTCAGTAGAGGAGTATTGATGTTTGATTGCATAGATGTACGAAAGACAATTCTTTATGTTTCAAGCGCTGCTTTGGCGTCTTCCAATACCCGACTCAATGATTTATATTTTTCAATCCACATCCCTAATAATCCTAACTTCCAACGATAAGCATCGCTAAGGTCGGATTCAATATCTTCCTGAGATGTGAGCACATCGCGCAGGGATAGTCGGTGTAGCGCATTTTGGATCACCTGGCGTTCGAGTGTTACGCCACGCTCTTTGAGATAATCCTCGATTTGTACTGGCGTGACACTGCCGGTGAGCGGGATCATACGACTCATGGCGGTTAGAATAAGGCGCTCGTAATCAGTGGCTTCAGTCCACAGATATACAAAATGGGCTTCACCCGAAGCCAAAATTTCATCTAAAGCCGCATTGACATCGGAGATGGTCACATAGCCGCGTTCTGAGCGATTATGCCAATTGACAACGCTGTGACATAACAGTTGTAGGAAATAAGGGTGCCCCGCCGTGATGCGCCATATTTTGTCCAGAGCCAGATCATCGTAGCGCAAACCATACTCAAGAACAGGTTCCTGTATCAAGTATAGAGCATCCTCTTTCCCCAGCAATCCAATCGAGCGATACAGACTGATATTAAAGAGCACATTCCAGTAGTCGGCGGCAAGCTCCTCAATGCGATGAGTACCACAAAAGATCACGCTTAGGTTGTCTTGGTGTTGGATCGTATGCCGCAGAAAACTGAAAATGGATGGGTCCAGGTTGCCGCGTTGAACTGCGGATTCAAGCTCTTCGAATTCATCCAATAAAATCAGCAAATGGCGATCTTCGATGATCTCGCGCACATTTGCAAGGAATTTTTTCTCAAAAGATGCCGAGGGGCTTTCTTCAAAATCTTTGATACTTGGAGGCTCAATTTCGAAGCCGCGATCTTCCATCGCAAAGCTGATTTCTGTAGCAATATTGAGGAAGAAATTTGGCAGACCGGGATCAAGCCCCAGTGATTGGCCATCGAGGTAAACAGGTAAATGATCATCGCTTAACTGGGCTGGCAATTGTTTCAGCAGAGATGTTTTGCCTGTGCGCCGCTGGCCAATCAGCACCAGGTTATTGCGGTGAGAAGCAGCCATGTTCTCTTTGATATAGTCGATCACATCTTGACGTCCAAAGAACAGCGGTGAACCTGTTTCCAATGGTGTGCCCACGACGTAGGGGTTTGGGATGAATTGGAATTCTCCCGGCACGGCCATTAGCTGCACAATGTCGGCGAAATGTTCGATCTGATCTGATCCACGTGGGTCGGTATAAAGGATGGCGAAGCGCACGCGGAATTGTTCGAAATCCTGCTCGAGGCGAGGGCGGATCCGTACCTGGACCTGGGCTTCTTCTCCAGGAGCCAGGCGGGGTACTGTCTCCGAGGCATTGATCAGGGTGTACTCTTCCCCTGGGATTAGGGTAACCTGGATATTGACTGCGGCTCCACGACCCTCGTTGCGCACATTGAGTACCAGTGAGATGGCCTCATTTCGCCAAGTGTTGCGGGTCAACAGTTGGCAAACAATCTTGGCACTGGCCTGCAGGTCTGTCATGGCGCGGGTGATCACTGTAAGCCAACCCTCAGTGATATTGAGAACGATAGGGCGGTCTGGGGAGCTTTCAGAACTGCGTGCCAGATGTTCCACATGTCGCAGGCGTTCTACTGCCGAGGCCAAATAGGCAATTTTGTCACGGGATGTGTCTACGCGCTCAAAAGCGTGGAGCACTTCGATGACTTGAGGAATAGCTTCGATTGCCTTAGGCCCAATATCCGAGGATTCGATTGGATGTCCTTTATCGTAGAGATCTATATGCTTTTGGGCATCGAGCATCACGAATTTCCAATCCGGGTTCTCAGCCATTTCGATGATTTCTGAGATTGAACTGGCTGCGATTGCTCTCTCGAACAGACTGTACATCTTGTAAACTTGAAAGCCATCCTCGTAGTCCGCGTGTTTATCGATGAGAGTGCTGGTGATGGATCGCAATCCAATGGGCAGCAATTCAAGGGTCCATTGGCTGTTGAAAATATAGTCGATGCCACGTGCCAGTGTGGCTATTTCATGCGCCCCGAGATTTTCTAACGCTTGTGGCAAGTTGTTGAGCATGCTGGCAGTCTGAGGGTTTTTTCCAGCTTCATTAGCCAGATAATAAAGTGCATTTACAGATTTGGCTGGTTCTTCGACCAGTTCAGACGCGAAAGCTTCAGCTTTACCAACAGGAGACCGGCGATATTCTTCCAGGCTGCGCTCAGCTGCCTCGCGGCGCTGGGCCTCGTCTTGTTTATCCCCAATCAATTGTGCTACATGAATGGCAGTGCCCGCTTGATCTGCCAGGGTGTATAGTAAAGCTCGATCTTCTCGTCCATAGCCTAAGCCGGAACGCCTTGGCCCGAGGGCCAGGATGCCCACAAGTTGGTTCGCTTCTGCTCGAGGCGCCAATAGTGGCACCATTAGTGGGAATACTGCGTGGCGGGCATTTGCCACAGCAGAACTTTTTTCCAAGCGCTGAAGGGCAGCGGCGTCCAAAGGAAGTTGTTTTGCATCACCCCGTTCCAGGTTTACCGATTTGGCAAGTTTGAATTGGTCATCACCCGAAGCCAAAAATACTGCCCCATGTTGGATGTGTAAGAGACCGATCACTCGCGAAACTAAAACAGAAAGCAGCTCTGGCAATTCGATGATCGAACGGATATCCAACGAGAAATCCGTAAACGCCTTCCGGAAATCGACTTTTTCGCGGAAGAATAAACGATCGATAAAAGATTGTAAACGGCGTCTGAGAGGCAGAAAGATGCTTGCTATAACAAGCGTTGAAATTACAATGGCTACATCTGACGACCTCCCCGTGAGGCCTCGGAATATTGCCTGGAGTAGGATCACGTCCCCGACAAAGAACAGGGTGACGAATATTGTCAGGGAAGTGTAAACCAACGTTTGATTAAGTAAGAAATCGACATCCCAAAGCTGGAATCGGAGAACGGAAATCGCGATTGACGCTGGGACGAGTATCAAGCAGATGCTCAAGATTGTTTTGCTTGCCAGACCCAAGAATACGGCATTTGGGCTAGCGTGTGTTGCTGCCGATGGACCAAAGATGAAATATACAAGCAGATAGCCAATGGCTGCGGCGCTTATTCCAAATACGATCCACTTGGTTTGTTGGCGTTGCGCTGGGCTGGAGACATGCTTGAATCGTAATAACTGTGCAAATACACCGCTACCGAGCCACAGAGCTAAGACAAAACCAAGGCTGTAGTTCCTGATATGATTATAGGTTTGCGCGATTTGAGAAGAATCTGCTCGGAAGAGAAACAACCATAATGACCGCAGTAAAACTGGCCAGTTGTCTATATTCATAGGTATCGATGTTGGTGTTGCCAACCAACCGATCACCCATATTATCCAGACAAATGCGAGAGGTTGAGTCCAATGAGGTGCGAATTTCCCATTGGGGAAGAGGTAGAAAACGAGCAGAGCTGAACCCAAACCTATTCCTTGGATGATAAGAACGGGGATTTCCCAGCTAGTCTGAGCATCGGCGAGCACGCTGAGAGCGGGGAATGCGATTGCTCCAATTGTCAATAAACTCACTGCAACCAGGACGGTCATCCAATCTCGAGATTTTGACCACATCAAGATAGCACCCGTCATCGAGAAAACAGTAAGGGTAAGGATTTCGATCCCTAGTGAATAAATCGCCGAAAAATTTAGCGATAAGCCAATACCCCACATTGAAATATCGAGGTGATGACTATCAACAGTGAGTTGCGTCCAATAAATTGGGATTGCTTTGATATAAAGCCAAACAATGAGGATAGCAATTACGACCCAAATAGCGCGTGCCCCGGATAGCAGCATGCGAACACGTTTGAAAGATCGATTGTTATGGGTTTTGGCGGATTGTTTTTGATCTTCGGAGATCATCATTTTGTCCAGTTTCACTCTGTAAGAACCGGCATTAAGTATACCTCCAAAAAGAAAAAAGCCCCTTGCGGGGGCTTCATTTTTCAATCGGGTCTTCGGGGATTTCGAGTTCTGGCTCTGGAGCTTGTGTTTCCGGTTCCAGTTCGGGCGTTATGCCTTGTTCGCTGATGTTTTGTAATGCCATGATTCCATTACGAGCCTGATTGAGCAGTCGTTCCAATTCAACTTCCATTCGTGAAAGCGTTTGTATTACGTACGTATCTGCCTCGCGCCGGGTATGTTCGGCAGTGATCTCGGCTTGTTTCATGACATCTTCACCGCGCGCTTTTGCAGCCTGTACTACGGCATCACGTTCGACAAGTTGCTGGCTCTTCTCGCGTGCCAGATCTTTCGTGCGTTTAGCTTCCTCTTGTGCTTGTGCTAGAATTCTGTCGCGTTGCGTGAGAACTTGTTGAGCCCTTTTTACCTCCTCAGGTATGGTCACTCGCATTTGGTCAATTAAATCCAACATGCGGTCTTCATCCACGACCACATTGTGGGTGAGGGGGATAGGGCGGCTTTCATTAAAGAGTTCTTCTAGTCGATCAACGAGATGTAAGATATCCATGCGGCTCCTCCCTTAGAGGCGTCGATACGGATTTTATGAAATAGTTGCAAGTTCTGATCCAAGATTACACGGAAGTGAATGATTAGTCAAGGAAACTTGGTTTGACATGTGGGTGTCAACACGGCCTAGTCACGCAGTGATGAGGTAGGCACGATATCTTGTTCTTCGCCCAACTCAGCAAATCTATTATTGAGGGCTTTTTTTACATGGGGAGGTACCAGACTGCTGACGTCGCCGTCCAAAGAAGCGATTTCCCTTACAGTAGCTCCAGAGAGGAAGGTATGTTCTTCGTGTGTGATCAACGCAATAACTTCGATATCAGGATTTATGCGATGATTGGCCAGTGCCATGCGGAATTCGTATTCAAAATCAGAAAAAACCCGCAAGCCGCGCACAATGACTTGGGCGTCGATCTGTTTGCAATACTCAACGGTTAGTCCGCTATAGCCAGTAACCTTGATATTTTTGTCATCCTTGAATACTTTTTTGGTAAGAGACATACGTTCTTCTGGCGAGAAGAGCAGCGTTTTTAGAGGCCGATCGTAGACCGCAATAATAAGTTCATCGAAAAGACGTGATGCCCTGTAGGCGATATCGATATGTCCATAATGGATGGGATCAAAAGTCCCAGGGAAAACAGCACGAATCATAGGGAAAGTTTCCTTAACTAATATCTGTACTGCCACGCGACCAGAAGCGCGCTAAAGTCTCGGCCAGTTGTTTGTGTTCGGCTTGTATCAGATCGGGATCGCGATGGAATAGTTGTTGAGCATGTTGGCGCGCTTTCTGGATGAGTTTCACATCGGTTAGGCTCGCCAGGCGCAATTCTGAATAACCGGATTGGCGTGAACCTAAGAATTCACCAGGGCCACGCTGTTCTAAATCACGCTCGGCCAGAACGAAACCGTCGTTGGTTTCTGCCATGGCTTGCAGACGATCGTTCTCAACAGCATCAGCTTTGCTAGGGATGAGTATGCAGTATGATTTCGCTTTGCCGCGCCCAACTCGCCCGCGGAATTGATGCAATTGCGCTAGCCCGAAACGATGCGCACCTTCGATGAGCATTACTGTTGTATTAGGAATATCTACACCGACTTCAACTACTGAAGTCGAAACCAAGATATCGAACTCTCTATCACGAAATTTTGTCATCACAGTATCTTTGTCCGAAGGCGTCATGCGGCCGTGGAGCAACCCCAATTTCAGGTCTGGGAAAATCTCTTTTTTCAAACGGTCGTGTTCTTCCACCGCGGCTTTCTCTTCGGTCTTGTCGCTTTCCTCAACTAAAGGATAAATAACGAAAGCCTGATGCCCAGCCTCAACCTGACGGCGGAGCAAGCTGTAAGCCCGTTCGCGCTCTTTGGGATAGAGTACATGAGTTTCGATTTCTTGCCGTCCCGGTGGCATTTCGTCGATCACCGAAACATCCAGGTCGCCGTAGACAGTCAGGGCAAGCGAGCGGGGAATCGGTGTGGCTGTCATCACCATCAAGTGCGGATTGCTGCCTTTCGCTCTCAAAGCTGCGCGCTGTGAAACGCCAAATCTATGCTGCTCGTCAATGATAACCAGTTGGAGATCATGAAATTCGACTGGGTCTTCAATCAGAGCATGTGTGCCAATGACAATGCTGATTTCTCCATTAGCCAGACCAGCTCGAATTTCGATTTTTTCACTCTCAGAGGTAGCACCAACCATCAAATGGATTTGCTCAGGAGTCAATGGCCCTCCATTTTGAGTCAGCATTTGTAGCAGATTCTTATAATGCTGCTCTGCCAGGATGCTGGTAGGTGCCATAAGGGCTGCCTGAGAGCCTTGGTCACAGACCAAAGCGATAGCCAGTGCAGCAATTACCGTTTTACCAGAACCTACATCCCCCTGGATCAGGCGATTCATGGGATGTCCTGAGGACAGGTCGCCAACCACTTCATTCAGCGTGCGCTGCTGCGCTGCGGTCAGTGTAAAAGGTAATTTTCCCAGCTCTTTGCCTAACCAGCCATCTTCAGCCTGATAGATTTTTGCGCTTTGGCTGGCCCAATTTTGTTTTTGCTGCATAACGCCTAATTGAAGTAAGAAGATTTCATCGAAGGCGAGACGGTGGCGCGCTTCTTTGAGCTGATCCCAGGATGCCGGATAATGTATTTGCTGCAGCGCTACTGACAAATCCATTAAGCTAGCATCATCAAGCATGGACGAAGGCAGCGGATCGTGAACCTTGGGCGCCCAATCGGTAACAACCGCATGTAATTTATCGCGCAGCCATTTTTGAGTGAGTTTTGCAGTCAATGCGTAGACTGGCACAATCCCTTCGGACAACAAATTTCTTTCTTCCACTGGTGTCCAATCGGGGTTGTTCATCGTCAGACGGCCCAGGTACTGTTCAGTCTGTCCTGAGAGGACAATTTGCATTCCCTGACGCAAGCGTTTCTTGATCCAAGGCTGATTGAACCAGGTTACGCGCATCGCTGCACTGCCGTCGTTGATCACCGCTTCGGTTAGCTTGGTCCGGCCGCCACGGGTTGCGCGCGCACTCACCGACTGGATCGACCCGATCACGCTGACTTTTTCGCCGTATCCCAAACGATTGATGGGCTTCATTTTTGAATAATCGTCATAGCGGTGTGGGAAATGGTAGAGCATATCACCCAGCGTGCGAATATTCAGTCGCTCGAGTGTTTCGGCATATTTTGGGCCGACATTTTTTAGTGTTGTGACACCGACGTTGAGATCAGCAGTTTTTCCAGGAGCGAGCTGCGGACGCGGCTCGCGGGTGGGTGCCGGTTTTGGGGCTTCGGCTGCCACCACAGAGGCAGTCTGCTCTTCCACTTCTTTGGCTTTGGGTTGTTCTTTCGGGGTTGGTTTCTCAGCGGGTTGGACAGTCTCATTGGGTAATTGCCCTTCTCCCAACTCTCGTTGAATTCGATTCCACAAGCCGCGCAAAGTCTCTTTTCGTGAATCCTCACTGAGGCGGTGATAATCCCTCAAGCGTATGGTGACAGCCTGGATGATATTCTCTGGTAATTGATCAGCTCGGGCTTCTGCAGCCCAGGGCTCGAGCATGCGCTCTAATCCCCCGATGACTGCGTTGTTCTGGTAGCCGTTTTTGGCCTCGAGTTTGAAATAATTGCGGAGTTTCGATAGTGATGGCTTCATTGTGTGTATTTTACCAGTTTGCTGTTATTTGAGCACCGCGGCAACACCCAGGCCGTTGGCGCCGACGTGCGTCCCGATTACTGGGGTGATATTGACGACATGGGGCACTTTGGGTAAATCGAGATTTAACTCAGCGAGCATTTGGCGCGCATCGGCTTCTGCATTGCTGTGAAGGATTGCCAACCTTTCGACAGTTCCCAATTCTTGGATTAGCTGCTTGAGATGTTCGACCCCCTTACGCCGGGTGCGTGACTGACCCAGGTTGAGCACCGCGCCATCTTTCACTTCGACAAAGAGTTTAATGCGCAGCAGCGATCCAATTCGAGCCGTAGCCCAGGATACACGTCCACTGCGACGGATATTCTCAAGTGTATCCAGCATGGCAATCACGCGAACATTTCTCTGAATATCTTTCACCCTTTGGATGATTTTTTCTGCGGATAATTTTTCAGCCGTGGCTTCAGCGGCCGCGATCACCTGAAAACCTAACCCCATCGAGATTGATTTACTGTCGATGACATGCACGCGCTCGCCAAAGGTCTGTGCGGCCATTTTAGCGGTGTTGTAGATTCCGCTGAGTTGACTGGCAACATGCAGCGAGAGAATAGACTGTGTGCCATTGAGAAATAATTTTTCGTAAATTTTATGGAAGGTTCCCGAGGAAGGTGTGGCAGTGGTTGGAAGTTTTTCGAGGGTAGGCATTTTCTCGTAGAATTCCTGTCGGGATAAGCCCTTGCCATCTTCAAAGCTCTTGCCTTCCATCACAATGATTGCTGGGATTACTTCGATGTTGTGCTGCGAAGCAATTCCTTGGGGGATATCAGCCGTGCTGTCTGTTACGATCGCGATCTTCATAGTATCTCTCGGGTGATAGAAAAACCCCGCAGGCTATGAATTTGAGACCTGCGGGATCTCGGATCAACTTCGTTTATTCGATCGATTACTCAATAGAAATAATGAATTGATAGTGAGGTTGCCCGCCGTTCTGCACTTCGATCTCATGATCTGGGTAAGTTTCACGGATCAAATCGCCAATACGAAAAGCCTCCGTCTTGGGTATGTCTACGCCATAGAACATGGTGATTAATTCATATTCGTTGGCGTCAGCCTGTTCGAGGAATGAAAAACAGGCATTCTGTAAATTGTCCGAGGATAAGATAAGTTTCCCATTGTGCAAGACGATAATTTCACCCTCTTGAACATTGACTCCGTCTATTTCGACCGTGCGTGTTGCGGTGGTGATCTCTCCGGTTTCGATATCTTCGAGTGCGGAGGTCATATCCTCAACTACAGCATCAAAATCCCCGTCAGGGATTAATCGCAGCAAAGCACTGACTCCTTGCGGGACGGTACGGCTAGGGATCACTGCGGTTTGCTTGACGGTCACCTCAGTGGCGGCTTTGGCAGCCATAATGATATTCTTATTGTTCGGCAATATGATAACTTTGTCTGTTGGTAAGTTCTCGAAGGATGCCAGAATGTCTTGCGTGCTGGGATTCATCGTCTGGCCGCCCTCAACGATAGCTGCAGCTCCCAGGCTGGCGAATACGTTGGCGAAGCCTGGACCTGGAGCAACGGTCACCACAGCAATTTGCCCAGGTTCCACTGGCGTCAATTTCAAAGGTTGTTCTTGACGCTGCTTCTCTAACTCATCCATTTGAGCCAGTAAGTTTTCAATATGAACTTTGGTGATCGTACCGATGCCCATGGTGTAATCGATGGGTTCGTAGCGCTTCTCGGTGGGTACATGGATATGCATGCGATACATGCCATCACCCTCACCAATCTGGATGGATGTGCCCATATCTTCAAGGGCATCGAAATATTTTTCCAAATTTAATGATTCGGTTGGGCGGAAATCGACTACCACTTCGTAATCTTGTCCGGGCTCGACAGTTTGCATGGCGTCATCGAAGTTGAGCGCAGAAAGAGGTTTTACCGAGGCAACAGCCGTATCCAGGGGCATTCCCTTAGAGAAGCGCAGCATACCCTCGATAATGAAATAGAGACCCTTACCCCCTGAATCAACAACGCCGGCATCTTTGAGCACATCTAAGAGATCAGGCGTTCTCTCAACTGAAGCAGCAGCTTCTTCGACTACGATTTCTAGAATTTCAAATGGATCCTGGGTGTTTTCTAACGCCGCTTCAGCAGCACTGGCGATATCTTTCGCGACGGTAAGAATAGTACCCTCTACGGGACGCACTACCCCTTTGTATGCTGTATCACGTGCCGCAGCAAATGCAGATGCAAGTGTAGGGGCGTCGATGACTTCATGTCCATCTAAAGCTCGGGCAAATCCACGCCAAATT
This sequence comes from Anaerolineales bacterium, assembly GCA_016785015.1. Lineage (GTDB taxonomy): Bacteria > Chloroflexota > Anaerolineae > Anaerolineales > UBA11858 > NIOZ-UU35. The sequence goes on from JADHTJ010000021.1 coordinate 18,551, forward strand.
TGAGAGAGGATCACTCCTGAGTTCCCCCGAGCGCCCATAAGCGCTCCTTGGGCTAAGTCGTTGGCTGTTTTTCCGACATGTTCTTCAGGGGAGTCCTTGATTTCATCAAAGGCGGATTGCATAGTCAGCACCATATTGGTGCCAGTATCCCCATCGGGAACAGGAAAAACATTGAGAGCATTGACCAACTCCTGGTTTGTGCGCAGCCAGGTCAGACCAGCAGAAGCTAAATTTTTTAGTGCGAATCCATCAATGGGTCGTTGGCGAATTTTTTCAATAAATTCTGGTGTTGCTTCAGATTCGGGGGGTGTAGTCATCAATAATGGCTCCTAAAACAATAATTCGCCCGAATTCGAATCATGAGTACAAATAAAATTCGATTCGAATCTGGTAATTTAGTTTAATCGTCAAGATCGCTAATTCGTAATCCTTGGACGTGGACATTGATTTCGTTTAATGGTACCCCCATTGATTTTTCAACATGGAAACGTACAGTTTTGGCGACACTGGCAGCCACTGATTTAATTCGAGTTCCATATTGAATTATGATATACATATCGATGTTGATATGTTCTCCGGTGAAGTGTACTTCAACGCCATGGGTGGGGTCTTTGATAAGCAAGGATGAAATCCCATCGACGACATTTTTGGATGCCATTCCAACAACGCCATACGATTCTAGAGCAGATTGATAGGCAATTGTTGCGATAGCTTTGGGAGAAACATGGATGCTTCCAATTTGTGTTATTTCATTTGTCATATCTGTTTGCTCGCTTGAAAGAGAATAGTTAATGTGGTAACATCTTCCGATTTAGTCAGATATTATAATACTTTGTCACTAAAAAAGCTTGAAAGGCTAAAAAAGCTTGAAAGGATAAGCAAGATGGCAATTTGTGAAAGTTGTGGAAAAAAAACCACCTTTGGTCGCAGCGTTCCCTGGTCCAAAAAATCGACTCGGCGTCAGTTTAAACCAAATTTGCAAAAAGTTTCAGTTTATGAAGACGGCAAGAAAATTCGCAAAACTATGTGCACTCGTTGTTTACGTACATTAGTTAAGACAGCATAAGTTTAAGAACAAGTCTATTACAAGTCTGGGCTTTGGTAAATTTCGTTACTTGCCAAAGCCCAGACTTTTTAACACGCAAATGTAGCCGGAGTTCCTCTGCCGAACTACTTTTGAGCAAATTTGGAGCAGTTTATCGAAACACTGAATAATATATCCACAGCCAGAATGGTATTAATCCCCCAACAGAAAGCAGGGCTATCAGGCTAAGCAGGGCAGTCGTAAAATCGATATCCAGTGCAGAATTATTTTTTGGCGCTGCTCTCATGGATGGTGGCAAGGTGGGAGATTGCACTGGTTTCGGTTGTTGTCTAATAGGTTCGGGCCGCAGCGATTGGCGCTGCTGTTGAGTTTCTTTACGGGGTGTTGCAGTTGCTACGCTAGATTTTTCTTCTTTTGAAAATGTAATCAACACTCGACCCAGTTGATCGGCCGTACGGTATCTGGTAGATGGTTCCTTCGAGAGAACCTTAAGAATGATCCGATTCAAATTGTCGCTGATAGTTGGGCGAATTTCTTTTGGAGGGCGCGGATTTTCTTCACGATGCAGGCGAGCCAACTCGTTGCCAGATTCAGCTATGAAAGGAAGTTGGCCCAGTAAAACTTCATAGAGCACTATGCCCAAACTATAGACATCTGATGCCGGAGAAGGGGAATTGCCGCTTGCCTGTTCTGGAGAGAAATATTGTGGCGAACCCCAGACGATTTGTGTGCGTTCTTCAGGTCGTATCGATGCCAGGGCGCGGGCAATGCCGAAATCGGTTACTTTAAGGCGTCTATCGGGTGTGACCAGCATGTTTTGGGGTTTGACGTCACAGTGAACCAATCCCGCTCGATGCGCATAGCCAACCCCGGCGCAAGCCTGCACTAGCAGAGATATTCCCGATTTAATTGAATAGCGCCCGCGCTTTTCGATCAACTCTTTTAGCGTGGCGCCTGGTACAAACTCCATCACAATAAAAATGCGACCCTGATCTATTCCAAAGTCATGCACTGTAACGATATTGGGATGAGAAAGGTTGGCCGCTGCTTTTGCTTCTTGTCTGAAGCGCTCTCTGAAAGCCGGATCGTGAGAATAATCCTTGCGCAGCACTTTGATTGCTACAGTGCGTTCCAGCATCAAATCGCGCGCTTTGTAAACAATGGCCATGCCGCCGCTGCCTAAGCGTTCCTCGAGTTGATAGCGTTTGCTGAGTAACGTATTTGTCATTAGAATTTTGCGGGTTTTATAGGAATTGCCGTGAGAGACATTACATTTGGGGGAAGGGGGCTCTTACCACGGCGGATCCTAGAGACCCATTATGGGTTTCTTCGCATCCGTTTGGCTTTCGGGTAGAATTGTACCATTCAAGAACCCTCGCTGAAATTTCTGTTTCACCAATGTACATTGTTTTTTCTTAAGAGTGTAAAATTGTTTAGTGCCCTGATTGTCTACAACCCTGCTGCAGGTCGTTTCCCTTCAAGAATACTGACAGAACGAGCCGCGAATGTCCTACGCTCAGAAGGTTGGGAGATTCACATTGAAGAAACCCAAGGTGGCCCGCATATTACCCAAATGGCGCAGCAAGCAGTCAATGCCAATTTAGATGCCTTTTTCACTGCAGGTGGCGATGGATCCTTGAATTATGCTGTTAAGGGACTGTTGGGAGGCGAAACTGCATTAGGCGTTCTCCCTGCTGGCACAGCTAATGTTTGGGCAAAGGAATTAGGTTTACCCGACCTGACCTGGACACGCTGGATGGCATTGGAAGAGAGCGCAAAGCGCCTCGCATCTGCCAATATAAGAGAAGTCGATATTGGGTACTGCAATGGTCAACCGTTCTTATTATGGGGGGGTGTAGGCTTAGATGCATTCGTAATTCACCGTATCGAGCCGCGCGGACGCTGGGAGAAAAGCTTTGCGGTGGCCCAATACACTGCCAACGCAATTCGTCAGGCATCGTTGATGGGGGGTGTTGATATTCAAGTTCACACCACAGATGGTGAAGATATCGCTGGTCACTATCTATTAGCCGTGGCTAGTAATATTCATCTTTATGCCGGCGGTGTTGCTGAGATTTCGCCTGGTGCGCGCTTGGATGATGGTCTGATGGACCTATGGCTATTTTCTGGTGATACTTGGATGGAGGCAATTACACATGCCTTCGATTTGATGTCAGGCAGACACTTGAAGTCAGATCAAACGCGTTGTATTCCGTTTAACAAAGTTACGCTCTCTTCAGAATCGCCTCTCTACATCCAAATGGATGGAGAACCGTTTGATGAAAGTCATGAAGTCCTCATAGAAGTTCTTCCAAAAGCTCTTCGGGTAATGGTGCCTCAAAAAGCGCCGCGTGCTCTCTTCGATGATATGGCATAACAGATCATGAGAAGAATTCCGATTATTGAGATTATTGGATCCATACTGGTTGGTTTGGGCCTCTTTCTATTTGTGATATTCGTGTTGAACGTATTAAGACCTTCAGGAACTTCGGTTGGGGTGGTTACCGTTATGTTGGACGTAATCTATGCCCCAACAGAAACTCCAATTCCTCCAACGCCTCTTCCAGTAACTCCTACTATCGCGCTTGATGTTCCTCCGCCAGCGAGCGGAATTTCTGAAGGGGGCTATGTGCAAATTAGTGGGACAGGTGGAGATGGTTTACGCGTTAGAGAAGGTCCGGGTCTGGATCGCGAACCTCTCTTCGTTGGATTAGAGTCGGAAATATTTCAAATCATTGACGGGCCTCACGAAGCAGACGGCTATACATGGTGGCATCTTTCCGCACCTTATGATGAAACCATCCATGGGTGGGCAGTGTCGAATTATTTGGCGTTTGTCGAAGCGCCTTGAGATTGGAATTGTCTTATTGTAAAAAGGATGTTTATGCAAAGTGTATTAGTGACTGGTGGTGCAGGTTTCATTGGGTCGAATTTCGTGAAGTATCTCCTCAGAGAGGAATCGGATGTGCATGTCATCAACCTGGATGCCTTGACATATGCGGGGAATTTAGAAAATTTGAACGATTTGCCCGCACCTGAAAGACATGAATTTATAAAGGGAAATATCTGTGATGGGCCTTTAGTTCATCGTTTGCTTCGAGAGTATAAGATTGATACTATCGTACATTTCGCGGCTGAATCCCATGTTGATAGGTCAATATTGGGGCCATCACAATTCATTCAGACGAATATTGTGGGGACATTTACTTTGCTCGATGAGGCGAAAAAGTTTTGGGTAGATGAAGAAGCATTCTCGTTAGCAGATGTTCGTTTACATCATATTTCTACCGATGAAGTTTATGGTTCTTTGGGACCTGATGATCCTCCCTTTTCGGAGACGACTCCTTATGCTCCAAACTCACCCTACGCTGCTTCCAAAGCATCCAGTGACCATCTGGTACGTGCATATGGTCATACGTACGGAATGCCCATCTCGATAACTAATTGTTCGAATAACTATGGGCCATTGCAATATCCAGAAAAGCTCATCCCTTTGATGATTTTGAATGCGCTAACAGGAAAGGATCTGCCGATCTACGGAGATGGCCAACAAATTCGTGATTGGTTGCTTGTCGAGGATCATTGCGAAGCGATTCTGCGCGTCATCAAGGATGGAATCCCTGGTGAAACATATAACGTGGGTGGGGGTAATCAGCCAACCAATATTGAAATCGTCGAGTTGATATGCTCATTTCTAGATGAGCTGGTGCCAGACTCTCCGCACGCTCCGCATATATCACTCATTCGTCATGTGGCTGATCGCCCTGGTCATGATCGTCGCTATGCAATCGATAATACAAAAATTCGCCGTGAGCTAGATTGGCAACCGCATGATTCTCTACAGAGCGGGTTGCTGAAAACTGTGGAGTGGTATTTACGAAATTCGAATTGGGTATTGATGGTCTTGAACAACCCGACATTCAAGGGTTGGATTGATCGAAATTATTCAATAGGATCTCTCAATGAATAATCTGGAAATATACAGACGAAAGGATCTACATCACTTATTGATTATGGCAATATTTGGATGCCTAATAATGCTATGCTCAATGGTGTACTACGAATTCTTCATTGGAATAAACTCGGGTGGAGTTTTCTATAGTCTCCTTACCTTATTGATCTTGCTTATCATTTTCTGGATGTACTATGTTTTCTTTTCCCCCCAAGCGCTGAAACAAGCAGCTTCGCGTTCACTCCAAATCCTGGTAGATAGGCCAATCCTGTCAATTGGGTTTGTCATTTTGAGCATAAATACAATATGGGTGTTGCAGTTAATTGGAATCAATTTGAAATATCCGTTTCTTGGAATGGAATTATTCTTGTTTGGGCTGTTGCTGTCTTTTGTGGCGACAACTCTGATCCTTGGCTACTTTGCATCATTAAATGATGCTTTTACAGCCAGATTTAAAAATGGAATTAGGATGGTTCATCCTTTAGTGGATAACCATGCATTTTGGGTTATTTTGCTGATCATTCTAATTGGATATGCGTATCGTAATAGCTTAGAGGGTTATTTATTGAAGGATGATGATTTATTCATCATATCCTGGGCACGAGATGGAAATCCTTTGGTTACGTTCGTAGAGCAACCTGAAATTTATTTGCGTTATTATCGACCAATCCAATACATAATATTGTGGGTAAATTATCAATTATTTGGCCTAAATTATGCTGGTCATCAAACTTTTATTTTATTTCAACACATTATTATTTCTTTGATGCTTTATTGTTTTATTTATAGGGTTACAAATGAGAAAATACACTCTTTTGTAATCACGTTGATGTTTAGTACTCACATCTATGTTAGCTCAATTGTAGTTTGGACATCCGCTGTTGTTTCTTCCTTGGGACTTGTAATTGTTGTTTCATTATTTTATATTTATCGATTGAAGAATACAGTTGTCTGGTATTCTATTATGAGTGTTCTCCTATTTAGCGCAATGTTCATGCATGAAATGGGTATGGTTGTATTATTTTCTCTTGGCTTATTTGCAATGTATGCACGATACGAGAAAAAAATTACCACTCGCCATTTAGTAGGGATATTTGCATTAGTATTTATGGTATCAATCTGTTATTTGCTTCTTCGTTGGAAATCAGTTGGAATATTACCCCAAGGGAAAAGCCTATCTACTGGATATTTTTTTGAATATTACGAAAACCCTGAAACGCTTGGAATCAAACTGTATGTTTATACAGTAGTTGCGAACATCGTTTCAAATTTCTTTCCAATTTTTAGCAATGTGGGGATTATAAATACATCACGAATACTGATAATTACTTTTGGTATTGTCTTAAGCTTCTTTACTCCGCAAATAATGAGAAAATATTTCGGAGAAGATGGAAAAGTAACGTTACTTCTTTTTGGAATACTCCTTATTTTAGGATATATATTGTTTAGATTATCGGGAGGAATTAATTTCGCTTTGTCGTCTTCAATTCAAAGCATACTAAGTATTTTTATATTTTATTTGATAACTAAATGGGAGAAACTATCTTCAACACAGAAAACAATTATTATTTATGCTTTAGGTCTAATAATTGGAAGTAGTATTGCTGCATTCCCATATTTCAGGTGGAGAACTCATTATCCAGGTGTCATTGGGTGGACAATATTGCTTTCTATTGCAGCGCACTATATAAAAAATAATTTATATTTTGGTAAATATATAAATTTTTTTATAATATTTATTGCATTGATAATGATTTGGGGTTATTCTGCGGAACTCAATAGCAGATTGCCAAGAGTAACAATTGAATATGCTAAGTACTTGTGTCATCCAAGCCTTCCTGATGATTTTGTAGATGAAGTCGTAAAAGCTTATGAGATCAATGCGAATATAATAAAGGAATGCAGATAATTTTGTGTCTATTTATACGTGCTAACATACAGATTGAAAGTGGGTAGTAGATCATGGGCTTGTTATAAACGGAAAGCAACTGCTTATTTATACCCGCAGTAAGAGGGAATACCTAGCTTTTCTGCCTGCCAATATGATGCCTTTCAAAAATATTTCTTAATCCTTTATGTATTCAACCTTTACTTAGACTTTCTTTACTTGATTAATCTTATCCATTAGAATACACATCGTTTTATCCGCCTTAATAACACTGGAGTAAGGCTGTGGAAAATAGCTTTTCACCTTATGCACTTCGAAGGATAATTTTAGAGCAGTCTAAGAGAGCTGGTGTAGGACACATTGGCTCTTCCTTATCTGTTGCCGATATCATTGTTGCTTTATATCGTGATGTGTTGAATATCCCTTCCTTACAGGATCAAAATCGAGATCGTTTCGTACTATCGAAAGGGCATGCAGCTTTGGCACTTTATGCAGCGCTATTTCTTCGAAAAATAATCAGCAAGGATGAACTCGAATCGTTCTGTGGTGATGGAACTGCTGTTGGGGTTCACCCTGAACATGTTCTGAGAGGTGTTGATTTTTCTACAGGATCTCTTGGCCATGGTTTATCGATTGGGGCGGGTGCGGCTCTTGCCGCTAGGCTTCAAGACTCTGATCGCAGAGTATTTGTATTGATAAGTGACGCTGAATGTAATGAAGGATCCCTGTGGGAAGCAGTCATGTTTTCGGCTCATCATAAATTATCCAATCTCATCGCTATCATCGATTTGAATGGGCAGCAGGCATTAGGGTACACAAAGGATATCTGCGATTTGGCCCCTCTAGAGCAGAAATGGAAGGCCTTCGGATGGGATGTGCGCATTATAGATGGACACAATGTCACTGAAATTGTGAATACGATTAACGTTTTAAATACTAATTCTGCTTCTCCTCACGTACTACTTGCCCAAACTACATTCGGCAAAGGTGTATCTTATATGGAGAGCCAACTTAAGTGGCATTATTGGCCTATGTCCGACGATGAATTCGAGCTTGCCTTAAGAGAAATAGAGGAGACTGTATGAGGGGGACATTTATAAAAACTCTGATTGACCTTGCCAGTAACGACCCTAGAATAATGTTGCTTACGGGGGATTTAGGCTACATGGCCGTGGAACCTTTTAGGGATAAATTTCCACATCGTTTTGTTAACGTTGGTGTAGCTGAGCAGAATCTTGTTGGGATAGCTACTGGATTAGCTGAATCCGGATTTATTCCCTTTGTTTATTCAATAGGAACATTTGCGTCATTACGCCCCTATGAATTTATTCGAAATGGCCCCATTTTGCATGAACTCCCAGTCCGAATTGTCGGTGTTGGGGGAGGATTTGAGTATGGGCTTAATGGTATTACACATTATGCTCTTGAAGATATTGGGATTATGCGCGTTCAGCCAGAAATTGTAGTGATTGCTCCGGCTGACTTTGAACAAACCCGAAACGCTCTTTTAGCAACTTGGGATCTGCCCGGCCCAATCTACTATCGAATTGGTAAGGATGATCGAAGCATTGTTCGCGGTTTAGATGGCAGGTTTGACCTAGGGAAACCGCAGCATATTAGGAGTGGGGCTGATGCCTTAATTTTGACAACTGGTAGCATTTCATTGGAGGTTGTTAAGGCCGCCGATTTATTAGAGGAGGATGGAATATCAAATGAAGTTGTGGTAGTGGCAAGTTTTAATCCACCGCCGGTTAATTGTTTATCCTCAGTGTTGATGGAGTTTCCGATTGCTTTCACAGTTGAAGCTCATTATATTTCAGGGGGATTGGGGTCATTGATTTCAGAAATCATAGCTGAAAATAATATAAATTGCCAACTCGTACGATGTGCTGTAACATCTATTCCGCGAGGTATTTCTGGAAGCCAGGAATTTATGAATGAATCTTACAAAATTTCTGGGGCTGAGATAGCGCGAAGAATCGTCAAAGAATTGAAGTCATGACGAATAAAAGAGAAATGGATTTTTCGATTATATTGCCTGTTTATAATCAAGCCGATCATATCACACAGGTGATCGATGAATATGTTCAAACTTTCGAGAATATTAAATACTCACATGAATTTATTTTAGTGATCAACAACTCAAATGATAGGTCGATACATGTTTGTGAACAACTTACAACAAAATATAACAATGTTCACAGTGTCAATCTTGAGTCTGGTGGGTGGGGCAATGCGGTTAAAGCGGGATTGAGAATCGCCCAAGGTAGGATGGTATGCTATACCAATTCTGCTCGCACTAGCCCTGAGAATTTAGCGCTATTAGTACTTTATGGAGCCGTAAACGAAGATAGAGTCATAAAGGCAAATCGAAAAAACCGTGAAAGTGTTTTTCGGCGTTTAGGATCTTTGGTGTATAACCTTGAATGTCGAGCTTTATTTGATGTGCCCTTTTGGGATATCAATGGCACCCCAAAAGTGTTTCCGAGAAGTTTTCCAAAACTGTTTGATCTTGCCCGAAATGATGATTTAATCGACTTGGAGTTTTCAATTATTTGCAAGCAAAATGATTATCCAATGATCGAAGTGCCAATTTTCTCGCAACGCCGGCACGGCGGGAAATCCACAACGAATATTAGCTCAGCGATAAGGATGTATTTGGGTGCATTTCTGATGTGGCTTGATATTCTAAAAGGGGAAGCATAATGCACACTCCATCACTGAAGCAGCTAGATCAAATATGGGATAAGCATTCGGACGAGTGGAGGGATCCCCTTGAGATCATTTCACTTAATCAAAATGCATCAAATGTCGATTCCAAATTATTCCAAAGTTTTATCAGTGGGAGATGGTGGGAAACAATAGAAAAATTAGGTATTACTCTTTTTGTTACTCGAGAATATGAACATTTGGTGTTAGCGTATTGCATCAGAGATGGTGAGCCAACGATTTCCTATTATCCATTACCTCATCCCTCAGGGATGACTTTTGATAAAACAACAGAAAGCCTCTACATTGCTAGTACGAGAAACCCGAACCAATTATTTAGATTTAAACCTTTTTCTAACTCAATGCGGCGATCAGATGTTATGCAAAACCGGGTGGATTCATATCTAAGCACAAAACCACTTATTCCAGTTAGTTCCCAATTTGTGCCAGGTTGTACTTATCTGCACGATCTTGCCATGATTGGAGATAATTTACATGCCAATGCAGTTGGCCACAATGCCGTCATTCGCATGGAAGTCGATGGAAGCTATCAAAGGAGATGGTGGCCAAAGTGCATCGAGCTTAATGGAAGAGCCCGTTTTGATCAAAACTATCTACAATTGAATTCCATTGCAGCTGGAAATAGTCTTAAGGAATCTTTTTTTTCAGCATCGACGGACAGGGTATCTTCGCGTCGACCTGGGCACAAGAATTTTAAAGTTGACAAGCAAGGAGTTATATTTTCTGGGAAAACTCGCCAACCCATTGTACGAGGATTGACTCGCCCGCACTCTGCACGAATTCACCATGAAAAATTGTGGGTTGATAATAGCGGGTATGGTGAGTTGGGCTATGTTGATGATGGCCAATATAAAAAATATGTTGAATTACCTGGTTGGACGCGCGGGCTATTGTTGACGGATACGGTGGCATTCGTTGGTTCTTCTCGTGTAATTCCCCGATTTAGAATGTACGCACCTGGATTGAATGTTGATGAAAGTGTTTGTGGCATTCATGTTATTGATTTGAATAAACAGAAGATTACCGGCAGTGTGGTGTGGCCGTTTGGAAACCAAGTATTTTCAATTGTTGCCGTAGATACAAAAATTACCTCAGGGTTTCCTACGAGGGTTGGAGTAAAACGCTCTACACTGAACGAAAAAGCGTTATATTACAGCTTCATTACGTAAATACTTATTTGCTATCAAAAGCCGCTTGGAATTTACCTTGCTAGGAGTAATCCTCGGGTAATTCCGCCAATCGGGGAACCCCGTTTGAGAAATATAAGGAGAAAACAAAAACAATGAGCTCTGAATTTCGTCTTGTAATGCTAAGTGCAATGTATGAAAATGGGGGCAATGTGACCCATCGGTTGTTTGACGGGCACAAACAAATGTATGTGTATCCATTTGAATCACAAATAGGTACGCGTTATGTGGTTGATCACATGTCGTCGGCATTCCCAGTGAAATATCGCTGGCCAGTTTTTTCTCTCGATGCGACTCCTGATCAAGATTACTTTGCAATTATTGATGAAGAGTGCAAAGTTCGAGCGCGCACACCTCATGTGAGCAAATTTCGGCATATGCCTTTTGAATTTTCTGACGATGAGCGAAGAGAGATTTACAAAAGGTATGTGGCTAAAACTGAAAGGTCTGCATCAAATAACATTGCAGCGTTTTTTAGGGCGACTTTCGATGCTTGGAAGGATTACAACCGCACAGGTAAAGAGAAAGTATATGTGGGTTATAGTCCAATAATCGTTATTGATGCCGACAAGATATTAAATGCATTGCCGAAAGCGCACGTAGTTCATGTGGTAAGGAATCCCTGGTCAGCATATGCTGACACCAAAAAACGCCCTGTTCCCATGTCATTGCAGAATTACATGCGTGCATGGGTGTTGAACCAATATCATGCGTTGCTGTTTAACGAGAAATATCCTGATCGCATGCATGTTGTTCGAACTGAAGATGTGATTGGTGATCCTATAAATACTCTGGGACGCATTTGTAGAAAGTTGTCTTTGGATGTATATGATTCCCTGGCAACACCAACTTGGAACGGTTCTGAGTTGAATGAAGTATATCCCTGGGGAACAATTCGGAAAGCTACTTCGGAAGCTAATCTGGCTACAGCAAATGAATTGTCGGATCAGGAAAAAGCCGAAGTTCGCGATTATGCTGGACGGTATATTGAAGATTTTGATTACACAAGTTTCCTAAAGGAATGAAAAAAATATTGCTTACTGGAGGAACTGGATTCGTAGGTTCTAATCTTGCAAGACGACTGCTTCAAGATGGTCACATTTTACATCTTTTTGTTCGCCCTGGATATAAATCTTGGAGAATTGATCAAATAGAAGAAGATCTAATTTTTCACGAAGTCGATTTGCTGAACTATGATCAAGTATCTAAAAAAGTAAAACAAATTGGACCTGATTGGGTTTTTCATTTGGCGACAAGAGGAGCTTATTCGTGGCAAGACGATGTCCATGACATTGTTTATACCAATGTGAATGGAACGGTGAATTTACTAGAAGCGGTTATTAGAACTGGGTTTGAAATCTTTATCAATACAGGCTCATCTTCTGAATATGGAGAAAAAGACCACGCACCACTTGAGACAGAATATCTAAACCCTAATAGCTATTATGCTGCAACAAAAGCATTCAATACTCACTATTGCAAATATGTCGGATCGAGTAAAAATCTTAACATAATTACTTTCCGACTGTATTCTGTCTTTGGCCCATATGAAGATCCAAGGCGATTTATACCCACATTGATCCGGTATGGTCTAAATGGGAAATTACCACCATTAGTGGATCCTGAGATTGCACGAGATTTTATCCACATTGATGATGTGCTCGATTTATATTTGTTAGCAGCAAATACATTAGAAGCGGCACCGGGCTCAATTTATAACGTTGGAACTGGTAAACAAACCACCATCCGGGATAGTGTTAGTGTTGCTCGAAAATTGATGGGAATTGAAGTCGAACCAAAATGGAGCTCACACGAGAACCGAAAATGGGATACAAATAATTGGGTAGCTAATATCAGCCTTGTAAAGTCGAAATTCAATTGGTACCCTAACTTAGATTTTGCGACCGGATTTTCGCGCACCCTGAAATGGTTCCAGGAAAATCCCAAATACCTATACCAAATCTAGCAAATCAGACATTTTATTTAATGCAATGTAGATGTTCACTCAAAAAATTGATGGATAAATTAAAGATTACCCCCACAGGAATTCAAGTAAACCGAGATGAAAGTTTTATGACCATCACCTGGAATGATGATCATAAAAGCAAATATTCCTTCTCTCTATTGCGTCACGCCTGCCCCTGTGCGGAATGCCGCGGGCACGAGAATATGGGCCCCCTTCCAGACCCAGGTGTTTTTGATCGGCCTTCAGAGGACTCTCCTCGTACCCATTTGACCGATGTCGAAGCTGTGGGGAGTTATGCTATTACGATATATTGGGGGGATGGTCACCAATATGGAATTTACAATTGGAATTATTTGCGGGCCTTGTGCCCCTGTGACGTTTGTCGCGGGATTTAAGGTTGAGAATTCCCCAAAAAATTGGGCCGGAATGAATCCCGGCCCATGATAACTTTTATTGCAAGTGATCTCTCAAGTTGTGTTCGACGGCATAGGCTGCAGCCTCTGCTCGGTTGCTGACATTCAATTTCGAGAGAATGCTGCTGACATAGTTTCGCACTGTACCTTCGCCTAGGAAAAGCTCCTTGGCGATTTCGCGGTTCGTTTTACCTTCTGAAACGAGAATCAGCACGTGTTTTTCTTGTTGCGTTAGATCTGCAAAGGCCGAAGCTTCTTCTTCCTTTGCGGCCCGACGGACTTCCTGGAAGATGCGCTGGGTCACTGCGGGGTCTAAAAGCGCTTCACCCCGGCTGACAGCCTCTAGTGCACGTACGAGATCATCACCACCAATTTGCTTGAGCACATATCCTGCGGCACCAGCGCGTATCGCTGAGAATAGCATTTCATCTTCAGCATAGGATGTTAGCATGATGACTTGCGTGTCTGGATAGCTCTCAGTTATTTTTTCACAAGCATCAATTCCCGAGCCTCCGGGCAATCGAATGTCCATGACAACAACATCGGGGGAAAACTGTTCAACATAATTAAGAGCTTCGCGAGCCGATCCCGCTTCGGCAACGACTTCAAAATGTGGATGACGTTCTAAAAGTGACTTCAAACCTAATCTAACTACTTCATGATCGTCTACCAATAATATTCTCTGTTTTTTCATACTGTGTTCTCCTTGCGGGCGAGAGTATAGCCTACTGTAATTCGCCTGACAAGAGCTTAATCTAAGGCAGATTGTTCCCGACGGTAATCCACAAAGCGGTATCCCACTCCTCGTTCGGTAAGAATATACCCGGGTTTGGCCGGATCTTGTTCGATCTTTTTGCGCAAGTAATTTACATAGAGGCGAACATAGTGCGGTTCATCTCTATATTCATAACCCCAAACTTTGGTCAGGATTTGTTCATGGGTCAGCACCCAGCCCGCGTTTTGCACAAGATGGTATAGCAGACGATATTCGGTTGGTCGGAGCTGAACTATTTTTCCATCAACCCAAACCTCACGGCGTTTGAAATCAAGTTTTAAGCGTTCATCGACATCGATAACGCTTGGCGCACTCCCTTCAGTAGATTCAATTCGACGCAGGACAGCGCGTACTCGGCTCACTAGTTCGCGCGGGCTGAAAGGCTTGGTAACATAATCGTCTGCACCCCACTCTAGCCCCCGCACACGATCATCTTCTTCTCCCTTCGCTGTCAGCATGATGACCGGTACAGAGCTAAACTCCCGAACCTTCTGTAATACTTGAAAACCATCGATATCAGGCAACATCACATCCAACAGAACCAAGCTTGGAAGAGAATTGCGCACTTGTTCAATGGCCTCCTTCCCATTATAGGCGGGAATAACCTGGAATCCATCGTGCTCTAAATTCAGGCGAATAAAGCGCACGATTCGTTTTTCGTCGTCAACAACCAAGATTCGATGACCTTGAATTCGTTCATTTGCCATGATTACTCTCTCACGAACCCAATAATTTGTTCTTCGTCTTCACTGGGACGAATTTCAATAAATGTCAACTGGTTTACCGGCCAATAAACCGTTGTAACACCGTGATCGAGGAAATGTAAATCCCTGCCGTCCCTGTATCTGGGGTTGGCCACTTTGATTAGTTGATCATTTGACTGGGGTAACTCATCGATTTCTGCAATGATTGGATCTTGGTTAAGGACATGTAGAATAACCTCGATAGCCATAATTTTCTCCATTCATTCTTTGATAAGAATCTGAATCTTAAATTTTCCGAGAGTGAGAATATCTCCGTGCTGAATGGAATGTTCAGCACGCGCAGCAATTTTCTGACCATTGAGACGAGTTCCATTGGCTGAACCTAAATCCTTTGTAATAATATCTTGTTTGCTGATTGTCAAATTAGCATGTAATCGTGAGACTCCAGCTTCATAGGCATCATGACTGCTCAGATCAATATCTGGGACGATCATTTGGCCCTCGGTTGAACGACCAATGGTAAGGTCTTTTTCTCCTTGTATAAAGATAATCTCATCTGAATCCATTATTCTAATAGCAACCTGACTATCTTTCATCTCCACCGGTGGAGTAGGGAAGGTGCTTGTTGTTGGTGATGATATCCCTGACATTTTATTCAAGTCCGATCGATTTATTGTCGCGGTGGTATCGCTGTTATTATACAGTTGAGCACCACAGTAGGTGCAAAAGAGTGCGCCATTCAATTCCTGATGTTTACATTGAGGACAAGTAATCATAACCAACTTACCTATTCATTCCCAGCGGGCAACAGCAATGATCGCGTTCCATATTTAATCCGTTTCTTGCCTTCTTCGCTCAAGTTTTGACTACTTTTTATCTGTTCAGCCTCTGCAAGTACTGTTTGCGCTAAATCAGATTCCCCTTGGGATAAAAGGTGAGTAGCGACATTTTTCAATCTTGTGCTTGCTTCAATAAAATCGCCTTCGGCAATATCTTTGTTTGCCTGTTCTTGCATGCGATACAAAGTCAATTTTGAAAGCGCTTTTGAGATATGCCCGGGAGGTTTCAATTGATCTTCCTGGGGCTGGACTGCTCTAGTAAGAACGATTGGAATCTGATAGGAGGCTGAACTCGATGGCAGATTGAAGCTCAACTTGCCATTTATCAACAGCACTTTCTTTACTCCAGGGAGAATTGGGTCAACAACAAATTCAAGTAGTATATGCTGTTGACCGCTCTTTGAAAGGGAACCTAATTTGAAAGGAGAATCTATTGGCAAAACTCCAGCTTCTGGTTTTAAACGAAAGGCATAATCTAGAGAAATATTCTGTCCACACTCAAATTCCAGGCACAATCTTTCAGCATAGGCTTTGTGCAAGCGCGTAAGCTTTTTTGTCAGCATTTTGCCAATATCTTTTGGTTTATGAACGTAGAGGCAATCTCCTCCTGTGCGAGTTGCTAGATCATCGAGCAGAACGTCGTTCCACTTCCCTCCGATCCCAAGACTGCTAAGTCCAATATCCTTAGTTGCTGCATCATCGGCTAACTTTTGACATGCAATTTCATCCCCATATGTATGACCATCTGTAATTAGGATAATATGATTTGTATTCGATGGTCTATAGTTGCAGAGTACTTCGTTATAACCAGCTTGTAATCCTTTTAAAATTTCCGTTCCTCCACTCGCATGCAAAGCATGGATACGGCCTTCAGCTTTTCTCGCACTAGTTTGGGATCCTGCGGGAAAAACGATATCGGCATTATCATTGAATGAAATAATTGAGACGGTATCTTGTATTCTCAAGTTGCGGACAAATTCAATTGCAGTTGCTTTGAGAACATCCAGGCGCGCGCCCCTCATCGAGGTGGAAGTGTCCAGGATTAAGGAAATATTTACAGGGGGAGCTGAATCATCTACGTGAGTTGGATCTGGCAGAATATCAATATCTAATAGCGTATAGAGTAATTGCTGTTCTTTTGAGTGATGAATAGCAGTACGGCTATATTGAATATCGATTCGAACTGGCTGTGTATTTTTCTTTATTGGTTGATCATCTTTATCATAAGATGCCCGACTTTCTGGAGTGATTAAAATTTCATAGGCTTCTTTGACATCAAGAAAGAGTTCGGTTGCACCTGCTCCAATATTTACATCTGGATGAAAACGTCGAGCAGCCTCGCGATATGCTCTATGTATTTCCTCAGCAGTTGCGTTTACTGGTACACCAAGCCGCTCGTAAAAGTCGGTTTTATCTTGCATACTAATTAGTCAGGTAATCGGACGAGAATAGCAGAAATATTATCAGGTCCCCCGGCTTCGTTGGCATCATCAACCATCTCTTGAACGGCATCATGCAAGGTGGCAGAATTCTTAATTGCCAAACCCAATTCTTTTTCTGGAACAACACCCCATAATCCATCGGAACAAATAAGTAAATATCCAGATTCTGGTGTGGGAGCAGTAATGATCTCTGGTTCAAACGGTTCACCTTGACCCAGGGCACGATACAATACGTTGCGCTGGGGATGAACGGCGGCTTCTTCTGGTGTTAATTGACCAAGTTCTTCTAGCCGTTTTACGAGCGAATGATCTCTTGTCAATGCTTTGAAAGTTCCACTAAGGTTTACAGAATATACTCGGCTGTCGCCAACATGTGCGATGGCCATTTGATTGTCCATGATAACTACAGTTGTCAATGTGGTGCCGCCACCTGGTGCATTGGCTAAAATCTCGTTATGCGCATCAATGATTCCAGTGTGAAGGATCTCCCGCAAAGGCTCATTTGGAGGTTCGGGATCAATTTGATAGATGTGACAAAAAATCTTGTCCATCACATGGTTAGCCATAGTAAGTGTGGCAATTTCACTGGCCACTTCCCCATGTTGGTGACCGCCCATACCATCAGCAACGATGTAGAGGCCAAAGGGAAGTTGGGTTCCGTTTGTGGAGAGCATGGTTGTTAGCAAAAATATCGAGTCCTCGTTATGGTCGCGCTGTTTCCCCACGGATTGGGAACAACTGGCAAGCAGTTGGGGGGGAGCAAGGCCTAACCTGCCTTCGGGCTGATCTGAACCAATGATCGTCGGTTGGGGAGAAAGGGGTTTCGTAATTTCTTGAGAACTGATTATCTTATCCCTCGGGACGGTAGGAGCTTCTGCAAATGCATCTTTTCCCTTCGGCTTTCCTTTATCACGTATCCCCAAGATTTTTTTCAAGTAATCTATCACAATGGATGAACTCCCAATGAATTATCTCTATGCAGACAGTGCATAAAGCTTGTGGTCCATAGACCCAAAATAGACGATATCGTCATGAATTAGAGGTGTGCTGATAACTGCTGCACCCGTCTCATATTTCCACCGTAAGAAGCCCGTTTTTGCATCTAGACAATACATGCTTCCATCTGCACTTCCGCAATAAATAGCGCCTTTATACAGGGAGGGTGAGCTGGAAACCTGGTGCTCAGTAGTATATTTCCATACTTCTTTACTGGTTTTCAAATTGATACAATAAATACTGCCGTCTGCGGAACCAATATACAAATTTTTTTCTGAAACCAAAGGCGTTGAGACTGTCCCCCTATCCATGCGGAAGCGCCAAAGGGTCCAACCTGTTTTGGCATCAATTGCGTAAAGCATCCCATCTACAGATCCAAAGTAAACGACCCCATCTTGTGCTCGAGGAGAAGAGGTAACTGCCCGTTTTGCATTGACCCGCCAACGTACTTTTCCACCAAATTCGGCACAAAAAATATCGCCATCCTCAGATCCGAAATATAGTAACTCATCATCAATATAGGGTGATGATCGGATTGGCGATCCGCCATTAATTTTTACTGCTCGGCGTCCTGAAGCCGCATTGATCACATGAACAAAGCCATCATCTGACCCGATAAAAACATGTCGATCACGCACAGTTGGCGATGACCGAATCGGGCCTTCAGTAAAATATGTCCATGCAATGCGTCCAGATGAAGAAGAAACTGCGTGTACGCGTTGATCCTCAGATCCAAAGTAAAGTGTGTTGCTATGATAAGCTGGAGTGCTGACAACACCCCCCTCACAGGCATACTTCCAGGAAAATTCACCAGTCAGCGCATTTAGGGCATAAATATTGTTATCATATGCGCCTACGAATATATGCCCATCATTAAAAGTTGCTGAACCTCGAATTTCATCTTCGCATTCAAAGGTCCACAATGGGCTGACTTCATAATCTTGGGAGATAGCTGCTGTCGCAGATTTTGAATAAATTACTCCTCCTTTTCGGGCAACCTTGATCAGAGCATCTTTCATGATACTGGCATCTTTGAAACGGTCCAGCGCATTGTATTGTAGTGCACTATCAACAATGCTCTCAAGTTCAACAGGTACTTCGGGATTTAATTGCTTGATTGGCCTTTCTGAGAATGTAAAGGGAGCTTCATCCCTGGGATCGATTCCAGTTAGGATGTGATGCAAAGTTGCTCCCAAAGCATAAATATCTACCTGGGGAAAGGCTTCGCCGCGATATTGTTCAGGGGGAGAATATCCCTCCGTTCCGATCATTGTGCCTTTCTGACCTGCCTCGAATTCCTTAGCAATACCAAAATCAACCAATACGACACGATTATCTGGCGTGATCATGATATTGGCGGGTTTCATATCCCGGAAGACAATCGTTTCAGGTTTGTGGGAGTGGAGATAATGGAGTACGTCACAGAGTTCAATAGCCCAAATTACGGATTGTTGAATTGGGAGCAAGCTCTCGGCTGCATCTAAAATAGACTCCAAATTCTTGCCCTGGATATATTGCATCACTAAATACCAGCGCCGCTCAATCGTAAAATAATCGTGAATCTTTGGTATTGCAGCGTGGTTGAGAGTTGCCAATAAATTGGCTTCGCGTTCGAAGTTTAAAACCAGTGTTTCACGCATCGCGTCATCACGCACTTGGGCCACGATTTCTTTGACGGCCACATACTTTGCTGCGGAGAAACGAGTATCGCGTGCAAGATAAACCGCACCCATACCACCAATGCCTAACACCCTCTCAACCTGATAACGATTTTCTAAAATCGTTCCAGATGAGAGTTGCTGGTCGTCGCTCTGGTTCTCGTTTGGTTTCAAGTTACGAGTGATAGGTTGATCTTCCAGACTGGAACCTCCTTGAATTACCGATTGCCCGTATTTGTGCTGAGCGGTTACGTAATTATAGCCAGCATTACAGGGAATTGCAAACGAATGACACAGCGACATCAACGATTATAATTAGGGGCAGCATTTTATAAGCAATCTTGAGGGTCAAATATGACTGAATACAAGAATTATCAATCCCCATTTTCCTGGCGCTATTCTTCGCCAGAAATGCGGAGTATTTGGAGCGAGAGCAACAGGCGCCGTTTGTGGCGTAGTATTTGGATCTGCTTAGCGGAAATTCAACTTGAGTTTGGGTTGGTACAGCCGGATCAAGTTGAAGATTTGCGTCTTCACCAAGATAACATTGATGTGGAGCGCGCCCTGGAAATTGAATCACAAATCCACCATGACCTCATGGCTGAAATTAAAACCTTTGCAGAGCAATGTCAAATTGGTGGAGGGATTATTCACTTGGGGGCAACCTCAGTTGATGTCAAAGACAATGCCATCGCGCTTCAGTTGAAGGAAGCGCTGCACTTAATTTGTGGTGAGTGCCGTGCTCTGTTGCTGATACTGTCTTCGATGATCCGCGAATTAGCCGACCTCCCAGTGATGGCCTACACCCATCTGCAGCCCGCCGAACCAACAACACTGGGATACCGACTGGCACAGTATGCCCAAGATTTACTCGCCGATTGGGAAAGCCTTGAGCGTGTTCGGGAGAACTTGCGCGGTAAAGGCTTCAAGGGAGCGGTGGGAACCTCTGCATCTTACGCGGAACTTCTAGGAGTTGAAAACCTTCCCAAATTTGAAGCCCTGCTCTCTGAGAAATTAGATCTCCAATTTTATCCAGTAGCCACCCAAACATATCCCCGCAAGCAGGAATATGAAATTATATCGGCGTTGGCTGGCATGGGGGGGACACTGTATAAATTTGCTTTTGATCTACGAATTTTGCAATCGCCACCCATCGGGGAGTTGGCTGAACCCTTTGGGGGCAAACAAGTTGGCTCCTCGGCTATGCCCTTCAAACGCAATCCCATTCGTTCGGAGAAGATCGACTCTTTGGCACGTATGCTTGCCCAATTCCCGAGACTGGCATGGGATAACGCGGCCCATTCTCTCTTAGAGCGCACTCTGGACGATAGTGCCAACCGACGAACGATGCTCCCCGAAGCATTTTTGATTGCCGATGAATTGCTGCGTGTGGCCAAAGAAATCTTAGAGAACCTGACTATTGATGAAAAAGCTATTGCAAAAAATATTGCTATTTATGGACCATTTGCGGCAACTGAACGCGTGCTCATGGCGCTTGGCAAAGCCGGCGCCGACCGCCAAGAGATGCACGAGCGCCTGCGGGGGCACACGCTCTCAGCATGGGAAACCATTCGAAATCTCCAACCTAATCCTTTAGCGGCGTTGATCACTGCTGATAAGGTTTTCCTGCGTTATCTTTCCGCTAAGCAGATTCAAAATCTAATGGATGCAGGGGCCTATGTTGGGGATGCCCCCCTTAGGGCACATGCCTTTGCCAAAGTTATCTCAGAAAAGATCGAATAGCAAATAATTCACACGAAGCACAAAAATAGAGGGTGGGCATGCTTCTCATGCCCACCCTCTATTTTTGTGCTTGACAATCTTATTGCATTATGATATTCTAGTACTAGAATATTCAAAGCTAGGATATACATATGACCAATGCAGAACTTGCGATTCTAAGTTTGATTGCTGAGAAATCTCGCCATGGCTATGAAATTGAACAAGTTATTGAAGCACGCGGCATGCGAGACTGGACAGAAGTCGGCTTCTCGTCAATCTACTATTTGCTCAATAAGCTAGAAAAGGCTGGTCTGATCGAGAGTCGACTCGAGCAGGCTGAAGGCCGCGGGCCAGCTCGAAAGGTGTATCAGATCACGGAAAACGGCCAGGAGGCACAGATCAACGCTACATTGGCGGCCCTCTCTGAGCCAGTCAATAGTTACCCGCCTTTTTTGTTGGCAATGTCAAATCTGCCAATGTTGCCCCCCGCTCAAATCCTACCGGCATTAAATATTTATCGAAATACATTAACGGAACGAAAGTTGGAGTTAGTTGCCAAAGTCGAGCAGCAGAGTCCCATGCCGGGATTTGTCGAAGCGATGTTTGATTACAGTATAAACCTGATCGAGGCCGAAATGGCCTGGATCGAGAGATTCATCACCCAAGTGGAGGCCGGAAATGTCTAAAGTTGATTTCAAGAAAGAGTTCAAAGAGTTGTACGCACCCCCAAAGAAGTTTGTGACTGTCAACGTGCCAGAGATGCAATTCTTGATGATCGATGGGCATGGTGACCCCAACACGGCCCAGGAATATCAGGATGCCCTGGAAGCGCTTTATGCGGTTGCTTTTAAGATGAAGTTCATTAGTAAGAAAACTTTAGAGAAAGACTACACAGTGCCACCCTTGGAGGGGTTGTGGTGGGCTGATGATATAGAGACTTTCAGCATCAAGCGCGATAAATCTCAATGGGATTGGACGATGATGATTATGACCCCAGCGTGGATCACTGCTGAGATATTTGATGCTGCCGTGGAACAGGTTCGCAAAGCAAAAAATCCGGTCTCGCTAGATAAGCTGCGCCTGGAGAGTTATCACGAAGGGATGTCTGTCCAGATCATGCATATCGGTTCGTATGATGATGAAGCGCCTACTTTGGAAGCCATGCACAGCGAGTTCATCCCCGGGAATGGCTACGCTGAAAACGGAAAACACCATGAGATCTATCTCAGCGACCCTCGCCGGGTAGCGCCAGAGAAGTTGAAGACTGTGTTACGTCAACCCATTAAACCTGTGGCCAGTGGGTAGTGAACAGTGATCAGATTCATTCCCGTTATTGCTCACTGATAAGGAGAAACTAAGATGTCACTAAAGCCTTTCCCCGATTTCAAATCCCTTGCGACACATCACTGCGTCACTGGTTCGATGTTGCATATCTATCGTTATAATGAAATTCCCATCAGCGAAGAGATGATTTTAGGTTTAGGATCAGGGATGGGATTCATCTATTGGCAGCAAAAAGGCATTGATCCCTTCTTGGGTGGGCGTGTCAATTTGGTGAAGCCAGGCGAAGAAGGATTGGAGCATACTGCAAGTCGTAGGTTAGGAATTGAGTCTGCTACATTCAATACAACCAGTGCACGCAAAGCCGAGAAGGCGCTTCTAGAATTGTTGGAAGCCAAGCAGCCGGTCATGCTGAGGGTGGATATGGGCTTTCTGCCTTATTTCGAATTTGGCGGAGAGGAGTACCACTTCGGTTACCTTACTATTGTTGTCGCAGGGTATGACCCTGAAACGCGCCAGGTGCTGCTCGCTGATCGAGATTTGGGGCTTCATTCAATTTCATGGGAAAATCTGGCCAAAGCACGCGGCTCGACTTTCAAGCCTTTTCCACCCAAACACAGTTGGTACACTTTTGATTTCAGCTTGTACCATCCGCCGAAACCTGTGGATGTGATCCTCTCTATTCAAGAGGCAGCGACAGGGATGCTGGAACCACCCATCTCAAATTTTGGGGTCAAAGGAATTCGAAAGGCTGCTAAACGCATTCTCAAATGGTCAGATGAACTGGATGAGCGTGCACTGCGACGGACCTGCTTCAATATTTTCGTCTTCATCGATGCTATGGGAGGCACAGGGGGCGGCATCTTCCGCTATATGTATGGACGTTATCTAAAGGAAGCAGCCGAGATCACTGGAATAGACGCGTTCGCTGCTGTCGGGGAACAATTCAAGGTTATTGGTGATCGCTGGCAGGATGTTGCCGATATCTTCAAACGGGCTTTTGACGTGGATGGCCCCGCAACGATGTTGCCCGAAACCACTGAACCATTAATGGGCATCGCCGATATGGAGCAAGAATCTTGGGGGCGCTTGAGAGAAATTGCGGGCTGATTAATTTTCCCGCATGAACATCATAATGTCAGCTGGGGCTCTACCCATTTTAAGCAACTTGATCATTACTCGCATAGGTTCATCGATGTGTTTGAAGAAGGCTTTATATCCCTCACAAAGGTAGTTCAAGCCTTCTTCGCCATCTGGCGTTCGGCGGATGCGGTTCTTGGGGCAGCCGCCGTTACATACAAAGCGCACCTCGCACTCGCAGCAGTAGCGCGGCAATTTATCGCGCTTGGCTGTCCCGAACTTTGCCTGGTTTTCGGTGGTCACTAGATCGATTAGATTCTCTTTATCAACATTTCCCAAGAAATAACGCGGTTCCACATAATGGTCACAAGAATACAGATCGCCATTATGTTCCATGGCCAGCGCCAGGCCACAGGTCTCTTCAAATATGCACAGACCGGCCCGCTGGCCGTACCATACCCCCAAAGCGACATCGAAGATTTGCACGAATATCTGACCCACATCCCGGCGTACCCACTCATCGAAAACTGCGCTCAGAAATTGACCATAACCTTTGCCCGTCACCGATCTTTTGGTGATTTTGAAGCCTTCTTGGTAACCGGTATCGTTCTTGCGTTCCACGATGGGGATAAATTGTATGAACTGCGTCCCCACTTCGCCGCGCAGGAAGCGATAAACATCTAAAGGCTGTTCTACATTGTCAGAATGCACAGTGGTAAGGATATTGAATTCCACCTGATGCTTCTTTAGATATTCCAAACCTTTCATCACGCGCTCAAAAGTTGCCTTCCCACCTTTATCCACGCGATACCGGTTGTGCAATTCCTGGGGTCCATCCAGGCTGAGACCGATGAGAAAGTCATGTTTTTTGAAGAAGGCACACCAATCATCATCCAGGGTGGTGCCGTTGGTCTGCAATGCGTTGATGACCTTCATCCCTGGTTTGCGGTATTTCTTCTGAAAAGCGACTGCTTTCTCGAAGAATTCCAGCCCCATCAGGGTTGGTTCGCCACCTTGCCAGGCAAAGGTCACTTCTGGGACGCGTTGGGCTTCGATATATTGGCGGACATATGACTCCAGGGTGCCCTCGCCCATGCGTAAATCGCTGTCCGGGTAGAGATCTTCCTTCTTTAGGAAGTAACAATACTTGCAATCCAGGTTACAGACCGCACCGCGTGGTTTGGTCATCACGTGAAAGGCGGGAGGGGGAGTTAGGGCCATAACTCGGATATAAAAAAGTGACCAGTTACCGAGATCACCGATGGTTCTTTAGGAATCGTCGTGGTAAGGACCACATTTGGGGGTATGGGGTGTGCGGAGCACGCCCCATACCCCCAAATGTGAGGTCTCTCACGGTAATTCCCATAGAACCTCACCGATAACTGGTTACTGAAAACTAGATACTGGATACTGATCACCCGCGCCAATCGGTGGGCTGATCGGGTTTATTCTCCAGGATGGCTTCGATGCGCTCCATCACTTCGGGGGTCAGTTTTTCGACCACATCGATGGCTTTCATATTGTCAACGACCTGCTCAACTTTGGAGGCCCCGGTGATGGTTGTGCTGACGTTGGGGTTCTTCAGCGTCCAGGCCAGGGCAAGTTGTGCCATGGTGCAGCCCAATTCTTCAGCAATGGGTATCATCAGACCAACTTTATGGATATTCTTTTCAGCTTCATCTCCCTCGAAGCGGCTGCGTAAGAATTCATATCCATCTAATGACAGACGTGTGTCCTTGGGTGTCTCTTTGTTGTATTTGCCGGTCAGCAGGCCGCTGGCCAGTGGACTCCAGATAGTCGTGCCCAAGCCAACCTCTTCATAAAGTGGGGCGTATTCTGCCTCGAAGCGTTCGCGGTGGAACATATGGTATTGGGGTTGTTCCATCAAAGGTGGGATGAGATGCTCTCGGCGGGCGATGGCGTAGGCTTCCATGATCTCTGTGGCGCTCCATTCGCTGGTACCCCAGTAAAATGCTTTGCCCTGGTCGATAAGGTGGTTGAACGCCCGCACGGTTTCTTCCATGGGAGTATGGAAGTCGGCGCGATGGGCGAAAACCAAGTCAACGTAATCTAACGCCAGGCGTGATAGAGAGGCGTCCATGCCCTCGAGGATGTGTTTGCGAGAGAGGCCGCGGTCATTGGGACCTTGGCCGCCCCAGTAAATCTTGGTTGAGATCACCAAATCCGAGCGCTTCCAACCCGCCCGTTTGATCACGGCACCCATTAGCTTCTCTGCGTCGCCGCCGGCGTAGGCTTCGGCGTTGTCGAAAAAATTGACCCCAGCTTCGTAGGCTGTGTTCATCAATTCGAAGGCCAAGTCTTCGTTGGCCTGATTACCGAAGGTAACCCACGAGCCAAATGAGAGCGCTGATACTTGCAAACCTGATTTTCCAAGATAACGATATTCCATAGATTACTCCTTTAGTTGATTCAATATTTAGATGTAAATACCGATCAAAGGTTACGCCTTCAAGGCGATCTTACTGCGACCTTCAGACCAAAGCTCAGGGGTGGCTGCCGCTAGGATGGGGAAACTGTTCCTGGCGTAATCAACCCCAGGTGAAAGCGGGTAGACAGGATCACCATCGAGAACCTGGATCACCCCTCCAGCCTCCTGGACCACCAGCCAACTGGCAGAGAAATCCCAAATCTTAGGCGTCACTTCAAAAGCCAGTACTGCGCTGCCGCGCGCCACGGTGGTCAATCCATATGCTGCTGATCCTATGATGCGCGTCTTGTAACGGACTTTGATATCATAGCGCCGATGAGATCGGGAGCAGCAGGCGAAAAAGGTAAATGGTTGATTATTATCTGGCGATTTGGCGGCTAATCGCGTCCCATTGAGGTACGAGCCTTCCCCACGCTGAGCTGTGTACAGTTCTCCTAACATAGGAAAACAAAGTGCCGCCGTGTCTGGCTGCCCATCAATTAATCGAGCTATGGAAACACCCCAATAGTGCAATCCCAGACTGAAATTCGTTGTTCCATCCAAAGGATCTACAACCCAGACCCCCGATTTGTCATCAGGGTAAATGGTATTTGCTTCCTCGGAGAGCAAGCCATCCTCAGGGAAATTCTCGCGGATGCTTTCACTGATAAGACTGTCAGCTGCTAAATCTGCCTCAGTGACAGCGGTACGGTCTTCTTTTATGGATGTTGTGATTCCGCTGGGATGATAATACTCGAGCAGCAGCTCCCCCGTTTTTTTAGCCAAATTAGATGTGAATCTCAGAACGTCGTTCATTGGCGCGGAGTATACCATGATCGATCCTGATAAATACAGGCATTACCTGAAGCCCCGGGCTGTGGCCGGGGAGTTTCACACCAATTAACGTGATATACTTTTTTCGAGGAGACAGATTAATGCCACGTTATCGGGTTGTACATCGCGACACTGGTGAAATCTGGGAAGTTGAGTCCCAATCCGCAGACGATGCTCGCAGAGTGATAGGTTGGGAATTGGGAACTTGCCGGGTCATTTTGCTTTCCAAGGGCCCTTTTGCAGAAATCGAACCCCCAAAAGTGGCAACACAAATTACACCCCCCATTCCGGGCACAGGTTACATCTGTCGGGATTGCAATGTGACCCTATCGCGCAGTGAAAACCGATTGTGGTGGTTTTGTCCCTCTTGTGAACTTCTTTACCATTCTGAAGAAAAACAATATTATCGAGAAGACGATTTGTAATTTATGAGCGATCAAATTTTCATCTGTTACCGAAGAGGAGATAGCGCTGGATATGCCGGACGTCTTTACGACCGACTCAAAGCGCGCTTTGGTGCAGATCGCATCTTTATGGACATTGGTGCCATCGATCTGGGGACCGATTTTGTCGAAGAGATCGAAAAAGCCGTCAGTTCCTGTAAAGTTCAGATTGTATTGATTGGGCGGCGATGGCTGAATGCCAAGGATTCGCAAGGCAATCGGCGCCTGGATAAACCTGAAGATTTTGTTCGTCTGGAAATTGAGAGTGCCCTCAGGCGTAAGATCAGAGTTATTCCTGCTTTGGTTAGTGGGGCAATCATGCCAAGTTCGACTGATCTTCCAGAATCTTTGAAGTCCTTATCTCGGCGTCAGGGTATAGAGATTGATCATGCCAGTTTCGATGATGATGTAGCGCGCCTGATCAAAACTCTTGAACGAATTCTGGGTGAGCCTCCAAAGGAATCCAAAGACAAAGATGAAGAGCTTCCCGGGTATTTGTCTTGGTGGAATGATCTATCTGCTCGACTGAAAGGTTTTATCAGCCTGGCAACAGTTGGAATATTCATTGGATTATCATTCTGGTTTGCATCAATGATTTATTCTCAATCTGAGCAGTCAGTCGAAATGACGCGTAGAAGTGAAAATGCCACCATCATCAGTGAATTGCTCACTCAAGGAGCAGAGTCTCCTTTGGATACTCCACAATCAACCCAAACCCAAAATCCATATGTTGGAACATTTACTGCGGTGGTCGAAGAATATCTTAATGTCACGCCCACTGTAACCCTTACGCCCACCCCAGATCGCACTGGGACAGTGGCTGTGTTGTTGACACAGGCATTCGTTTCGGCGACGCCAGAAAAAGAACGAGAACCTACTGCCATCCCAACGTTGACAGCAACCCCTGAACCTGAGAAACCATTTGAAGTGCAGGCGGGTGTTCCGGCATATATATCAAACATTGCATATCC
>JADHTJ010000157.1 GCA_016785015.1 Anaerolineales bacterium
ACATACATGACCAACAAAAGCTCAGCTATTGATATACTTTGCATGGGAATATTCTCCTAAGATTGGTTTTGTCGCCTTAATCTTGGCGAATATTCCCTTTTTGTCAACCTTTCGATTTTTCGATTTCACATAAGCCGTAAATTAGAAAAAAGTGAAGATTATTATCGCAATTTTCTTCGTGATGAAGCAGAGGAAGCTTGGGATGAAGCGAGTGATGCATTTGTCAATTCAATAAATTTGGTTACATCTCAAAAAAATAGAAGTAAACGAAATAAATCCATTTTGCTTGCATTTGATACTCTTGAAGTTTTAGCCATATTAGCAAGTGATGAAAAAAAAGATCCGGCTGGGCAAAATGTTGAGGATGTGGGGGAATGGTTATTTGATCGAATTCTTCCCAACTTAAAGGGTTCGATATATATCCTCCTGGCAGGTCGCGCCCGCCCGATAATCAATGATCGGTATATTAATTGTTTGGATCGAAAGTATTGGAATGTTCGCATTATTCCAAAGCTGCGATCTTTGAATCCTGATGAATGCAAAGAATATCTTGAGACTGTGGCCTCGTCGTTATTTAAGGAAAAGCGAGTAAGGGGATCAAGAAATATTCAAAGGTACATAGAGCATTATGGAAGTCAGCCACTTTTTATGGGAACTAATGGTCGCCCCCTGCGTTTGGCCATTGTTGCTGACATATTGCAGTGTGGAGGGAGGTTGCCTGAAATATTTTATAAAACTGGAGAAATAGATTTGAAAAATGGAGATGATGCAAATTCAGTTGCTCTGGATGAACCATTAATTCAACACCTAGCGGGATTAAGAACACCTTTAGGCGAGATATTGCGAACACTAGGATATCTAAGAAAGGGTGCTAATTCTAAGTTGATAAAAGTACTAATTGGAATTAAAAAAGATTTTGAAGAAGATGAAAGTGAAGGTGCAAAAGATGAAGTGGAAAGCACATTGAAAAATATTCGTAATTTGGCGATAGTCAAATATCGTGAAGGAGAGTTCAACCGACCTTTCTTTTTGCATGATGAAATATTTGATCTATTTGAGAAGTATAGACCCCTAAATAATTCTATTCGTTCAGTTCGATTTGAGGTCCTGAAGAAATATTATGATTATCGTCGTACCACGTTATTGAAATTTTTATTTCAGGTTCAGGATGATTTATACAAAAGAAAGTATCAATCTGAAATCCGTGTAATTGGTGTCGAATTGTTGCATTATGCTTTTTGGGCGGGTATGGCTTTAGGATTCGAAGAGTATTTTCTAAGAATGACTGAAGCAATCGAAAATAACAATCCTTCTCCGTTTTTGCTCATAAAAAATGAGATTGCGCGTTCGTTTGATTTGCTGGCAATTCATGATCGGATAGAACATCCTTTATCTGATCATATTGATTGCTCGCAAAGGATTTTTGAAGCTTACCGATTGCTAATGCATAGTGGTCCACAAGCAGCGGCTGATTCTCTCGCGAATTTGATGTCCGAAGTTAAAAATATGTCAAGTTTCAATCGAGCGTTTCTTTCGTATTTAAATGGTGTTTACAATATTAAAACGGGAGAATTTAGGAAGGCAGAAAATTTGATGAATCAATTGTCAGCTGAGATAGATGAAACAGAAAAAGTGTTCCCTGACATATTTCGGGCTGGATTGTGTCTCAAAGCGTTCGTTCACAATTACCAGGGATATTTACATCGATTGCATGGAAGGTTTAAGGAAGCAATATCGCCATACCAGGAATCAACCGCGTGGATGAGAAAGCTTGATTTGGCAGTAATGGGAGGTGTACTTTCAAATCAGGCATACGCAATGGTAATAGCTGGGATGGAACGAAATGCAAGAAAGACAATTCGAGAAGCACTGATTAGATCTAAAAACCAGGAAAATGCGTATTACCATATTCGGGCACGAAATGTATATGCAGTGGTGGAAACTCGAGCAGGAAATCCTGAGAAAGGGATTGAGCACGGGCAAGAAGCAATAAAACGGTTGCGACTTTATCCGAGCCGACGATTAGAAGGGTTTGTATGTGTGAATTTAGGGAGGGCCTGGCGATATAAATGGAGTCAAAGAGTTACTGAAAATATCGAAAGTGGGTGGTTGGAATCCTGGAGAGATTATTTGATACCTGCATTATGTTATCTTGAAGGTGATGACTCTGTTAAAGATTATTTTGGAGATACAGCATTATCAAATCTTCGTGGTGTCGACGGAGATGCTTTGATAACTCGTGGAGCTATCAACTTATTAAAGGTCACATCACCAGAAAGAAGTTCAGAAGCTTTAGGCGAAGCTGGGTGTATCTGGAGAGAAATCGCATGGGTGGATCGCAAATTAAAGGCAAAAGGCTCACAGGTATCAACAACTCGGAATACCACTGATTTTCCGTCTGAAATGGCTTTTAATAGATTGAAAAGAGCGGCTGGATTAGAGAAAGTTTCAAACGATCTGGATCAGTGGGAACAACCCACCTTAGATCACATAGAAAGCGTGGGGGGAAATCCATTTTTCCCAATCCTTGCATTAGTAAATATGATTTGGCATCATCACTATCAACGTTTGGGTAATGAGCGTCTTGGTAAAATGAGTGAACTTGTGAACAAATTAGTTCGGCAAATATATAAAGTTGACGAGTTATTCCCCCCTCCCGCAGATGCAGAAGTATTGCTTTGGGACGCCTTAGGTAAAAATGAAATGGCCCTCTGTTATCAAAAACTTTCTGAAAGACACGAATTCACAGATGTTGACAAACGGAATAAACTGATTCAAGAAGCCGCCTGGCATGCCACGATCGCACTGGAATATAATCGTTTTGGGGGGCGCGATGACCATCATGATCTTCGAAGAGCGGAAAATGGATTAGAAAACCGGTTAAGTGAAGGTGTTGATTGGGACAAAGTGCTGTTACCAAGTTTTTATAAGGGGGCAATTGAATCAAATAAGAAGTTGGTGAAAAAACAGGAATTTTTGGAGGATAGAACCACGAGATTATTAAAAGTTCTTAGAGAAAGGTTTGGGGAACCAGAGCTTTGGGGGGTGTAGGCAGAAGGAGATGCAAATGAATAAGAGCCGATTGTATGATCAGGTTTTTCAAGCCTTATTGGATGGCTTACCAAAATCCGATTGTGACTGCGCCCCTGTGAAGATGACGGATATGGGATTTGATCAGCTACAGTTAGAGGCGTGGAAGTGGAATATTGCTCTCAATATGAATGATTCATCAAATGAATTGAGCAATATGAATTCATCCTTTTCAAAAGAGGATTTGAGAAAAATTAGGGAAGAGGTTCAAGATTATCTTCACCAAAAGCAAGGCATTGAATATGGCGGAGCAAAAGGGATTGAATCTGATTCAACGAAAATGATTTCAATTTGGCTCCATATTACAGACCGCTGCAACCTGCGTTGCGCCTATTGTTATTTACCGCATAAACGTGAGGATATGTCTCTCGAGACCGGTCGCGCGGCTGTAGATGCAATTTTCCGATCAGCTGAGGCGAACAATTATCAAAAAATAAAGACCAAGTACGCCGGCGGCGAGCCGCTGCTGCGTTTTCCATTGATCGTGGAATTGCATCAATATGCACAAGAAATATCAAAGGTGCATGGTTACAACCCCGATACTGACATAGATGGTGTGGTTCTCAGCAACGGTACCCTGCTCACGGAAGAAATTGTCTCCAATCTACAGTCTCTCAATCTTCGTTTGATGATCTCTCTTGACGGTATGGGTGACTGGCACGATGTTCAACGCACTTACGCTGGAGGACGCGGAACTTTCAAGGATGTTTCCGAAGGGGTGGACTTGGCGCTTGAGCACAAGCTTGTGCCCGATATTTCTATTACAGTCAGTGGGCGCAACGCTGATGGTTTACCAGAGATTATTGAATGGGTTTTGGAGAGGGATTTACCTTTTAGTATCAATTATTATCGCCAGAATGATTTCTCTGTTACACATGATGATTTGAAACTCGAAGAAGAAAAGATCATTGCAGGAATGCAAGCAGCTTTTGCTGTAATTGAAAGCAATCTTCCGGAACGCAGTTTGCTGGCATCTCTGACTGACCGTGCTAATTTATCTGTACCGCACATGAAAACCTGCTCAGTGGGACAGGATTATTTAGTTTTCGATCAAAACGGACGCGTGGCCAAGTGCCAGATGAAGATGGATGAACCTATTGCCGACGTTCATACCAAAGATCCATTAACATTGATCAGGGAAGACCAAATCGGGATTCAAAACATCTCTGTAGAAGAAAAAGAAGGTTGTCGCGACTGCCAGTGGAAACTCTACTGTGCTGGCGGCTGCCCGTTAGAAACCTACCGTGCTACTGGGCGCTACAATGTCCAATCTCCCAACTGCAATATCTACAAATCCATTTTCCCCGAAGTGCTACGATTAGAAGGTTTACGCCTTCTCGAGCAAGCAGGTGAGCTTGTGTAGACAAATAAAAATATTAAAATTCTAAAACCCCTTCTCAATGTATAACTGAGAAGGGGTTCTTTCTTTAGACGTTTAGACAATTCGACTAAGGACAATCAGACTATTTGGCATACTCCGTCGCCCTCGTTTCTCGAATTACCGTCACCTTAATCTGTCCGGGGTACTGCATCGTCTCTTCGATCTGCTTGGAGATGTCGCTGGCCAGATTGATGGAGGCCAGGTCGTCGATATCTTCGGGTTTGACGAAGATGCGCACCTCGCGACCAGCCTGCAGGGCGTAGGTCTCTTTGACGCCTTCGTAGGTGTTGGCGATCTCTTCGAGCGCGCGCACGCGCTTAAGGTACATTTCCAGACTCTCGCGCCGGGCTCCGGGACGCGCCCCGGAGATGGCATCAGCTGATTCAACAATCACAGCTTCGACAGATTCCTGTTCAACTTCATGATGGTGCGAAGCAATCGTGTTTAGGATTCTCTCATTGACTCCATAACGTTTGGCAAAATCGGCACCGATCTGGGCGTGGGTGCCTTCAACGTTATGGTCCATGGCCTTACCCAAGTCATGCAGCAGGGCGCCAGCTTTGGAGACTTCTACATCGGCGCCCAATTCAGCGGCCAGCACGGCGGCCAGCTTGGATGTTTCCACAGCGTGCGCCAGTTGGTTCTGCCCATAGGATGTGCGGAATTTGAGCCGCCCCAGTATCTTGGTGATCTCTTTGTGCAGCCCAGGGACACCCGCTTCGTAGGCGGCTTCTTCTCCGGCCTCACGAATGACGCGATCAACTTCTGAAGCTTCCTTCTTGACAATCTTTTCGATGTGCGCCGGGTGAATACGGCCGTCTAAAACCAACCTCTCCATAGAACGGCGGGCGACCTCACGCCGCACCGGGTCGAAGGATGAGATCGTGATCGCTTCAGGAGTGTCATCGACGATGACGTCCACTCCGGCAGCGCGCTCGAAAGCGTGGATATTGCGTCCATTGCGACCGATGATGCGCCCCTTCATATCATCCGATGGCAAGGGCACAGATGAAGAGGTCACTTCGACAACATGTTCCGAGGCCACTCTTTGGATCGCATCGGCCACCATCTTTCGGGCTCGGCGTTCGCCCTCTTCTTGTGCTTCTGCTTCCACCTGCCGGATGATGCGTGCCATATCATCGCGTGATTCCTTTTCGACATCGTCCAAGAGGAATTGCCGAGCCTCCTCGGCGCTCATTCTGGCAACTTGTTCGAGTTTCTCCCTGGTTTCAACCTCTATTTTTTCAATATCATTGGATTTACGATCTATTACACTTTGCCTTTTGTTCAGTGATTGCTCGCGTCGCTCCAGGCGCTCGGCACGCGCATCCATTTGATCCTGACGTCGCTGCAAGCGGTCTTCAGAGCGGGATACTTCTTCTCGCCGACGGGAAATTTCTGCATCTGCTTCTTCACGAACTTTCAGCATTTCGTCTTTGGCTTGGAGCTTGATTTCACGAGCTTCCTCTTTGGCATCGACTATTATTCTGTCCCCCTGATCTTTAAGCTTCAAATTTGCTTGCCGAACTTGATATGCTTTCAAGAAAAAGCCGATTGCTGCGCCTAAGATCGCCGCTACAATGGGTATCCATAATACTGGTGGTGAATTCATAGTGTTACCTCGTTTCCAGGTTAATTATCTTAATTTTGAAGGATGCGTCTCATGATGATTGCCAAATAAGTGCTGATTCGACGCGTCCCGGGCCGGATGTTCACTGTCTAGCTTAGGGGTGTTTCCCGGACCCTATGCCTGTTCTTGCTCCTCGGCCCAAACCTGCTCAACCACAGGTGCTGCGACACCATAGTTGAAACCTCGTCGGGCTAAGAAAGCCAATAGTTTTTTTCGAAATTCGGGCCATTCAAATCTAAGGTACTTGCGAGCATTCTTCTTTGCGGCCCGATATGCGAGCTCTTCTTCGTCTAAATTTTCAAGAGCTTCTTCAATGACTTCTTGCTCAACGCCTTTTTGGCGTAATTCACTTTGTAAAGCTCTGCGACCACGAGGCCGAAACTCGGAACGGTTTTCAACCCATGTGCTGGCGAAATGGAGATCATCCACCAGGTTGTTGCGGCGCAGACGTTCTAGCACTTCTTCAATCACACTTTCTGGCGTGTCATGTTTGTTCAGGTTCCGACGAATCTCGGTTTCAGTGCGAACCCGATAGCTGAGGAAGTTCAACGCTCGCTGATACGCTTTTTCTCCGGCCTCAGTTTGATTGAGCTGGCGAATCTTCTCTTCATCGATCTCCTGGCCAACTTGCAGCCAGGCTGCGACAACCCGGAAAAGCCCAAATGCGTATTCACCGTCCAGAAACACACTGACTCGGTCAGAATTTTTTTTTTGGGCTTTCAGCGCAGTGATCTTTTTCGCCATGTTCCAAATATTAACTTACTCATTTGGGGTAGCTAGCCCAACCTCGTTGGGCGGAGTTTTGGTAAACTAACAACCAACGCAGTTGGGTCGCTCCGCGTGCATCCGGCATTACTACCCTGAAAATAAAAAAAGCCGTAGCTAATCTTCAAGCCACGGCTGCGCGCCTCATCAATCTGGATCTCAGTTTATTGTATGATGCTTATCTTGTTCAGGTATTAAATAAATACCTGTGCTGACAAATACTAAGCCTAAACGCCCTTTGGGTTTTTCGTCTACTTAAATCTTTCCCTGTTATAAAACTAACTTACAACCTGAGGGCAAAAACCATACGTAAAAACGTTATCTGAGATCAAATTTCAAAGCCATGGCCGCGCGCGATAAAAAAATGAGATTCAATGAAACTCGCGCGGCGAGAAGATTAGAATGGATTTTTTCGCAAAAATTTACGAATTCCATTCTTGCTGAACTAAATGTCCAGCAGTCGATGTGTCAATGTTCAAGTGGCATCAGCGGGGGTGGGAGCAGTTCTTCACGAATGGTCGCTTCGATCTCCACAGCTATGTTCCAGTTTTGGCGCAGGAATTCTTTAGCATTTTCGCGTCCCTGGCCAATTTTCTGGTCTCCGTACGAATAGTACGAACCCCGTTTGCTGATGATCTCCATGCCAGATGCGATATCGAGTAAGTCACCGGCTTTGGAGATGCCTTCATTATACATGATATCAAATTCCGCCGTTTGAAAAGGCGGGGCAACTTTGTTCTTGACCACGCGCACCCGCGTGCGGTTGCCAACAACTTCTGAACCAATCTTGATAGTCTGGACGCGGCGCACATCTAATCTCACTGATGCATAGAACTTGAGCGCCTGTCCGCCAGTGGTGGTTTCTGGGTTTCCGTAGACTACGCCGATCTTCTGGCGTAGCTGGTTGGTAAAGATTACAGCCGTGTTGGCGTGTTTGATGGCCCCAGATAGTTTGCGTAAAGCTTGTGACATCAAGCGAGCCATCAATCCCATGTGGGCGTCGCCCATATCCCCATCTAATTCAGCTCGGGGAACAAGGGCAGCGACAGAATCAATCACGACCACATCTACTGCGCCAGAGCGCACCAGGGTTTCAGTAATTTCTAGAGCCTGCTCACCCATATCGGGTTGGGCGATGAGCAGGTTGTCGATATCCACTCCGCAGGCCTCGGCGTACGTTGAGTCGAGGGCGTGCTCCATATCGATGAAAGCAGCCGTTCCGCCCAGTCGCTGCGCTTCGGCAACGATGTGCTGTGTAATGGTCGTTTTTCCAGAAGATTCAGGGCCATAGATTTCCGTCACGCGGCCCCGGGGTATGCCACCCACACCGAGAGCAATATCAAGAGAAAGGGATCCTGTGGGTATAACATCTACGGTTAGGTGACGTGCGTCGCCTAAGCGCATGATGATCCCTTCCCCAAATCGTTTGGTGATATCACCTAGAGCACTGCTGAGCGCGGCATCCTTCTCTTCGCTCACGGTGTAGTCTTCTCCTTAATAACCAAGTGATAACAGTTTAACATGATTGAGATGATATTGGAAGGCATCGACATTTCTCATTATTTTAAGGTTACGAAAATACTTTTTATTTAGCAAATTAACAATTCAGGGTATGTATTCAGTTTTTTATATGACAAACGCAACTACTTGAATCGAATATATTTGAGAGAATTGGGGTTATTAGTAAACGTATGAGAACTGCAAAAAGTTTGGGATGCATGATCATCCAAAATCACGTTCATGTATCCTGTTCAAAAAGGAGAAATTCCAATGAGCAAAATTACTCGTGAAGACGCTCTTGAGTATCACCGTCTAGATGGTAAACCAGGGAAAATAGCGATCCTGCCCACAAAACCGCTGGATACGCAGCGCGATCTGTCTCTGGCGTATTCCCCGGGCGTGGCAATCCCCGTTCTCGAAATTGCTGAAGATCCTGATCTAGCATATGAATATACTTCCAAGGGAAACTTGGTGGCTGTGGTTTCCAATGGCACCGCCATCTTAGGATTGGGGAATCGGGGGGCTCTGGCCTCCAAGCCAGTTATGGAGGGCAAGGGGGTGCTCTTCAAAGTATTTTCAGATATTGATGTTTTCGACATCGAGTTGGATGTTCATGATCCGGACGAGTTGATTCGTGTCGTAGCAGCCATGGCGCCGACTTTTGGCGGAATCAACCTTGAAGATATCAAAGCCCCGGAGTGTTTCTATATTGAAGAGACGCTCAAAGAGATGCTGGATATCCCCGTATTCCACGATGACCAGCACGGCACAGCGATCATATCGTCGGCAGGTTTGTTGAACAGTTTGGAAGTTGTGGGTAAAGATATTGGTGACATTCGTATTGCTATTTCTGGCGCTGGCGCTTCGGCGATATCTTGCGCTGGTTTGGCCGTAAAGATGGGCGTAAAGCGTGAAAATATTTTGATGGTAGACAGTCGCGGAGTGATTTTCAAAGGTCGAGATGGTCTGAACAAATATAAAGAGCGCTTTGCCCCCGAAACGGACGCGCGCACCCTGGCGGACGCTGTGCGCGGCGCCGATGTGTTCTATGGCCTCTCCGTGGCTGACGTGCTCACTCCTGAGATGGTCAAGACCATGGCCGACCAGCCGATCATCTTCGCCATGGCCAACCCAGACCCGGAGATCAACTATGACCTGGCCAAAGAAGTGCGTCCCGATGCCATCGTGGCAACCGGCCGTTCAGATTTCCCCAACCAGGTCAACAACGTTTTGGGCTTCCCCTTCATTTTCCGCGGTGCCCTGGATGTGCGCGCCAGCGCCATCAATGACGAGATGAAATTAGCTGCTGCCCACGCACTGGCTGCTCTGACCAAAGAAGATGTGCCCGACAGCGTGTTACGTGCTTACGGTGTTGAGAGTATGAAGTTGGGTCCAGAATATATTATCCCCAAACCCTTAGACCCCCGTGTGTTGATTTGGGAAGCTCCCGCAGTTGCCAAAGCTGCCATGAAGAGTGGGGTTGCTCGCATTAATATCGATTTGGATGAATATCGCGAACAGCTTGCCTTCCGCCAAGGCATGGGACAGCGCGTGCGCCATTTCATCATGAATAAGGCTAAGGCTGCGTCACCAAAGAAACGGGTTGTCTTTGCCGAAGGTGAAGAAGATAAGGTTTTGCGCGCGGCTGCTCAGGTTGAGGAAGAGGGCATCGGTATCCCAATCCTGGTTGGGCGAGAAGAAATTATTCATGAGAGGGTTTCAGCTTTGGGATTGCGATGCTGCCCCAAGATTATTAATCCTCGCCAATTCGAGCGCATAGATGAATATGCTCAAGCGTTTTCAAAACTGCGACAGCGAAAGGGCATTAGCGTAAGTGAAGCTCAAAAACTGGTTAAACAGCCTAATATATTTGGCCCCATGATGGTCAAAATGGGCGATGCGGATGCCTTTGTTTCTGGATTGACGTACCAATATCCTGAAGTGCTGCGTCCAGCTTTGCAGATACATCATACTCGCGCAGGTTCCAAAAAAGCCGCCGCAGCCTATATTATGGTGGTCAAAGACCGGGTATATATCTTCGCTGATGCCACAGTAAATATTGAT
>JADHTJ010000158.1 GCA_016785015.1 Anaerolineales bacterium
AAAGATCGCCGCTCATGCGCAAATGGATAACTAAGGTGCTTTCTTCAAGGTGAAAGAGCAGGTATTTGCCGCGTCGTCCAACATCCGTAAAACTCTGTCCAACGATGCGGATGGCAAACTCCTCGGCCGTTGGCGACTCCAGTGTGCGCTCCCAGAGCAGATCAATCCCCGTGACGCGTTTGCCAATCAACGAGGGGATTTCATTCGCCCCCAAGCGGAATTTGTTGCGGATGGTTTCAACTTCGGGCAGTTCAGGCATATATCAGTGGACAGTGGACAGTGAACGGTGAGCAGTGGGAAGTGTGGCCAATAAAAGTTATACTAACCACTCTCCACTTTCAACTATTCACCATATCATTCATTGAACATTTCACCAACGCTGCGGCCTTCATGGGCGCGCAAGATGACCTCACCCAACAAAGGGGCGATAGAGCAAATTTCGAGTTTATCCCCTAGTAAAGCTTGATCTTCAACATCTATAGGCACTGTATCTGTGGTGATGATTTTTGTCAGGGGGAGATTGGCCAGGCGCTCTACAGCGGGCGGAGATAATACCGGATGGATGAAAGTCAGATAAATATTTTTTGCGCCGTGATCTTTGGCCAGGTTTACTGCCTGAACAACAGAGCCAGCCGTATCGACCTCGTCATCGATGACGATGACATCGCGGCCTTCCACGTCACCGATTAGAGTCAAAGCTTCGGCTTTATTCTTTTTGCCGCTGCGGCGTTTCTCTACAAAAGCGATGGGGAGATCGAGATCGGCAGCAAAGTTGCGGCCTTTCTTGGCAAATCCTAAATCGACTGTGAGAACCACCGGGTTTATCATGTTCGGTAAAATCTCAGAAAAATATCCAGTCAGGATATGGAAAGCACTCAATACATCGCCTGGGATGGAGAAAAAACCCTGGATCTGTCCGGCGTGCAAATCGAGAGTCATGTAGCGATCAGCGCCGGCCACTTCGATCATATCAGCGACCAAGCGGGCGGTGATGGGTGTACGGGGTTTGTCCTTCTTATCGGAACGGGCATAACTAAAATAGGGTACCACAGCCGTAACCCGTCCAGCCGAGTCCAATCTCAGGGTTTGCAATGTAATCAACAGCTCCATGATATTGCGATGCACTGGGCGCGAGGTGGTCTGTACTATATATACATCTTGCCCGCGGATGCTGCTCTTCAACCGAACCCAAAGAGTATCATTGGGGAAGTGCTGCACTACCTGTTTGCTTAGTTTCACGCTGAGATACTCTGCAATCTTCTCTGTCAATTCTGTGGTTGCAGTTCCAGCAAACAACTTAATATCGCCATACATGCCGCATTCATTGTTCTGTTTTTTGCTCATGCATTCTCCAATAATTATCTCGACCCAATTATTTATCTTGAGTGCCATTGAGCAGCGCGTTGACAGCTTGTCGGGGGGAGATAACCCGCTCAATGAGTTGATCGAAAACTTCTTGGTATCGTCCGGCTGGTAGTGTATCTTCCCAGCAGCTCACCAGGGCTGCGTGTAATAAATCGTCTAGCTCTGCGCTCAATCGGGTGCGTTCTCTGCTTTCCCAATCCCCAGTATTTTCGAGATGTTCTTTGTGTTGGGTGATTAGATCGCCTAGTTCTTGTATGCCAGTTCCATCAGTGGCCACGGTCTTTTGAATAGCGGGGATCCAAATGGACTCACTCTCAGTTGGTACTGCGATTGCAGATGGTACTACTTCCAAGGTGCCGTGGTGCCGATAGACGCGTTTGATAGGGTGTGCCAGGTTGAGCATATTGCGTAATGCGCGTTCCGTGTTTTCCACCCCGGGGCGGTCGGCTTTGTTGACCACAAGGATATCGGCGATTTCCAAAATGCCTGCTTTAATAGCCTGAATATCATCCCCTAGGCCGGGTGCTTCCACCACAAGAGTAGTATGTGCCAAACGTGCAATATCGACCTCAGCTTGGCCCGCGCCAACTGTTTCGATCAGGACGACCTCGTACCCAGTCGCGTCGAATGCTTGAACCACCCCCGAGGTAGTTCTGGCCAATCCGCCCAGGGAACCACGTGAGGCCATCGAGCGGATGAACACCCCAGGGTCTCCAGCTAAATCCCGCATGCGCACGCGATCCCCCAACACCGCACCCCCAGAGAAGGGGCTGGACGGGTCTATGGCCACAATGGCGACACTCTTTGGTGAAAGGTTTTCTGGAGGGTGGCGGTAATAATGGGCTAACTGATTGACCAGGGAAGATTTTCCGGTTCCGGGCGCTCCGGTGACGCCGATGAGATGCGCATTGCCTGTGTGGGGGAAAAGGTCGCTCAGCGCTGCGCGTCCAGCGGATGTATCATTCTCTATTTGAGAGAGCAGGCGCGCCAGCGAGAGCCGGTTCCCAGATAAGACATCTTGAACAGATGCCATATTAGTTGTTTACCTCTCCGAGAACCCCCATGCGAACATCGCTGACGATTTGAGTGGTGAGTGTTCCAGGGCCGTAAATCCCAGTCACACCAATCTCTTGCAGCTTAATGACGTCTTCATTGGGGATGATACCCCCTAAAAATATTTTGACATGTTCCTGTCCGTTTGATTTGAGCAGCTCGATCACTCGAGGTGCCAATGCCATGTGCGCGCCGGAAAGAATCGAAAGGCCTACTACATCGACATCTTCTTGCAGTGCAGCTTCGGCAATCATCTCAGGGGTTTGACGCAGACCGGTGTAGATGACTTCCATACCGGCATCTCTTAGTGCACGGGCAACAACTTTAGCCCCGCGATCATGTCCATCCAAGCCGGGTTTGGCGATCAGCACTCGAATTTTACGTTCCGTTTTGCTCATCATGTCTCCTGGTTTATGAATTGATGTGATTTTTCCTAGAAGAAAATATACGGGTTTTGGGATTTCTTGAGTAGGGGAAATTGGTATATTTCTGGAATTATACCGCGATCCCCAAGTTGATTTTTGGCATCTTGACATGCTATTCTGGCCATGATAATCTTTCGCCCGAAATGCTTGGCTGACTAACGCAGCGAGAAATAAACTCAAAGAGTGGAGTATGTAAGCATGGAAGATCGTATTAATGGAACTGTAAAATGGTTCAATGCTCGTAAGGGTTATGGCTTTATTGGCCGAGAAGAGGGCGATGATGTTTTCGTGCATTTTTCCGCCATTACCGTGGAAGGCTATCGTCGTTTAGATGAAGGCCAAGACGTGGAATTCACCATCGAAGAAGGCCCCAAGGGTGTGCAGGCAGCTGAAGTCGTTCCTCTCTAAAGAAGGTTATTTTTCAAATTACATAAAGCCGCCAAATGGTGGCTTTATAGCTTAACAATGTTGTTAATAGTACTTATAGGGGAGATCGATTGATCAAAATCTTATGATACAATGACATCTAACACAAAATTGCTCTAATTAGTGCCAAGTTGTCCAGACTATGATGAGAGCGGACAGGGTTTCTTAGAATATTGGATGCGATTTATTCTCTTGTAATCATTGATAATCTCGTTCTAAGTGGCCTTGGTCTTGCCGTTGGTTATTTGTTTTATAGTACACAATTTCCTGTTCAATGGTGAGGTGTTGGTCATGTTATTCCATCCACGCGAAAAAGGCCAGGGGTTTTTAGAATATGGCATGCTAATTGTGCTGATCGCAGTCATCGTTATTCTCGTACTTTCAGCTTTTGGAAGGGCAGTCGATAATATTTTTAGCAATATTATTGTTAATGTATAAACCAGTTCGTAGTTGTTAGATTTAAGGTAATCTACTAGAACCTTGCAGTGGGGATTTTTCCACTGCATTTCCCCAATATCTCCATAAGAATACGCCATAATGTGGACGATCCAATCAAATGGGCAATCGCCCACTAATATTTATGGAGGTACACATGTTTCGCAAAAAACCTATGTTTGGTGTTTTGATGACAGTATTTGTCATCTTGGCGCTGGTTGCCGGAGGCTTTGCATTATTCCGCCTGGGCTTTGCACAGGGATACTCGACGAACATCATTGCCGAAGGCGATGGAAGTACGTTGACATATCCTGATGGACTTCACCCTGGTTTTGGTAGGTATTACGGCCATCCGATGGGATTCTTCTTCTTTGGACGCATGATTGGCATGTTCTTCTTTATCGGATTGCTGTTCATGTTTTTCGGCGGCATCCGGCGAATGTTCTGGTACCGGCGCTGGAAGCACGCTGGAGGGCGTGATCCCGATGCCTGGAAGGATTGTCACCATCACCAACATCACTGGGGGCCACCTCCTTGGGCCAGAGATGAGGAAGTTTCTACCTCAGAGGACAAGACAGATGAAGCTTCGGAAGAAGCTGAAAAAATCTAATTGTCAATAACCTGATAGGCGCGAGGGCAATCTGGCTCTCGTGCCTATTTTTACAAATGTTGTTCAAATGGAACAAATCATGAATTCGAAGAAAGATGCCAGAATACTGCCCCCAACCTATTTGTTTGTCAGTCTATTAGCGATGTTGGGTATGCATTATCTTCTCCCGATCACCCAATTGGTTCCAAAACCGTGGATTTTGCTTGGAATTTTGCCCCTGGCTTCAGGAATTGTCATTAACATTTTTGC
This sequence comes from Anaerolineales bacterium, assembly GCA_016785015.1. Taxonomy (GTDB): domain Bacteria; phylum Chloroflexota; class Anaerolineae; order Anaerolineales; family UBA11858; genus NIOZ-UU35. Next base: position 4,564 of record JADHTJ010000158.1, read on the forward strand.
AGACAAGTTGTTCAGCCGGGCAAAGACTACGATAAACTCGTTCGGAGAACCAACGACCATAATAACAGATGGAATCTATTCAGCCACGAGAAATCCCATGTATCTCGGTATGGCTTTATTATTACTCGGTGTAGCTATATTGCTGGGTTCTCTATCCCCATTTTTTGTAGTTCCCGTATTTGTGTGGCTGATCACTGTGCGCTATATTAGATTCGAGGAGAAAATGCTCGAAGATACGTTTGGTTTGAAATATTTGGATTATGCTCGACGCGTACGGCGATGGATCTAGGTATCTATTCTCTTTTTGAATTACAATAAAGCGACATGAATGAAACCATATTGGTCGTCGATGACGAGCCCAAAATCGTCAAACTGGCGCGGGACTATTTGGAGAAAAGTGGCTTCCGGGTGATCTCGGCAGGGGATGGAGATGCCGCTCTGACAGTTGCTCGTCATAATAAACCTGACTTAATCGTGCTCGATTTGATGTTGCCTGGCATGGATGGCCTGGATGTCTGCCGCGCCCTGCGGCGCGAATCGGATGTGCCCATCATTATGCTGACAGCCCGATCCGAGGAGAGCGATCAGCTTATTGGTCTGGAGCTTGGGGCGGATGATTACATCACCAAGCCATTTTCTCCTCGGGCGTTGGTGGCGCGCGTGCGGGCGGTATTGCGCCGGGTTCAAGGAGGCATGCGCCAGCCAGGGATCATCAATGCCGGAAATCTAAAGATCGACCTGGAAGGGCATCGTGCCTATGTAGGTGAGGAGATCATTCATCTGACTCGCAATGAATTCAAGTTGTTGGCAGTAATGGCTCAGCAGCCGGGGCAGATTTTCAAACGGTCGCAGTTACTTGAACACCTGCATGGTGTGGCGTACGACGGCTACGATCGCAGTGTTGATTCGCATATTAAGAATTTACGTCGCAAGATTGAAGTAGATCTGGCAAATCCGCAGTTTATTCAGACAGTTTACGGCGTGGGATATCGATTCAATGATGAGGTATAGAATTGAGACACAATAAAAGGCGTTACAGAGGCCATTGGACATCCAAACCACCCTGGACGCATTTTGACCATCAGGCACCGCGCTGGCCAGGGCCGTCGCGCCGACATCGGGGTCTGTTCTTCGCGCGCTTTTTAGGCATTTTTGGTTTGATGATTCTATTAGTATTGGGGGGTATGGGGGCTTTTGCATTTTTGCTCTCGCGCTTTTTTGAAGGCGGCGGCCAAATGGCAGCCCTGATTTGGGTCGGCGGCTGCGGGCTATCTCTGGCTTTGCCCCTGCTCAGTGGAGCAGTAGCCTTTCGAGTTTTCCAAGGCATCACGAATCCTTTGGCCGATGTGATGTCTGCGACGGAAGCGGTTGCCGATGGCGATCTCAGTGTCAGGGTGCCTGAATCTCAGCGCGGTCCTGGGGAGTTTCGTCGTTTGGCGGGTTCGTTCAACCGCATGGTAGAAGAGTTAGATCGCGCCGAGAACCAACGCCGCAATCTGACGGCCGACGTGGCCCACGAACTGCGTTCACCCCTGCATATTATCCAAGGCAACCTGGAAGGGGTGTTGGATGGTGTCTATGATCCATCCCCCGAGCACATCGCCGCAACTTTAGATGAAACACAACTGCTTAGGCGTCTGGTGGACGATCTCCAAACACTGAGTCTGGCTGAGGCGGGTCAACTCCCTTTGAAGATGGAAACGGTTGATATCTCCGAATTGCTCGAAGATGTGCGCACCAGTTTCAGCGGTCAGGCAGAAGCGGCAAAGATTGAATTAGGCGTTGAGCTTGAAGAAGAAGCCCAGGAAATGAATATTATGGGCGATGCCGATCGTTTGGACCAGGTATTGAGCAATCTGGTCGCCAATGCGTTGCGTTATACAAGCTCGGGAGGCAGTATCAGCATGAAAGCGGCACTCACCCCCACAGGAGTCCGCGTTTCCATATGTGATGACGGGGATGGAATTCCGCCCAATGATTTGCCCTACATATTTGATCGTTTCTGGAAAGGTGATCGTGCCCGTCACCGTGTGGATGGCGCAGGCAGTGGTTTGGGCCTGGCGATCGCTCGTCAATTAGTTCAACTTCATGGGGGAGAAATCCAGGTGGAAAGTGAATTGGATCTGGGGACGACTTTTCTAATCGATTTACCAGGTTGATCATCTTATATTACGCTCTTAGACCCGTACACCGGGGGCAGGCTGCGCGCTCCCCAAGTCGCCGAGCCCTGTATAGGGCGAAATGAAGTGACGGACTTCAGAGCCAAAACGCAGATTTGTTTGTGAGAAAATAAGCTTTCCTGTTATTTTGGTATACAATAGGGCCGGTGTATTGACCTTACAGGAGAGAAACATGATTAGCAATCCCATTATTGATTCTATGCTCAACCGCAAATCTATTCGCCACTATACGGAGGCAATGCCCTCCGAAGATGTCGTTGAAACCCTTGTCCGAGCCGGTCAACAGGCTCCTTTTGCTTCGCAATTGGGCAGCTTATTACTCAAGAGAGATCAAGAAAATAACCCTTTCAAAGCGCCGCTGTTTTTCATTGTTTGTGTAGATTCTTATAAGTGGGAGCGCATCATGGCGCGCCGAGATTGGAGCATGCACGGTGACGACATGTTGTTGATGCTCTTAGGCATGCAGGACGCCGCGTTGATGGCTGAGAATATGGTCATCGCCGCCGAGAGCCTTGAATTGGGCAGTTGTTTTCTGGGAGGGATTCCATTCCACTCCGAGGAGATTATCAAAGATTTCAAACTACCGCCGCGTGTTTTTCCGATGGTTGGATTAACCATCGGTTATCCTTCCAATGATCCTCCGCCGCGCCCGCGTTATCCCATGGAGTTTGTGCTATTCGAAGATGAATACCCCCAATTGGATGATGAACTCATCCAGCGTTCCATGGATGTGATGGACGAAGGTTATTTAGCACAAGATTACTACACCAAATTGAAGGCTATGATTCCTCTCGAAGGCGACCGTGAAGAAACCTTCGATTACGATACCTATAGTTGGATAGAGCATATTTGTCGAAAATGGGGGCAAGAGCTATTCCCACCTAATTTGCTTCAACAATTCGAGCGCTGTGGTTTTGATCTGGTAGGGAAATACAAAGAAGAAGAATAACGCGTCGCGATCAGGCTGGCGGGGTTATCTTGTTTGTATCAACAACAAGATAACCTAGTGGAGCGATCATCATGACTGATAAACTCTCTCGGCGCGAAAAACTGATGTATGGTGTGGGGGATATTGGCTTCAGCTTATCCACCACGATTCTGGGGGCTTTTTTTGCAATCTTCCTCACCGACGTTGTTGGTATCCGCCCAGGGATCGCTGCCGCGGCAATCTTTATCGGCAGAACCTGGGACCATATAAACGACCCTCTTTTTGGATATATCTCTGACCGCACGCGCACGCGTTGGGGGCGGCGGCGGCCGTTCTTGTTGTTTGGAACGCTGCCCCTGGCAGTGACCTTCACGATGCTGTGGTGGCGCCCGCCGTGGGATGGCATGATCGCTTTGGCAGCTTACTACGCTGTGGCCTACATCCTTTTCGAAGCGGCCAACACGTTGCTTTATATGCCATATTTCGCTCTCACCCCTGAGCTTACTTCTGATTATGACGAACGTACTTCTCTGACCACCTATCGCATGTTCTTCTCGATCTTGGGCAGTCTTGTGGCCTTTATCATTCCATTGATGATCGTTGGCAGCTTCACACCAGAGAACGCCCCCAAAGTTTTCACCATGGGAATCATTTTTGGGATTGCCTCAGCGCTTCCGATGTTGCTGGTCTTTTTTGGCACCCGCGAACGCCAAGATTATATGGAGCAAAGCAAGCCCACTTTGCGGCAATCCATTTTGTCAGCTATCAAAAATAAACCCTTCCTTTTTGGATTAGCCATCTTCTTAGCAACCTGGATTGCTGTGGATATATTGCAATCCTCGCTGCTCTTTTTTATCAAGTATGTCATCCAGCGCGAATCTTATAACGATGTCATCATGGCGACGATCTTTGTCATCGCCATATTTACCTTGCCTATTTGGGATTGGGCCTCGCGTAAATGGAGTAAACGCTGGGCCTATATTTTGGGCATCGCCTTTTGGGCCGTTGTTCAGTTGGTGTTGATCACCCTCAACCCGACGACTAGTTTGGGCGTGATCCTTACGCTTTGTGCTTTGGCTGGGGTGGGGGTGGCAGCAGCGCACGTGCTCCCCTGGGCGATCCTACCGGATGCCATCGAGTGGGATGAATATCAGACTGGCGAGCGCCACGAAGGCATGTTCTACAGCCTGACCACCCTGACGAAAAAAGTGGCCACCTCCATCGCTTTGCCTGTTGTATTACTCATGCTCGAAGCGACTGGCTACCAACCCAATGTTGCCCAACAGGCACCCAACGCGCTGATGGGCATTCGAGTTGCGATTGGCCCAATCCCAGCGGTATTGCTTGCGGTGGGGATTGCCTTTGCTTTCAAATACCCCCTCGACAGAGCGCAGTTCGCCGATGTAGTAGAAAAACTGGCTGCTCGTCGTAAATAAAACAAAGTTGTTGGGGCACGATATTTCGTACCCTACCCTGATAATAAACATGGCCAACATCGAAATCCGCCCTGTTCGTACTGAAAGCGAAAAACGAATATTCCTGACTTTCCCTTGGAAAATATTTAAAGATGATCCCTTCTGGGTGCCGCCATTGCTCCCTGAGCGCCAAAAAGCCATCGACCCTGAGCACAGCGCGTTTCTCAAACGTGGGGTTGCTGAGTTCTTCATCGCCTGGCGAAACGGAGAGCCAGTAGGCACCATCTGCGCGGCTGAAGACCCTCCGACAAATGCGATGCGCGGCAAGAAAGAATGTGTCTTCGGTTTTTTTGACTATATCGAAGATCAAGATGTGTTCCGCGCGTTGATAGAGTGCGCCTCTGATTGGGGCCGGACGAGAGGCTTGCAAGAATTGTATGGCCCTTGGAATCTGGATTATGAAGATAGCTATGGTGTGCTCGTTGAAGGCCGCGATCGCCCTCCGGCGTTGATGTGTGGCCACACCCCCGAATATTATCCGCCATTCATGGACAACTATGGTTTCGAAAAAGCCCGCCCACAGAATGTGGCCCTGGGCGCAGAAATTGCTGAAACCCCCCAAATCCAGCGTATGGCCCGGGTCGCTGAGCGAATTCGCAAGAAGGGTTGGATAACCATCCGAAATGCAGATTTTAATCGCCCGGAAGATGAGATTGACAACTTGTATGAGTTGTTGAATACGGCGTTGGCGCACCTTGAAGATCATATCGGCTGGCAGCGAGAATCCGTTGCTGCCATGGTGGAGCCTTTCATGCAGATCGCCGACCCGGAGTTGATCCTCTTTGCTGACGTACGCGGTGAAACCGTTGGCTTTTTACCAGGTCTGCCGGATTTGAATGAAATCTTCACTCACGTCAATGGGCTGCGTACTCCCTGGAATTACCTGCAATTATTGTGGCGTATGAAAACCCAAAAGATACACAACTTGACGATCAAATCGGTATTGGTACTGCCTGAGTATTGGAATACGGGTGTGGGGATTTTGCTCTTCGATGAACTGGTCAAAAGGGCTATGGCCAAGGGTTACACATGGACGGACCTCTCGATCACCAGTATAGACAACCCAAATACCATCATTCTGGCCGAGCACATGGGGGCAGAGATTTATAAGCGCTGGCAGATTTATCGGTTGGATATATGACCCGAAAAATACAGTGCCGGTGGACGAATGCCGCCGGCACTGTATTTTTCGGCCTAATCCACCGTCAACGTCTTGCTCAAATTGCGGGGGAAATCTGGATCGAAGCCGCGTGCCAGGCTGATCTTATACG
>JADHTJ010000159.1 GCA_016785015.1 Anaerolineales bacterium
TGGCCTTGCTGATAACGCTTCCCTTGAGCACGGCGATGGTCTTTGATTTCAAATAGATAACTGTGTAGCATCTGGGCCTCCATAGCTTTGTTTGATCGCCGGAGGGTACCATATTTTCACCAGAACTGAACAACCCTGAGCAGTCACTTAGATTGTCCTAAAATAGTGTCCCTTTAATTACTTCGGGTGGTGTTCCCAAAGGGACGCAAGGCGCACACCCCCGTCGAGACCTCCTGGTGTAATTTTAGCCCCACTGAAAGTTCGGAAGGGAAGTGTGTCTCCCCGGGCTTTTTTGTTTTAAATACTCATGTTACGCAACCTAAGGAGAACCTCCCTGGAAATAGGGGGTCGGGGGCGAAGCCCCCACCCCCTATTTCCAGGGAAACCTCGCTACGTGTGCGTAACATGAGTTAAATACAGATCGAAAACAAAATCGATTACCTTTTATATTACAAAAACGTTGGGATGAGGTTTTTGGGCCCAACGGCCAATTTATGGCTAAGAATTTCAGTGGATGAAATAAGTAGCCAGCACAGGAATACTGAATGCCCTGACATCCTTTGGTATGGCCCTAAATCCGTTTACAAAGCATGCCTTTGAGCACCTAATGAGTATATCTCGCGTTAACAGGATGCGAGAATTTATCGATATGCTGAGGCAAATTCCCCGGTTAATCTAAAAGGGGTAACCTGTCCTACTTTGTGTTTAGTTGGCGAAGGTGATTCGGATCAGGAAATTACCCAATGTCATGAATTCTTTGAGCAAGTTGCCACAGACCGAAAGGACATGCGCAAGTTCACCCGTTAGGATGGTGCCAGTGCAAATTGCCAGGTCGATAATTTTCCATTATTGGAACAGGTTGCATTTGATTGGTTAGAAGCAGAATTCGATCTGATAAACTAGCGGAACAAAAACGTACTGACACGATTCTTGATTGTGAATATAAGATTGGGACTAATTTGGGAAATTCAGGTTGCTACTTGCCTAAAAATGTTGAACGGTTAATATAACCCAACAGTTGCTCACGGCATCAACATAGACCAAATGGTGATTGCCACCAATGGACGAAGTGTTTAGATTTTGGCGTGTCTCATCTATTCATTGGTCAGGGCAATCGCATATGGATTTTCTCTCTGTGAAAATTCTTTCTGGGTCAGTAGCCCAACCCCTTCGACACGCTCAGGCCAGGCGCGTTGGGCGGATTTGATAAGATGTGTTTAGCCTGATTCAGCCGCCAACGCGGTTGGCTCCCTACCCAAAAGGATGTTTTGCGTGTTCTCATCCATAGCCGCTATTTCTAAATGCGATTGCTCTGATTCATTGGTGGGGCAGGGATGCTGAAAATGCTAAGAGCATCTATAATATAGCGCCTGATATTTTGGACAACGCAGTTTGAGACTCAGAAGCAAGCATATGAAGCCTCAGAACTTACTTCTATTAGATTTATGGGAATAACAGCCTGCGTACTGGAGTAATATAAATAATATGTCGATCAAATTTGAAATACTGGATGAAGGCAATTTTCTCAAGGTTGAATCCTCTGGTGTATGTAAAGACCTCAACCAATTAAAAGAATATGTTTTAGCTATTCAAAATGCTGCGTTAGCTTTAGATCAGGATCGAGTATTCGTGGACGAAACTCATCTAGAATACAAACTTTCCACGATGTCCAGTTTTAATTCTGGACGCTTTGTATCTGGCCTTAAACCACAGCCGAAGAAAATCGCTGTTCTATGCAGACAAGAGGGCTGGAAAGATGCCAAGTTCTGGGAAACTGTCGCGGTGAATCGGGGAACCTTGGTTAAGGTTTTTAGAGATCGTGAGAGCGCGAGAGAATGGATATGCAGTTGAGTGCCCAAATTTTCAATACGCAGTTGATGAAATAAACCTGTTATCTCAAACCAGAATATTTTTGTACGCCAATGACGAAATCATTGAAGCTTATCGTTGTGCTCTGCCTTGTTAGCGTTACATTTACGCTGATTTTGTTGGTTCCTAGCCTTTCAAATTTACAGCTTAACACAGGTACTCGATCTCAACCAATCGGAAGCATACAAGAATCTAAAATACAAAATCAGTCACTCTCTCCCCAGAAAACATTTGTATTCCCAGTAATCAGAGGTTTATTCGCGCTAGTTTTCTTGGCGCTCGCGGTTTTTGTGGTCTCCAGAATTATGGCGCTCACAAACAAAATGATGATCATTCGAGTTGCAATAGCTGTAGCTGTACTTACGATTATTGCTTCCTTATTACCAAGCTTGCCTGAAGGACAGGTTCCTAGTTTTCCAGGCGAAATTCCCAAAAATCCTACGCCATCCCCAGATTATGTTGTGACTCCTTTGGGAGAACCACCCCAAATTCTGATTCAGTTTGTGATCGTTGGACTGATTTTAGCAATGGTGATGCTGGTGGCCTATACCTTATGGCAGTGGCAAAGCGCCCCCAAATCAACTGAGCAACTGCTCAAGGAAGCTGAATCTGCAGCAAATGCGCTTCAGTCAGGCGCGGATTTGAAGAACGTTGTTCTGCGTTGTTATATCCAAATGAGCCAAATTCTACAGGAGGAACAGGGTATTCGGCGACAAGATCATATGACTCCCAAAGAATTTGAAGTTTCTCTCAAACAGAAAGGTTTTCCAGATACTCCAGTGCGTCTGCTTACTCAACTATTTGAAAAAGTGCGATATAGCCAACAATTCATTGATGATCAGGATGAGAAATTGGCCATGGAAAGTTTAAACGCAATCATACAGCACAATTGGGCTGCGAAGGATTGATCTGTGCCTAAAGGAAAACGCTTGATTTTCCCCATACTTATCTTGTTGTTCCTCGTGGCCCTTTTAATCAGTGGCCGGTCCTTCCTGACAACATATATTGCAGAGCCTGTTGCGATATTGGGCTGGGTCGTTTGGCGTATCATTGAAAGTGTGGACCAAAATATTTATTGGGTCTTGCTGATTGTTTTATGTTCTATGCTGGTAGTGCGCTTTGCCCTAATCAGGATGGAGACGTTTCCCAGTTCTGCATACCTCGAGCCGGAGATGAACCCCGCAAGACTGGGCCATTGGCAACGGCTTATTAAGGAAGCAGGATTTGGTAAATCCGAACGCCAGGTACTCGAAGAGAGATTGCTGCAGTTATTGTTGGATTCTGTTGGGGGACAGGATGATCTAAAAAAAGTCACTCCTCCCAGAATCCAGAAATTGATAAATTCCATAGGTAGAAAACGATCCATGGTTTCCCAATTTTTATACTCCATTTTTCCACGTTGGTTTCGTTCATGGGTTGGCAAGTTCGTTTCCCCAGATTACATTATGATCGATGAAATTCTTTCCTTTATTGAAACAGAAATGGAGATCCCCCATGAAAATTCATCCTGACAAGGGAATTTCGTTTGAGGAATTACAGAAGTATTCAGATGCCATAATCGCAGAGGTTGAAAAAGCTATTGTTGGAAAGCGAGAATTTTTAGAGAAATTTCTGACAGCCTTTCTTTCCAGCGCGGGGCATATCCTGATTGAGGATTATCCAGGCCTGGCAAAAACATTGATTGCCAATTCCTTTGCCAATGCATTGGGAATGCAATTCAAGCGAATTCAGTTTACGCCAGACCTGATGCCTGGAGATATCACTGGCGGTTATATTTTTGACCACGAGCAGAATAAGTTTATTTTGCGCAAAGGGCCGTTATTTACCAATATCCTCCTCGCGGATGAGATCAACCGGGCCTCCCCAAAAACCCAATCGGCTCTCCTGGAAGCAATGCAGGAGCATCAGGTCACCATGGAAGGGGATACCTTTGAGCTGTCCGATCCCTTCATTGTGGTAGCGACCCAAAACCCAATTGAATATGAAGGGACTTTTCCACTTCCAGAAGCACAGCTTGACCGTTTTATTGTTAGGTTGAATATTGGCTATCCCAGCGCAGATGATGAACAAGAGATTTTGGAAAGAAGACTTATCCGGCAGGCAGACACCTTTTCCTTGAGTCCCGTAGTAACACCGCAGATCTTCTTGTCGATGCAGAAGCTGATCGAGCAAATTTATGTACATCCAGATCTGCAGAGCTACATTGTCGATCTGGTGGCCGAGACAAGAACTCACCGCCAGGTAGTGATCGGCGCCAGCCCGCGCGGTTCCCTAGCTTTATTGAAACTGGCACGTTCCTGGGCCGCAATTCAGGGTAGAGATTACGTTTTGCCCGATGATGTTAAATTGTTTGCTCGCGAAGCGCTAAGCCATCGTCTGATATTGGAGCCTAGCCTGTGGGGCTCAAAAACTACCAGGACTGGCATCATTGATGAGATTGTGCAATCTGTAGGCGTACCTGTGATGATTTTGAATCGTGAATAGGAAAAGCTATTTTCTCGTCTTACTCATTTGTGGAATAATTCTATCTTCCATATATGTAAGAAATGGGGAACTACTGTTGTTGACGTTCCCCATTCTGGCTTATCTGGTTACAGGAGCGATCCAGGCACCGACCGAATTGAACGTGCATGCCATGCGTCAGATTGACAAGCCCAGCGTCAGAGCGCATGAACCCCTCAACACACGCATCAACATCGAAAATCAAGGTTCTGCTTTGAACAACCTGCTTATCGAAGAATTGCTGAAGCCAGGCATTACCCTGCTGGGAGGCCAGATTTTCCAAAAATTATTCCTGGACAAAGGATATGGTACGCAATTGACATATCGTTTCAAAGCAGCCAGGGGTGAATATTCCTGGAGCGGGATCCGAGTTCGCGCCAGCGATCCGTTAGGATTGTTTGATCTTGGAAGAGATATTTCCTCGCCGGGGGAACTCCTTGTACTTCCTGCTGCGATGGATATTCGATCAACTGCACTCATACCTCGCCATACTTTGCCAGCTTCTGGTCCAATTCCGGCTCGACTTGCTGGAACGGGTACGGACTTCTGGGGTGTTCGGGAATACAGAGCTGGGGATTCGTTCCAGAGACTGAATTGGCGCTTGGCAGCGCGGTATCCTGGAAAACTTTTTAGCAATGAATTCGAGCGCCAGCAAATTGCAGATTACGGTTTGATCCTGGATGCGCGTCGATTGACAAATTCGTTCGAAACAGAAGCCTCCCTTTTCGAATTTTCTATTCAGGCTGTCGCAGCTCTCACTGAGATCCTGTTAAAGGAAGGAAACCGGGTATCCATGCTCGTTTTAGGCAAACCGATCATATCTGTCTTCCCAGGATTAGGTAAGAAACAATTGAATTCCATAATGCGAAAGCTGTCGCGCGCCAACCAGGGAACCTTTTTGCCTTTTAGTAAACTCGAATATTTCCCAACCCGTTTGTTCCCATCTAGGTCACAAATTATCATCTTTAGCTCGCTGAGCGACGGTGATTTGCCAACCTATGCCCGGTTGGTGGCATTGGGGTATGAAGTTCTATTGATTTCCCCCGATCCTGTCGCATATGAAGCCAAAAAATTGTCCAAGAATGATCTGAATGCTCTGGCCGTCCGCGCCGCTCGCGCAGAGCGCATCGTTATGCTCAAGCGGCTCTTGAAATTAGGTGTCAATGTGGTCGATTGGCAGGTGGACCAACCACTTGCTACCAACCTCCATAACACGGCCTTGCGTTTGAATCACAGACGGAATGCGTAGATAAATGCTGAAGTTACGTACCACGATTCTATATAGTAGTTTAATAATCTCTACAGTTTCGATGGGCTCCGGCTACCTTTTGGCAGGGTACTGGCAGATTGTGCCAGTACTACTCCTCATGGTGTTCCTATGGATTATTGCAAAAGCCCAGCCCACATTTTGGGCTGCATCAAGCGTTTTGGTGGGCAATATTATTTTGGCAGGGGTAGGGATAACATCCAAGGTATCATTAGAATTTATGATTGTTGCCAGCACAGCAGCCTTCGTTAGTTGGGATTTGATATTGTTTTCTCGGGATAAGCTCTCAGATGGACTTTCTGAAGCCAAGATTGCGCTCGAAAGACAGCACCTAAAATCATTGGGGTTGGCGATAAGCATCGGTTTAATGCTAGCATTGGTCAGCTCAACGTTTGATTTTCAACTGGCCTTTGGCGCAGTTGTTCTTCTGGTATTGATAGCCTTTGGGGGGCTAGTATTTGGGATGCAGTACGTTACGAAAAAGAAACTCTGAGGTGAAAATACTATTGGTTGAAAATTATCGATGAGCACGCCTCTCCTAACCACAAAATTCTACCTAAAAATGCTATCGCAGGGCATCGTGGAAAAAGCGATTATGGATGAATACCCTAATCTGCAGCCAGATTGATAGCGTTTGAAGAAATCGAGCCGATTACTGTTTAGGAGACTTTGGTGCGGCTTATTGTAGACGAATCATCAGGAAAAGCCGTTGCCCGATTTTAGAAGATCTGGGACATGCTGCGCTTTATATTGGTGATATCATGCCCCAAGCCGATGATATTGAGGCACTAGAGTTTTCTCATGATGAAAAACGTACCCTGTTCACAATTGACCAGGATTTTGGCGAGTTGGTTTATCGGGGCGGATTTGAATATTATGGGGTAGTGTTGTTGCGGCATCCAAGATGCATTGAGAGCGCCGCTATGCTGTTTGTCTATCCCCAAAAGAGAACCCCGGAGAACGCATCCTGGCGGTTTCAAGAGTGGATGCCTTCGTGCTTATCATGTTCACTTCCACCAGGGCAATCGCATATAGATTTTCTCTCAGGAAAAAGCCCTTCTGGGTCAGAAGCCCAACCGCGTTGGGCTTGCCTGGCAAGAACATTTAGCCTAATTCGGCAGCCAACGCGGTTGGCTCGCTACCCTTAAAACTGGTTTGGGCTTTCTCATCCGTGGTTGCTAATTCTAAATGCGATTGCCCTGTCACTCCCACAACGTGCCATACCAACTTTATGGTAAGATGTTATTCGGATAGTTTTAACAGTATAGAATCAGCACCATAAGGACATATCCAAGTTATATAAAATGCATGGAATGTAGCTGGAGATTCAATGGTGTCTTCCTTGTACCTGACTCCCGCCTCGACCAGTTTCTTGGCCCAGTTTATCCTCTCGCTGTCCATCAGCGTTTTCCTGATCTTCCGTCTTTGAATAGCACGCTCTGCAACTTGCCCTGCTGACCGGGTTCTTCACTCTGTCATTACGTCGCCATCAGTACCTGCAATTTGCGGGTGTATATCTAAAATCAGCATGAAAAGTCTCCAGATTCGGGCGTGGTAGGACGGTACTTAACCGTGGACATAGAAATCAGCCGCAGAACTGTCATTCTGAGGAGCGAAAGGAAGCGAAGCGGCTGAAGCGACGAAGAATCTTACTCTTTGAGTGACAAATACATAGATTCTTCGCTCCATTTGTCGCTCACGCCACAGGCGGGCCTCCGGCCATGACACTTTCTGACGCTCCACGGTTTACTACCGTGCAACCTCGGGCGTTTTCTTGGAAATTTTTAGAGATATTAAAGTTATGACTTGGCATTTTACTCCCTATTCTGTACCCTTAATCATTGGGGCGGTAGTTCTTTTCATTTCAGCTTTCCTTGTGTTGCGTCGCTCACCAACGCTTGCTAACATCTATATGGCAATTGTGAATATACTGATTGCCATTTTTTCGGGTGGTTATGGCATGGAGCTTGGGCAAACTACCTTCGAGGGGATTTACTTTTGGCAAAAAGTGGGATTCATCGGCGGGGTGGCCTCGCCCGTGTTTTTGCTTCTGTTGATAATTGCCTATAATGGCCCTGAAAGATGGTTGACTGGCGTCAATCATCTGTTGCTGATGGCGATTCCCGCAGTGTCTATAGGTTTTGCCTGGACAAACCAGTATCATGGGTTGATCTGGGATAACCCAAGACTGGTGCAGGCTGGGACGCTCTTGCTGTTTGATTATGATCCTGGGTGGTGGCACCAATGGGTGACCATGATTTATACGTTAATCATGGTTATTCTCAGTGTGGCGGTTTTGTTGTTCTCTTTTTTCAGGCGAGAAGGCGCTTTTCGAAAACAGGTGCTTTTAATTTTAGTGGGGATTTCATTCCCCATGCTGGCTTACGGATTTTTTTGGGCTTCTATTGCAATGGGGTTGTCTTTACCAAAAATTAGTTGGCAAGCTTATGCATTAATCATCACTGGTTTGATGATGACAGTTAGTTTGCATAATTATCAGGTTTTTCAGATTGGACCGGTAGCATATGATGCCATATTTAAGAATATTGAAGATGTGATTGTGGTTCTGGATGGCCATAACCGCGTGATTGATGTGAATCCTAACGCGATCAATATCTTGAAGTGGGAGCGGCCGGCTGTGATTGGTAAAAACTTATTGGAGTTATTGTCTTCACCTGATCTTGAAGCTCTACAGCCTTATCTTAATGTTTCTGATTCTCAAGGAGAAATTGTATTGGGGGATTATCATCTGGACTTGAAAATTACTTCATTTAAATACCAGCTGCAAAAGAGCGTTGGTCGCCTGATGGTGATGCGAGATATTTCTCAAAGGGTGGAAGCAGAAAACGCCATGCGCAAATTGGCTACCCTGGATGAGCGCCACCGCCTGGCCAGCGATTTGCACGACTCGATGACCCAATCGCTGCACAGCTTGATCCTATCTGCGGAGACAGCACAGCACCTTCATCAGGAAGAACAGTACGAAAAATTAACCGATTCCTTAGCAATGTTGGAAGATAGCGCACGCCAGGCATTACAGGAAATGCGCCTGTTGCTTCATGAATTAGAATTGACCCCCGAAGAACATATCGATCCGCTGGAACTTTTGGAAGCGCGTTTGGGATCTGTCGAACGACGAACGGGTATTGAAACGGATTTGCGCATTAATAACCTGGGCGTGATCCCCAAAATCTGGAAGCGAGAAATATTTTTTATCATTGTCGAGGCCCTCAATAACGCCTTGCGACACAGCCGTGGTGATCGTATCTGGGTTTCGATTCAGGGTACACCCTATCAAGTAGCAGTAGAAGTGCGCGATAATGGTCGCGGCTTTGATCTGAATCAGGTTGAATATGAAGGCATGGGGTTGCGAAATATCAGCGAACGGGCCGCGCGCATGGGAGGCGTGTTGATGATTGACTCTGCTCCCAGGCATGGCACTACAATCTCTCTCAAAATTGATCTGGATAATACTAGCGTTAACTCACCTATCAAATAGGATCACAGAAGAACATGGAACCCACGCGCGTCTTTCTCGTTGACGATCACCCACTTATGCGAAATGCCCTGGAAAGTGCCATTGAGGCTACTTACGATATGCAGGTCGTAGGCGAGGCAGCCAATGGTGCTGAAGCCCTGGAATTGATCCCTCTCATCATGCCCGATGTAGTTTTGTTGGACTTGATCATGCCCAAAATCAGCGGCTTAGAGGTCATCCGCTCGTTGACTGTATCCCATCCCGAAATTCGCATCCTGGTGCTCAGCAGCGTAGAGAAAGAAGCCGAAATTGTTGAGGCAGTTCAATCAGGTGCATTGGGGTATGTTACCAAGTCTGCCCAACGCGACGAGCTGCTTCAGGCCATCCGTATAGTGAGCGCTGGGGACGCATACCTGCCGCCTAAGATCGCCACCATGGTAATCAACAACGTCCGGGGCGGGGGAAACGGGGAAAGCAAGCTGGCCGGGCCTGAACCGATCACCATACGCCAAAAAGAAGTGCTGAAATTATTAGGCCAGGGTTATTCCAATAAGCAAATTGCGCAGGCTTTGCATATCGCCGATGCTACGGTCAGGGTTCATATCTCGAATACGATGGCCAACCTGGGGTTTGAAAACCGCCGTGAATTGGTAGTTTACGCGGTCAAAAAAACTATGGATTTCTGAATCTTTGTAGAGACGCATTTGATAGGGTGGATTTTTTTAAGGCACAGGAGTTTGGAAGAAATTAAACGTTTCGTTTAAGCGAAGTTAAACGCTCCTCTATAAAAGATTCTGATAACTTTTAGTACTATACGGCTTATGTGAAATCGAAAAATCGAAAGGTTGACAAAAAGGGAATATTCGCCAAGATTAAGGCGACAAAACCAATCTTAGGAGAATATTCCCATGCAAAGTATATCAATAGCTGAGCTTTTGTTGGTCATGTATGT
>JADHTJ010000160.1 GCA_016785015.1 Anaerolineales bacterium
CCAGCGAGACAATTAAAATGCTTCCGAAAAAACCTGATCCTATTTTATTAGCAGATATATTCCAACAAATTGCCCGTCTGGGCGCTATTCACCCGGCTTTTTATCCTGTTGCCAGCCCATAATTGGCCAAGGTATTGTTTATAGTGACAATTACTGTTATTAATGATACAAATAAGATAATTTATATCCATATAGACTATAGAAGATAGTTCATGAAAAAAATAATCCAAATTACACTTTTTGTTTTGATCGTTTTGTTAATTGGTGTATCACCAGCAGATTTAGCTGCGGCTGAAGAATTTTCCCATCAAACTATTTTAAAGGTTGACACTCCTTTGGAAAATCCAAATTGTTCGGCAGATTTTTTCATGGATGTGCAACCATTCAGTGGAAATAGCAGCTTGCCACATCCTGTTTTGGATACGAGCTGTGACGGAACGTCTCTGTTTATATCCACAAACACTATACCCAATCATGAAACAGGCTCTTTTCCCAACAACCGCAATCCCAACAAAATATCGGCACAAGATGACCACTATTCCCTAAACCTTGCGCCAACCATTGCAGACCGAGTTACCATACTCGAAATTCCTAACCCTTTTGGTATTGCTATCAATGGGATCTTATTCGACCCCATTGCAGCAGAATGGTACAACCGTGATCGTAATTCGGGCTGGAATTTCAACGGCCTGACCAATGATCTCGGCTTTGACATGAATAATGCCCACGTGCAGCCGACTGGCGACTATCACTATCATGGCATCCCAGAAAAATTAGTCGAATTGGTGTTACAAGGTGAAGCCATGTCATTGATTGGCTACGCAGCTGATGGATTCCCTGTTTACTTAAGTTATGGATATAACGATCCCAATGATCCTGATAGCGCTATTATATTGGTCAGGCCCAGTTATCAAATTAAAGAAGGTACACGTCCCAGTGGACCCGGTGGGGTTTATGACGGTACTTATGTAGAAGATTATGAATATGTAGAAGGGTTAGGTGATTTAGATATCTGCAACGGACGCTTTGGCGTCACGCCAGAATATCCGGCTGGAATATACCACTATTACCTCACCGATGACTTCCCTAATATACCCCGCTGCCTGGTTGGTACGCCCGACACATCGTTTATTATGAATCCGGGTGGTCCGCAGGGTGAACAACCAGACGGTCAATCTGAAAGTCAGGATTCGTCGACAGAATCTTCAACACAAGGACAGGGCTCAGCAACAAGCACAGGCCAGGGTGGGCCACCGCAAGAAGCGATCAATGCCTGCAATGGATTGAGCGTAGGCGCGGCGTGCAGTTTCACCACGCCCCGTGGGACAGTAAACGGTTCATGTTCTACTATTCAAAATCAAATGGCATGTAAACCATAAGTCATCGAAACAGAACACAATACAACCCCAAATTACACCGCGGGACAGGAAAAATTCCTGTCCCGTTTTCATTTGCGCGCTAAGAATGGTTATTTTCTCCGGAAAATGTCAATAGAATCTACTAAATTTCTAAACAAGTTCTGAACATGTGTTTGCTACTATTCACTCAAGAATATTCGCAATGCTTGCTCAAAGCAAACACCTAAGGAGCAAACCATGAACACAAAAAGAAAGACCTTAATGATTACAATTACAGTCGCTTTCGCATTATCAGCCAGCAGTGCAATCATTCCTTTGGCTTCGGGCTTAGCGAATAGTGCTGACATAAACACATCAGTTGAAGATCAGAGTACAGACAACGCCACCGGTTACAGCTACCCCATTGTTGATACGGGACAAGAATACTGCTACAGCGATTCAACCAGCATCCCCTGCCCTGAGGATGACCAGTCATTTTACGGACAGGATGGTCAGGTGGCTGGCAACCAGGCACGCTACCAGAATAACGGTGACGGCACTGTGACCGATCTGGTGACAGGTCTGATGTGGCAGCAAAACCCCGGCAATAAGATGACTTACGCCCAGGCTGTAGCTGGTGCATCCAAGTTTGACCTGGCCGGTTATTCTGACTGGCGTCTGCCTACCATCAAGGAGCTTTACTCGTTGATCGATTTCAGCGGCACCGATGTAAGCAGGTGTGTTGAGGAGGGGACTTGCACAGGTATCCCCTTCATCGCTAGCGATTACTTCGATTTCGAATACGGGGACACCGCCGCTGGCGAACGCATCATCGACTCTCAGTGGGCTACCAGCACCAAATACGTCAGCACCACCATGAACGGGAATGAAACCATGTTCGGGGTCAACTTTGCTGATGGACGCATCAAAGGCTACGGTACCGGCACAATGCGGGGAGGTTCCGCCAAAACCTTCTTCGTAATCTACGTGCGAGGGAGCACCAGCTATGGAGTGAACGATTTCGTCGATAATGGTGATGGTACTATAAGTGATCTAGCCACCGGCTTGACCTGGATGCAATCTGACAGCGCCACCGGCTTGGACTGGGAAGGCGCACTGAACTATTGCTCCAGCCTGGACTATGCCGGGATCAGCGACTGGCGGCTGCCAAATGCCAAGGAACTGCACAGCATCGTCGAATACACTCGCTCACCGGATACAACCAATTCAGCGGCCATCGATCCGATCTTCAATGTTTCGTCGATCGCCAACGAAGCTGGGCAAAGTGATTACCCTGCCTTTTGGAGCAGCACTACCCACACCAGTTCCAATGGCAGCAGTCGAGCCGGTGTATACATCAACTTTGGCCGCTCCATGGGCAACATGAACGGCAATTGGATGGATGTGCACGGCGCTGGCGCTCAACGTGCCGAACAAAAAAGCGGTGACCCATCAGTTTATTCAACGGGTCATGGACCACAAGGCGACGCAGTACGCATCTACAACTATGCCCGCTGTGTGACTGGAGGAACCTCTAGCGCAGTTCTCACCGGTGGCGAAACGGATCCAAACTCTGGAACAGGCTCTGAATTTGGCAGAGGTCCAGGCCCGGGTGGACAGGTTGTTGGACAGCCGTCTGGCAATAGTCTGGCAGGCGCTGCAGGTGGCAATTTGCTTAGTCCCCCTCAAGAAGCCATTGATGCATGTTCCGCCTCGAGTGTAGGGGCAGCCTGCTCGATAAATACTCCACAAGGAACACTGAGCGGCAGCTGTACCACGATCCAAAACACCCTGGCTTGCGTACCCGAAGACGGCCCTGGAGGACAGGGACCGCCACAAGGCGGACAGCCGTAGGAATTTAGCAATCCCATCAAGAAGCTAAACTTCTCTGCTCCCCTACGGGAGTGCACCACGAAGAAGTTTAGCTTCTAACCGAAAATTCTGTTTGGCGCTTACTCATTGAGCATGAGAAGGATGAAGCCAAGATAAGAGATCACCATGAAGAAAACTATATTTGCAATACCCATCATTCTGCTAAGTATATTGATCTTAGCATGCACCTTTGCAGAAACTTTCGCTGGGCAAACACAATCGGGCAGTGACGCAGAAACCCGAGAAACATCCCAAAATTCAGAATTCTCTGAAAGCAACCAGACAACGCTGGGAAATGAAGAATTAACAAATGGGGTGTACCTATTCTCCCCCATTACCTCTACGGATACATACCTGATGGATGCGGATGGTGCGGCTGTCTACACCTGGACGAGTGATTACAGCCCTGGCCACTCGGTCTATCTGCTGGAGAATGGCAACCTGTTGCGCACCGGCAAATTTACAACCGGCGTATTTGACGCTGGCGGTTCTGGGGGAATCGTGCAAGAGATCGCCCCGGACAGCACCATCGTATGGGAATATCAATATGCCAGCGAACAAGTACAGCAGCATCATGATATTGAGCAAATGCCCAACGGCAATATCCTGATGATTGCCTGGGAATACAAAACTAAGGCAGAAGCCATCCTGGCTGGACGAGACCCAAACTTACTGAAGGATGGCGAGTTGTGGCCAGATCACATCGTTGAGGTAGATCCCACAACCAATCAAATCGTCTGGGAATGGCATACCTGGGATCATCTCGTTCAGGATTACCATCCTACAAGAGAGAACTATGGCGTGGTGGCTGAGCATCCAGAATTGATCGATGTTAACTTCACTTCGCGACAGAGCCCGGCAGACTGGAACCACACCAACGCCATTGATTACAACGCCGAACTCGATCAGATCCTACTCAGTGTGCACAACTTCAGTGAGATTTGGATCATCGATCATAATACGACTACTGAAAAAGCCGCTGGACCGGCTGGCGACCTACTCTATCGTTGGGGCAATCCCCAGGCCTATGATGCTGGAACCGCAACTGATCAACAACTTTATGTTCAGCATGACGCCCGATGGATTCCTTCTGAATATCCCGGTGAGGGATATATCCTGGTATTCAATAACGGAGACAGAAATTTGAGGGCTTACTCATCCATCGATGAAATTGTGACACCTATCAATCCCGATGGCAGCTACACACTGACATCAGGATCAGCTTTTGGCCCCGAAGCTCCTATATGGTCCTTTATGGCAGACAATCCCACTGACTTCTATGCCGACCATGTCTCTGGCGCTCAGCGCTTATCCAATGGCAATACGCTGATCTGTGATGGCGTGCATGGAATATTCTTTGAAGTCACACCAGATGGAGAAACGGTATGGAGCTATGTCTACGGTGGAGATGTCTTCCGCGTGACTCAAATTGCTTCCAATTATCCTGGGTTGACATTTTTGAACTTGCAGTCCGGGGAAACGCTCAAAGGTGAACCCCGGGGAACAGGGGGTACTCAAGGCCCTTCGACAGGCTCAGGACAAGATAATCAACGCCACCAAAAGGCAGTTGAAGCCTGTTTCGGCCTGACAGAGAGTGCGGCTTGCACCATCCAAAACCCGAACAAGACAGTCAGCGGCTCCTGTCAGATCAAGCAATCAGAATTAGCATGTGTTCCTGAAAATAGACCCTAAAGGTCTGCTAGAGCTTTAGGGTCGTAAAAATATTCTTACAACATCTATGTCAATGCTAAACGCGATCTAAACAATTTCTGAACATCTCTTTGTTATCCTGAAAACATGCAAAAACAAATTCACGTTATCCAAAGAGTAAATGGAGAGTACTCCAGAGGAGGTTGTCATGAAGCATAAAGTTTTCATTCTGATATCTGTTCTGATCGTGATAGCACTGGCACAACTCGCATGTTCACTGCCGGGATTTTCTCAGGTTCCAGAAGTGGATACTATCCCCGAGGATCAATCTGTTCAACAATCTGATCCCAGTGAACCCCAAGAGCAGAATCCACCTGAACAGCAGCCTGAGCTCGAAGAGGGTGACGCGCCCGAAACAGCAGAGCCCGTTCAACCGGCACAACCCCAAGGCGGATCTTCCTGCAACGATGGCTTTATCGCCAATGCCAACATAACCAATGGTCAGGAGTTCCAGCCTGACGATGTCTTCCAGGTTACATGGACCATCGAAAATACAGGTGACTGCACCTGGACCACAGACTACAAGTTGAAACTGCTCGGAGGCGATATCATCACCGCAGAAGAAATTCTCGCAATATCCTCAACCGTTGCTCCGGGGCACACCTCGACGCTATCGGTGGATATGCAAGCCCCCTCGCAGCCCGGCGCTTATATTTCCGCCTGGAAAATGGTCGATGCGCAGGGTCACGTTTTCGGCCAGGAATCTCCCCCCAACAGCCCTGTGAAGGTAAGCATCAAAGTCATCCCAAGTGGTGGAAACAACACCCCAGCACCGACACCCGTTCCGGAAAACAATCCCGAGGCACAGATAACCGGCAGCGGGCAGACCATGTTGAATGGGCAGTGCTTCGACCTCAACGGCGGGCAGGAAGTGAATTGCAGCGACTCAGCCGCAGATATCATGTATCAGTTTACCCCCATATCGAGCGGCAAGTTTCACGGTGAGAATAACACCGAACTGGCGAATAATCGTGATGACGAGCCTGACAAAGCAGCCTGTGAAGCTCAGATGTATCCCCCAATGGCGCACTCAGCCCTGGAAGACAAGTATTTCTGCTTCCAAATCAGCAATATTGTCAATACGACCTACGGCTGGATCCGAGTTGAGCGCTTCGACCAGGACGGTGTCACATTTGATTTTGTGACCTTCAAAGCTGACTCACCTGAAGTGCAGCCTATCAACCCTAATGCGCTCTTCGTCGAAAGCCAGGGTGATCAAGTCACTATGCTCACGGGAGAATGCTTCGATGTACAAAACGGAGATCTCAATGAGAGTTGCAGCGGGATCTTTGCCGGGTTCTTGTACAGGGAAATGAACCGAAATAATCTCACCGTGATGCAAATCTCGCCCAATGAAACGCAGTTTTCGGCCGCAATGACCAGCGAGCCGACCAAATCGGACTGCGAGAATGCTTCATACAGCCAAGCTGCCATCTGGCCTATCTCAGAGACAGAGTACTACTGCTACCAATTCACACCGGGTATGGGCACCTATTACGGTTGGCTGCGCCCGACCAGTTTTGATACTAATGGCCTGACCTTTGATTATTTGACGTGGAAGGCGTTGCCCTAACCAACAACGAGACCCTAAAGGTTTTTAGAAACCTTTAGGGTCTTAGAAATAATTGGGTACAATAGCGATATGAACAAAACCATCCTCGTCGTAGACGACAAAGCCAATGTGCGCACACTGCTGCGAGAATATCTCACCGAAGAGGGTTTCCGGGTAGCCACCGCCGAGAATGGCAGAGAAGCCCTCTTTGTGGCGCGCCATGAAAAACCCGACCTGATTATCCTCGACATCATGATGCCCGAGATGGGCGGCTACGACTTCATGCGTCACTACCGCAAAGAGAGCGACACGCCAATCATCATGCTGACGGCCAAATTGGAAGAGACCGACAAAGTACTGGGCCTGGAGTTGGGCGCTGATGACTATGTCACCAAGCCCTTCGGCATGAAAGAAATCGTCGCCCGTATCCGGGCGGTGCTGCGGCGTACCAGCCAGGCCGCGCCGCCAGCCAATATCCTGCGCGGAGGCGGTATCATCCTCAATCAGGACGAGCACACCGTAAAGGTCGGCGATCAATTTGTCGACCTGACCCCCTCGGAGTTCGATCTGCTGGGGGTGCTGATGTCCGCTCCAGGACGCGTCTTTTCCCGTCTGGATCTGTTGGAAAGTTTACAGGGCACGGCTTTCGAGGGCGTTGAGCGGACGATTGATGTGCATGTTCGCAACCTGCGCACCAAAATCGAGGCTGACCCCAGCAATCCGCAGCGCATCGAGACAGTCTTTGGGGTGGGTTACCGCTTCCAGACAGTGGGCAGTGAACAGTGAACGGTATCCAGTTTGCTGCCCACTATCCACTGACCACTGTTCACTGAACCTATGCGCTCCCTCGCCCCTAAACTTCTTCTGGCCTTTTTGGCCGTCAGCCTGACCGTGGCCTTATTGGCCGCGGCCATCACGCGTTTCACCACGCAGCAAGATTTCGAAGAGTTGGTACTGAGCAACGCGCAAAATAACTTCATCGACCGCGCTACGACCTATTACGAAGTCACCGGCTCATGGCAGGGGTTTGCCGCGTCAATCATCCGCCGCCAGAATCAACAAGGTGATCTGCCGGGACAACTGCTGCAACCGCAACAGCCTCCACGGCAACCTGCAGGAGATTTGCAGAATCCGCCAGCCGGACAACCGCCGATTCAACCGGAACAACTTCCACCACAGCATCAATCGACACAACAAGATGATCTTGGGAATACAGTCGGCACTCAACCGCTGACTTTTGCGCTCATCGATTCCAACGGGAGAGTGGTTGTGCCTGCTGGGGAATACCGTAGGGGGGATGTCATTACAGTTGAAAATTTTGTAGCTGGAACCGTCATCGAAATCGATGGAGAAACCGTGGGTACCGTTATTGCCACAGGAAATATCCCGCCCATGGCGCAGCGCGAAGAACTGTTTCTGACACGCACCAATCAATCTCTGCTATATGCAACTCTGGGTGCTATGGCGATCGCGCTGGTCATCAGCCTGGTGCTCACCCGCGGCCTCACCCGCCCGCTGCGAGAACTGACCACTGCCATCCGCCACACCGCCAAGGGCGAGTTCGGGAGGCAAGTGGCTGTACATTCCAAAGATGAGATCGGCCAACTAGCCAGGGATTTCAACCAGATGAGCGCCGACCTGGCCCATCTCAATGAACAGCGCCGCCAAATGACTGCCGATATCGCCCACGATCTGCGCACCCCGCTGACGGTCATCGCCGGGTATATCGAGTCCATGCGGGATGGGGTGCTCAAGCCCACCCCCGAACGTTTGGAGACGATGCATAACGAAGTGCATCACCTGCAGCGCCTCGTCGAAGATCTGCGCACACTTTCCCTGGCCGAGGCCGGGGAACTCTCGCTCAACCGCGCCCCGATTGCTCCTATCGGTTTATTGGAACAAGTTCAGTCCGCTTATCAGCATGCCGCCGAACGCAAGGGCGTCAGCCTCACAATTCAGGCTGCCCCAGATTTGCCGCGCATCAACGTTGATCCCGATCGCATGATGCAGGTTTTAGGGAATCTGGTTAGCAATGCCTTGCGTTATACATCAAAGGGAGGCAAGATTGCCGTCAGCGGTCAGCCGTCAGCGGTCGGTGGTCTGCGATCGGTGAAGTTTTCTGTTGCAGATACGGGATCGGGAATCAATCCAACCGACATCTCGCGCATCTTCGACCGCTTCTACCGGGTGGACGATGCCCGCAACGGCGAGGGTGGCGAAACCGGATTGGGGCTGGCGATTGCCAAATCGATTGTCGAAATGCATGGGGGGGAGATCAGCGTCGAGAGCGAGTTGGGAAGAGGGACATCCTTTACAGTCTCTTTGCCACGATAAACGACTTATCCATAATGCATATTCCATCCCACGTTACTGTAACAATCCTTCCACGATTTCCTGCACAGCCAGGGCAGCAGCAAAATCTGGTAAGCAATGGGGGTTACCAGTCAGCATTTCTGCCAGGGCATCCAATTGATCACCCATGAGCGGTTTGGGTTCGATCTCTGGGACAAGTTCATGCCAACCTTCAAGATCAGCGACTTGCATCAAGCGCCAATCATAAAAACGATAGGATTTTTGGGACCCAAATAGAGTCCAGGCGTTATAGTCGGGTGCTGCGCCACCCACGCCACCGCTGACACGGATTGGCAAACCATTACTCTCGAGATTCGCCATCACATACGTTTCGGCCGTAATCCCATCGGCAGGGAAGTTTAACTGGGCAGACTGGATAGTCAGTGGTCCAATGATCCTCTGTGTGAGATAAACAAAATGCGAAAAAACCTCGCGCAGGAAACCCCCTTCAACTCTACCTGATAGCCAGCTGGCGGCATCGCGCTGCCAGGTACGCGGCCACTCAGAGAAGTGGAAGCTGATTTCAAGCAGTTGCGCCTCGCCATGCCGGCCCTCCTGGATATGCTTTTCAAGGGTGGCAACTTCTTGAGAAGCAGCAAAGGGAAAATTGACTGCATTGGGCAGACCACATTTCGCTAGCTCTGTGACCATTTGACGGCTAGCCTCGATGTGAACAGCCAATGGCTTTTCACAGAAAATGGCTTTCCCGGCGTTCATCGCCGTCTGGGCGTACGCGAGATGCGATGTCGGTGGTGAGGCGATGTAGATTAGATCTAAGGCTGGATCAGCTATCAGGGCCTGTGCATCTGCTGCAATTTTCATGTTTGGTGCCAGATCGCGTTGAACACCTTCACTTGTCGAGCGCTGGATATCCCACCCCACCAGAACCTCAAAATGAGGGTGAGGCAACATGCATTGCACCATGCGCTGCCCCATAATACCTAACCCAATTACACCTACTTTGTATGTCATATCTCATTCCTTGTCGCTAGAATTACCAATGCAACATTATACCTTTGTTAGAAATATCTTCGATCGGTCGGGCTGTTTTAGCAGGGCAATCGCATATGGATTTTCTCTCAGGAAAAAGCCCTTCTGGGTCAGAAGCCCAACCCCTTCGACACGCTCAGGCCAAGCGCGTTGGGCGTGCCTGGCAAGATATATTTAGCCTGATTTGGCAGCCAACGCGGT
>JADHTJ010000022.1 GCA_016785015.1 Anaerolineales bacterium
GAACCTGCTGGCCGTGAGTATTTGGTCAAGCAAGGTGTGTCCACAGATGTTGTAGAGCAACTTGATTTGCTGGGTTTCTCTGGAATCTCCAATGTGCTTTCGGCGGTCAAAGCAGCCAAGTATTACGAGATGGATGAAAACGATATCATGTTCACCGTACTGACGGACTCGATGGAGCTTTACCAGAGTCGTCTGGAAGAGATGCACGAAGAATTTGGCGCATACGCTGAGACAGATGCTGCCGCCGACTTTGCTCGCTGGCTGCAAGGTGAATCTACGGACAACCTGCTTGAACTGCGCTACGAAGATCGTCGTCGGGTGCATCAGCTCAAATACTTCACCTGGGTTGAACAGCAGGGTCGCACGTATGAAGAGATCCAAGAACAGTGGTACGGACGCGACTATTGGACCGACTTCCAAAAGCAAATCCCTGAGATGGATGAACTAATTGAAAAATTCAACCAGAAGGTTGGGTTAGGCTAAATCCCGAATAAAGTACTTTCGGAATTGACTATCCTGATGCTATAATTAGTTGCATCAGGATATTTTATGTTAATATATTGACCATGAAATTACCAGGCCCGAACTCCTTGGTTCTTGTCGCCTTCTTGCCATCCCCGTGTGATTTAGAAATGGCGCGCGTCTTGGGTTGGTACCGCATTCCACTGGCTACATCACCAAAAGTAATTGCAGTAGATTATCTGGCCTTTTACCAACCAGCGTCATTCAGAGAGCGCAAATGGTGCATTGAATATGTCGCTCCTGTCCTTGGTCATGAATTGACCACCCGAGGAGAATTGCTTCGAAATCAACCAGATCACGCCAGGGCTGAAGAGCAATACTTCAAGATCCAGCTAGGCACATTAACTCCGCTGCCAAATCCAGTAGTTGCCAGAAAGTGGAAACGAATCACATTCCTTTATACGACAGGTGAATACCTTTTGGGCGCTGAAACCGTCAATGATTTAGTTGTTCACTCTGAAGAAAGAAAATTGCTTTGGCGAGCATTAAGAGAGCGTGTTGGACATCATCAGCGTTACGATGTGCCGGATGTCGATGTACCGCCTGAAGTGCTGGCGTTGTTATTGGGGATAAAGGAACTTAGTGGGGAGTATGACTAAAATGGGCAGATGTAATAGAGGGGCCAGGGGGGTCAGAGGAGTTAGAGGGGTCAGAGGAGTCAGAGGCACAAATGAATCAAAGGGTTTGGTAGCGATGTTTTGTAGTTGAGAGTGAAAGATTAGGATGGTAGCAATATGAAGGAACGCGCTGAAAAAGGATTTCGCAAGTTAATAGTGTGGCAGCGGGCCCACAAATTAACATTGCTTGTTTACAAGCTGTCGGAGAGTTTCCCAAAACATGAAATGTATGGTTTGACCTCACAGCTCAGACGAGCAGCGGCATCCGTTCCGGCAAACATAGCTGAAGGGTATGCGTTGGGGAGCAGTGCTCAATACCTGCGTCACCTGCGAATTGCACGAGGATCATTAAGCGAAGTGGAGTATTTCTTATTTTTGACAAGAGATTTAGAATACATATCGCAGGGCGACTATCCTGATGCTGAAAACCATCGTGCTGAAGTTGGTTTCTTGCTCTGGCGTTTGATTGACTCCATCGAAAAAAAGAAGTAACCTCTAATTCCTCTGACACTTTTGACCCATTTGATACATCTGCACCTTTGAAACCTTTGAAACCTTTGGAACTTTTGATCCCTGTAAGTAGGAGCATCCCATGCCCACTTCCATCCTCATAAAATCTGGAAATCTTGTAACCGCTACTGAATCCTATAC
The DNA here is from genome assembly GCA_016785015.1 of Anaerolineales bacterium. Lineage (GTDB taxonomy): Bacteria > Chloroflexota > Anaerolineae > Anaerolineales > UBA11858 > NIOZ-UU35. Next base: position 1,791 of record JADHTJ010000022.1, read on the forward strand.
GGCTGACATTCTCATTCAAGACGAAAAGATCATCAAGATTGCGCCAAATTTATATGCCCAAGATGCAGAGATTATCGACGCTACTGGAAAAGTAGTTATGCCAGGTGGCATTGACCCTCACGTCCATCTGGCACTGCCTATGTTCGATACCATCTCATCGGACGATCATTATACCGGTCACAAAGCAGCCGCTTTTGGTGGGACGACAACTGTGATGGATTTTGTTGTTCAGGAGCCTCAGGGATTCGCACACTCTGTAGATCTCTGGCGGCGCAAGGCTGAGATCGCAGCCGTGGATTATGGCTTTCATATGAACCTGACCCATTTTGATAAACAGGTAGCCAAAGAATTACCGGCTCTCTTGGAGATGGGCATCACAACCTTGAAGGTATTTACAGCCTATAACGGACGTTTGCGGCTCGCTGATGGCGACATTTACCAAGCGATGCGTATAGCCAAAAAACTAGGCATGTTGACCATGTTGCACGCTGAAAATGGCGATGTGATCGATGTTCTCGTTGACGAAGCATTAGCTGCTGGTCATACATCCCCAGAGTGGCATGCTCGCACACGACCCGCTTGGGGCGCGGTAGAAGCAGCTATGAGAGGTTTTTCTCTCGCCGCCGAGACGGGAGCGCCGTTATACCTCGTTCATATGAACGTCGCTGGCGAAGTGGATATGCTGCAATATGCCCGGCAAAAGGGAATACCAGTTATGGGTGAAGCTTGCCCTCAATACCTGTTCTTCACCGAAGATGATTTGCGCCGCCCGGATGGCGCAAAATGGATTTGCTCCCCACCCATGCGCACCCAGGCTGACAATGATCGCTTGTGGGAAGGTTTGGCAGATGACATCATCCAGGTGATGGGCACCGATCATTGCCCATTCTTCTTTGATGGCACAACGGCGATTAGGTATGAAGGGGAAGAAATTATTATTCCTGGAAAAGAACTCGGAACCGATGATTTCACAAAAATCCCCAATGGATTGCCTGGAGTTCAGGATCGTATGCCCATCTTGTGGACCGAAGGAGTTGCCAAAGGTCGAATTACGCCAAATCAATTTGTTGCCATGATGAGCACCAACCCAGCCAAAATCTTTGGGCTTTATCCGAAAAAGGGCGCTTTGCTTCCTGGTTCGGACGCCGACATTGTCATATGGAATTCTGATGTGAAGGTAAATTATGGAATAAAACGATCACATCAACGAACAGATTACAGCCTATACGAGGGTTGGGCGCTTACCGGATACCCAGAAAAAGTTTATTTGCGTGGGAAACTTATTGTCGATGGCGAAGAATGGTACGGCGCGCCGGGGATGGGTGAATATTTACACCGAACGCCAAATGGTGAAATTCTCTAAATACCGTTGAATAAACTAACAAGATATTAAGGGTATTCTTGCATGAATTTGGTAAAATCACTTCTATAGACTATTTGAGGAGACTCACAATGACTGAAGCCAATCAAAAGCCTTTACATTTTACACCTGATCCCAATGCTGGATACACAGTCACACGACGGCCAGATGGTGGCATGCATCTCACATTTACTGATGTCAATGAAAAAACCTTGGAACACTGGCGTGACTTTTCTGCGGAGCATTTACTAGGTTCTGATCGATTGACGCGCAATTTATACGATCTGCGTAACGTTGAGCGGTTATCAGAGCGTGCCATTAAAATAGCGGTTGAACTCAATAGTGATCCTTCGACCCGCAATATCCGCCTGGCAGTTGTTGTTGCAGACAAGAAAGTCCGCAAAGCGATTCAAGAAGTTGCCGATCTGACCCCTGCTGGCGGCGCTCGCATGATGATCTTTGATGAAATTGACCAGGCCGAAGAGTGGCTGAATCGTCCCATTGAGCAAATGATATAAGTTATTGATTCTTTTTAATGCCGCATTCAAAATATTAGTGTAGGCATGCGTCAATTGAGGGTGCCCAAACGAGCAATGTGGGCATCCTTGCGTTACAAAAGAATATTTTGTAACGCTAAATAAAGCGCAAGGAGTGTTTATGAATAATGACTATTTCAACTCCAAAGATGTATTGAAAACTTCTCATGGAGATTATGTATTTTATCGGTTGGAAAAATTAGAAGATGATGGCCTAACGCAACTTGATCGCTTGCCATTTTCCATCAGAGTGATGTTGGAGTCGGTCTTACGGCAGTGCGACGGGGTGGCCATCACTAAGGCTGATGTAGTAAATTTAGCAAGCTGGACTCCCAGCACTACCAAGCGTCCTGTGCTGCCTTTCCGCCCCGGACGAGTTGTGATGCAGGATTTCACCGGTGTTCCAGCGGTAGTTGACCTGGCTGCAATGCGTTCGGCGATGGCGCGCTTGGGTGGTGATCCTAAGAAAATAAATCCCCTGGTGGACGTGGATTTGGTGATCGATCACTCTGTTCAGGTGGATTTCTTTGGCGACTCAGACGCTTTACAACGTAATGCCGAACTGGAGTTCCAGCGCAATCGCGAACGTTATGAGTTCCTGCATTGGGGGCAGAAGGCCTTTGACAACTTCCGAGTTGTACCCCCTGCAACTGGGATAATCCACCAGGTAAATTTAGAATACCTCGCTGATGTCGTGCTGACTAAAGATGTTAATGGCGAGCGAATCGCGTTCCCAGATTCCCTGGTCGGGACAGACTCTCACACCACGATGATCAATGGTTTGGGTGTAGTTGGGTGGGGAGTTGGTGGCATAGAAGCCGAGGCCGCCATTTTAGGCCAGCAAATCGATATGCTCACACCGGATGTGGTTGGATTTAATTTGTTTGGTCAAATGCAGGATGGTATTACAGCCACGGATTTGGTTCTTCAAATTGTTCAAATGCTCCGTGAGAAAGGCGTGGTCGGCAAGTTTGTGGAGTTCTACGGCCCAGGTTTGGACGTACTTTCCTTGCCTGATAGGGCAACGATTGCCAACATGGCACCTGAATATGGAGCCACTATGGGCTTCTTTCCTGTAGACGATGAAACTCTGCGTTACATGCGCCTGACTGGCCGCTCAGAAGAGGTCATCGAACGAGTAGATGTATATCTCAAAGAACAGCGTTTATTTCGTACATCTGATACACCCGATGCGGAATACACAGACACTTTGGCATTAGATCTTGGTTCAGTTGAACCTAATATGGCTGGACCCACATTGCCTCATCATCGCGTACCTTTGAGTGAAATGAAGGAAACTTTTCAATCAGTTTTGCGGAAACCGGTTGCTGAGCACGGCTATGCCTTAGATGTAGGTGCAGTAAAAACAAAAATATCTATTGGTACAAATGGATCTATTGAAGAAATGGGCCACGGCGCAGTAGTAATCGCTGCGATAACATCCTGTACAAACACATCTAATCCATCAGTAATGATTGGGGCGGGATTAGTCGCCAAAAAAGCCGTCGAGCGCGGGTTACAGGTCAAACCGTATGTAAAAACCAGTTTAGCACCCGGGTCTCGCGTTGTGACTGAATACTTGAGCCAATCAAAATTATTAGAGCCCTTAGCCGAGTTAGGCTTCAATGTGGTTGGTTTTGGCTGCACCACGTGTATTGGAAACTCTGGTCCTCTGTCTAGTGAAATCGTGCGCGGCATTAACGAAGCAGATTTGGTTGCTGCAGCGGTGCTTTCTGGAAACCGTAACTTTGAAGGCCGTATCAGCCCTCATGTGCGTGCCAATTATCTAGCATCACCTCCCTTGGTAGTAGCCTATGCCTTGGCAGGTACGGTAAACATCGATATCAATAACGATCCTTTGGGAACAGGCAAAGATGGACAACCCGTCTATCTGCGAGATATCTGGCCAAGCTCTGATGAAATCACTGAAACAATCTCAAACAACGTCACCCCAGAGATGTTCAAACGTCAATATGCCAATGTCTTCGAAGGCAATGAAATCTGGAATCGGATCGAGGGTGGTGGTGGTGATGTTTATGGCTGGGATGAAGCATCAACGTATATTCAAGAGCCTCCCTTTTTCGTTGACCTGACACCTGAGATTCCTGACATCGAAGAAATCAAAGGAGCGCGTGTCCTAGCTCTGTTGGGCGATTCGATCACCACAGATCACATATCCCCTGCAGGAGCAATACCGCCCAATAGCGCCGCGGGAAAATACCTCATCGAGCGCGGAGTTAAATCCCGTGACTTCAACTCATTTGGCTCTCGTAGGGGCAATGACCGTGTGATGACGCGTGGTACATTCGGTAATATCCGCCTGAAGAATCAGTTGGTTCCAGGAACCGAGGGCAGCTTTACTATTCATATGCCTGGCGACGAAAAGATGAGTATCTTCGAAGCTTCGAATAAGTATAAAGAAGCGGGAACTCCCCTGGTTGTCCTGGCTGGTACGCAGTATGGCACTGGCTCCAGCCGTGATTGGGCTGCGAAAGGGACATTTCTTTTGGGCGTCAAGGCGGTGATTGCGGCATCTTACGAACGCATTCACCGTTCGAATTTAGTGGGTATGGGTGTCTTGCCTTTGCAATTCAAAGAGGGTCAGAATGCTGAGAGTTTGGGTCTGAAAGGCCGAGAAACATTTGATATCATAGGTCTTAAAGATGCAATACAACCACAGAGCGAAGTAACAGTCCAAGCAACCAAAGAAGATGGCAGCCTAGTAGAATTCGTGGCAGTTGTACGGTTGGATACTGCCATCGAGGTGGAGTATTATCGCAACGGCGGTATTCTACACACAGTGCTGCGGAATATGCTCACAGCATAAACTCTAATTTTCCCAATAAAAAAATGCGTGGTCGATTCCACGCATTTTTTGTGCCACTTTCTTACATCCCTCTAACATTTTTGCGGTAAAACTTTAATAGTTAACTTACTAACCAGGAATGGTAGATATCATTCCTGGTCAGTTTTTGGAACTGGTTCTTTGGAGGAAAATATGACTGAAAACAAACCCATCGCTTTCAAAGCAGAAATCAAGCAACTTCTCAATATCCTCATCCACTCCCTTTATACAGATCGCGAAATCTTCCTGCGTGAGCTTATCTCCAACGCTTCCGATGCGCTCACTCAGATGGATTTCCTCATGCTTACAGACCACAACGTGCTGGAACCGGATGCGGAGTTGGCCATCCGCTTGTCCGTTGACGAAGATGAAAAAATTATTACTATCAGCGACTCTGGTATTGGTATGACTCGTGATGAGTTATCCACAAACCTAGGCACGATTGCTCAATCTGGCGCGCGCGCTTTTCTGGATGCTGCGGAGGAGGGTGTGGACCAACAACAGCTTACTGATGTAATCGGTCAGTTTGGCGTAGGGTTTTACTCTGTCTTCATGGTGGCTGAATGGGTACGTGTAACCTCACGCTCATACAAACCGCGTGCCAAAGCAGCTTCATGGTATGCAACTGGGGGAGACACTTTCACTGTCGAGGCTGCCGAAAAGAAAGATCGCGGCACAACCATACAGATCAAACTGAATGAAGATACTGAAGAATTTGCCAACGAGGGTCGACTAAGGGATATCATCAAAACACATTCAGATTATGTTCGCTTTCCCATATTTGTCGGTGATGCTGAAGAGCAAACCAACCGCCAGACAGCTATCTGGCGACAATCCTCGCGCGAAGTGCAGGATGATGAATACACCGAATTCTATAAGCACCTTACCTTAGATTTCGAAGACCCTATCACCCGCGTCCATTTTGTTGCCGATGCACCCCTGCGAATCTTTTCTCTTCTTTATATTCCCTCGAAGCCAGAGCGAAATATGTTCTCATTGCGCAAAGAGGACGGCCTAAAACTTTATGCACGCAAGATCCTAATCCAGGAATACACTACTGATTTGCTTCCCCAACATTTCCGCTTCATTCAAGGCGTAGTCGACTCGGAAGATCTACCTCTCAACGTTTCGCGTGAGACAATTCAGGCCACCGCGCTGATGGCGCGCATCAAGAAGATCCTCACGGGGCAAGTAACCAAGCAGCTTCAGGCCATGGCTGACAAAGAGCCAGAAAAATATGCCCAATTTTGGGCATCCTTTGGCCCCTTCATCAAAGAGGGCATTGCTTCTCAGGAAACTGACCGTGAGAGCCTCTTCCCCTTTGTGCGTTTCCACACCACCATTCAACCCGAAAGTTGGGTTTCTTTGAGTGAATATGTCCAGCGCATGAAGGATGATCAAGACAAGATCTACTATATCCTTGGCGATGATGATCGCTCTGTGGCACGCAGCCCGCACCTGGATTATTTCCGCAAGCATGGCTACGAGGTGATCACTTTGACTGATCCAATGGATTCCTTCATGCTTATGGGATTGCGTGAATATGCGGATTATGAACTTCAGAATGTGGCCGCGCCCGACCTGGAACTCCCGGCGGCTGAGCAGACCCCTGAGGATGAACCTGTCCCCGAAGCGCTTCCCAAAAAAGACTTCGAGAAGATTGTCGAACGTTTCAAGTGGCATCTAGGTGAGCGCGTTACCGATGTGCGCGCCACCGAGCGCCTCTCTGATTCTGTTGCCCGCCTCGTTGATCCTGAAGGCTCAATGGGGCAAGAGATGCAGCGAGTTTACCGTTTGGTAGACAGAGAATATGAAGTGCCCAAGAAAGTTCTTGAGCTTAATCCCAGCCATCCGATAGTGCTTAAGCTACATGAAATCCCAGGGGAAGACGAGAGAAACGCCACAATTATCGAGCAAATCTATGAAAGCGCCCTGCTCATCGAGGGATTGCATCCTGATCCAGCCTCGATGCTTCCTCGCATCCAAACGTTGATGGAAGCAGCGCTCAAGTAAGCGTTTAGAAAAGAATAATAACCAATACACAATTTCCCACGAGTTGGTCTTTTGGCCAGCTCGTATTGTTTATGGTTAATAATTTCGAGTAAAGAAAAAATAAATGTTGAATCGCCCAAATAAATCACAATGTTGTGCTAAAATGAGAATTCCATAGCTTATCGTAATTTGACATCGCTAAATTTATTATGTCTTCCACGAAATATGCTGGGAAAAAATGAGTAAGAGTGAAGACAAACATTCCAACTTAGGAACAACCAATTCCCTTCTCGAAGCTTTGGGGCGTGTTTCTGCCCATTTGGCAGCCGAACCTGATCCAGATAAGCTGATGAAAACAATGGGGGAAGAGTTGATGCTGCTTGAGATTCAAAGTTTGGTTGCATTGCTCGATTCGGATCTCCAAAACTTATGTCTGCGGTTTATCGCTGTCAAACCAAATCTTCTTGAGAAAGCGGAAAAATTAGTGAATCGCTCAGCAATCGGGTTGGAGATCCCACGCAAAAATTGGGCCCAACCAGAAGTTTTCGACCAGGGCATATCAGGCTTCGATGAAAATGCTGCAGAAACATTGGCTGGTGCTATCCCAGGTGTACCCAAATCTGCCTCGCGGCTCGCGATCCGCACATTGGGAATTAAGGTTGGAACATCTATGATGCATTTGCCTTTGGTGGTTGGGGAGAAAACCATAGGCTTACTCAGTTTATGGGGGGAAAGTTTAGACCCCATTTTCATCAAGGCATATCAGATTTTTGCTGACCAGGTTGCCGCCAGTTTGGCAACTGCCCAACTGCATGACCAATTGGCATCGCGTAGAGTAGACGAACAATCATCATTATTGAATCTCTCCAATGCTTTGCTCATGGAAAGCGACCCCACTAAAATCATGGAGATTGTCACGAATACAGTAGCTGAAGCACTCGATGTGCCATTTGTGGGCTTATTGACTCCCGAAGAAATAGAGAACCCCCAATATCTAAAATTAAGGGCAGTCTTTGGTGGGCAGCTTGAACAAATTGGAATTTATAAGTTGCCAATTTCTCCAAAGTCTGGAGCTGGATCTGCATTTGAACTCGGCGAGCCGATGGTTATTCATGCTCTCAATCCTGAAAGCCCATTTCAGAGGGTTATTGAAGCAAGACAGTTAGGTCTTCAGGCAGGTTTGGTCGCGCCAATGAAAGCGGGAGATAAGATAATCGGCACGCTGGGAGCTGCTGACCCCAAGAAACGAAATTTTGATGATGATGACGTACGAATGCTCTCCCTGATCGCCAATACTGCCGCCCAGGCTTTGGAGAATTCTCGACACTTTGTTGCAGAGCAAGCGGCTCGAAAACAAGCTGAAACCTTGAGAGAGATCGCAGTAGCATTCAACACAACTCTAAATCTAGCTGAAATGTTAGATTTGATCTTGGAACAATTAGAAAGAGTTGTGTCTTTTGACAGCACATCCATAATGCTGTTTGATGAAAAAGGATTGGAGATCGTAGCGCAGAGGAATCTTAGATACACTTTCGAATCTATTGAAACGATCAATTTTGAAGAGTTTCCCAATATCAAGGAAGTTTTAAATTCACGTAAACCACTGATCGTTGATGATGTAAAGGTGGATTCAGCATGGGTACCTGTTTTAGGGAGTGAGTACATTCGCAATTGGATGGGAGTTCCCCTAATTGTAAGGGAACGAATATTTGGATTACTTAATTTAGATAAGGAAGAGCCTGGATTCTACACATCTGACCATGCTCGACTTGCTGCTGCTTTTGCTGCACAGGCCGCGGTGTCAATTGAGCGATCCAAGAATTTGGCAAAGCGGAGGATAGCAACACAGGCTTTGATGGAAAGCAATCAAAAATATTCTGCCCTCTTCCATTTTGCGAATGATGCCATCTTTAGTATGACCCTTGATGGTTTTGTCCAGGATGCTAACCAGCAAGCAGCCGATATGTTAGGTTATCGTTTGGATGAGTTGATTGGAATGTCAGCCTATGAAATCATTGCTGATCAAGAAGAGTCTGACGCGAACGCAAAATTAGATGCCATTTTGTCTGGAGAGATTTTACCGATCTATGAACGCCAATTTCGAAAGAAAGATGGTTCCCAGATCCCTGTTGAAGTAAATTTGAGTTTGGTCAGAGATGATCAAGGGCAGCCTCGTTATCTCCAAAGCATTGTTAGAGATATTAGTGCGCGTAAACAATTTGAAGCAGCCCGACAGCGATATGAGTTCATTGCAAACACTTCCAAAGATTTCTTGTGCTTGGTCAGTAAGGACTATCATTATGAAGCTGTTAATGATGCTTTCTGCATGGCATTTAATAAACCACGAGACGAAATTGTTGGTTCTTCTTTGGCCGAGATTTGGGGAGTTAAGGAATTTGAAAATGAATTTAAATCGTATTTCGATCGCTGCTTTGATGGGGAGGAATTGAACTTACAATCAATTCAAGAATTTCCTGCCTTGGGTTGGCGAAATGTTGATACATCCTTTATTCCCTTTCAAAATGAAGATGGACAAACCAGTCACGCGGTTGTGGTTACTCGAGATATCACAGATCAAGAGCGCGCAAAATCAGAGATCAAGCTGCTGGCTAAATTCCCAGAAGAAAATCCTAATCCAGTGATACGCGTGGTTGCAGATGGCAGCATAATCTTCGCCAACCTGGCAGCTGATTCCATATTGAAATTATTCGGTCTCAATTTGGGCGACCAGCTACCTGAAGTGCTATTAAATCCTGCAGTCGAAATATACCAAAATGGTCTTGCCGATGAATTCGATATTGAAATTGGAGATCGAGTGTATTCCTTTGCATATGCCCCCGTAACAGATGCTGGGTATCTGAATATCTATGGGCGTGATATCACTGCTCGAATATTGGTCGAGAATGATATCCAACATCGCACACAAGAATTAGAGCGCCTTTACCACGCATCTGGTGCCCTAATTTCAAGCGATACGACGGACCTGGGCGGTTTGGCACAGGCCATTGTAGATGTTGTATTGCGAATTTTCGGAAAAGCGAATTGTAGTTTGTTGCTGGTTGATCCAGAATCGTCAACATTGATTCGGGCCGCAGTTTCTGGCCCCTACGCCGATGAAGTCAGTTCTGGAAAATTATCTTTGGAAGGGCCAGGCTTGGTACCTAAAGCAATTAAACTGGGAGAGATTATCAACCTCTCTGATGTACGAGCAGACCCTAATTACATCCCCAATTGGGAAGCAGCAAATTCTGAAATGGCAGTCCCACTTAAATTGGGAGATCGTGTGATAGGCGTCATCGATATTCAAAGTGCGGACTCGGAAGCATTTGGCCCTGAAGATGAACGCCTTGTTGTTGCTTTTGCGGAACGGGCTGCATTAGCTCTGGAGAGGCAACGGGGAACCGATGAACTCCGAAAATTCTCTCGGGCTGTAGAACAGACTGCCGAGGGTGTCATGATTTCTGATCCACAAGGAATTATCGAATATGTAAACCCGGCCTTCGAGGCAGTTAGCGGATATTCAAAAGCTGATCTTGTTGGGACAAAAACATCTGTCTTGAATTCCGGTCAACATAAGCCCGAGGTGTACGAAAACCTTTGGGAGATCATATTGAATGGAGAGACTTATCAGGGTGTGTTGATCAATAAGAAAAAAGATGGCAGCCTGTATTATGAAGAGAAAACGATTACGCCATTGAAAGATACGCGGGGGAATATCACTCAATTTGTTTCTACTGGAAGGGATATTACCAAGCGGATCCAGTCTGATGAAGAGATTCGTAGACGTGCGGCCTATCTGCAATCATTGCACGCCGTCGAAGTTGCAATAACGGGCAGCCTGGATTTGAATGTGACTCTTAATGTATTGGTCGATCAGGTAATCACTACATTGGGTGTTGATGCTGTTGGGATTTTATTACTGGATAATCAAACGCAGATGCTTGAGCATGCTGCACGCCAGGGATTTAGAACAAACGTCCTTAAATACACAACCCTTAGAATTGGAGAGGGATTTGCTGGCCAGGCGGCCTTAGAGCAGAAAGTTATTTTGTTGACAAATTTAGATGAATCAACTGATCAATTTCCTGAGTCCACAATCAAAAATTTGATGAAAGAGGAATTTGTAGCATATATTGGCGTTCCCCTAATTGCCAAAGGGCGAGTTGCAGGTGTATTGGAGATTTTCAATCGCAGTCCATTAGAATCGGATCCACAGATACTAGAATTCTTGGAAACAATGGCCTCACAAGCCGCCATCGCCATAGATAATGCAGCGCTTTTCAACGATCTCCAGCGGTCTAATCTGGAATTGAAGCTCGCATACAACACCACATTGGAAGGTTGGACAAAAGCTCTTGAATTACGTGATCAAGAAACCGAAGGGCATACTCGCAGAGTTGCAGAGATGACGGTTGGATTGGCTCATGAATTTGGAATATCGAACGAGGATATCGCACATATTTACCGGGGTGCTTTGCTACATGATATTGGCAAGATTGGTATCCCCGACAGCATCCTTCTTAAACCGGACAAACTTACGGATGAAGAATGGGAAATAATGCGCCAGCATCCGGTTCACGCTTTCGATTTTATTTCGCAGATCGAGTACCTGCGCCCAGCTGTAGAAATCCCTTTTTGTCATCATGAGAGATGGGATGGGACAGGTTATCCTCGAGGTTTGCAGGATGTGAATATCCCCCTTTCTGCTCGAATTTTTGCCGTAATCGATGTTTGGGATGCGCTCATCTCAAATAGGCCTTATCGAAGAGCCTGGGAAAAGTCCAGGGCGAAAGAACATATCCTAAATGAGTCGGGATCGCACTTTGATCCATCTGTGGTAGAGAAATTTATGCAGATGATCGATTAATGTATAAAAGAAATAGTGTTACCTTGTGGGGGGTTGAGCAGCACGAACGGGGATGGTATTTGCTCTCAAAGCTTGATTCACAAACCATAAAGAGCCCAATATTCCAATGATGCCTGCGCCATACCAAATTGCCTGGGGGCTGATTTGATCATTGAGAAAGCCTCCCACCAACGGGCCAATTCCAGTCGCCAAGCCCCAGGTTAACGCGAAAACACTCATATATCGCCCCCGCATATCCGCAGGTGCTAGATTCGCAACATAGGTTGTCGCCATAGGAACCAGGATCATCTCTCCTATTGTCAGCACAACGATGCTGACCCAGAAATCCCAAAAGCTATTTCCAAAGGCAATGCTGCCCACACCAATCGCGTATATGATCGCTCCAATAGATTGCATCCATAGAGATGGTTTTTTCTTCGTGGCATTTGTGATGTAAATTTGTAGAGCTACCACCATTAAAGCATTGGTCATAGGGATGAAGCCATATTGGCTCTCAAGGATGTTGAAATTTTCTTTGCCGTAAACTGCCAGCAAAACCCACATGATGGCCCCACAAATTTGGGTGAGAGTAAATGCGCCAATGAATACCAAAAACGCTCTATCTTTGAGGATGGTGCGAAAACCAGCTCTCTGAGATGATCTGGCAATTTCCTCTGGGATGACATTTTTGTCCAGGGTTTCATTGAGAAAAAAAGCGGTGATCAACCCAAATGCAACCAGGCCAATCGTGGCAACAATGAAAGTAATATTATACGAACTAGAAGCTACAAATCCCCCAACCGCAGGTCCAATGGCAATGCCGATATTCTTGCTCAGTCTGGAAAGCGCATACGCATCAGCGCGTTTTCCTTCAGGAATTATATCTGCGATCATGGCATCGGCTCCCACTCGGTAGAGGGGATTCGCCAAACCGCGAACGAGCATCAGAATGACAAATTCGATCATTGAGTCAGCAAAGATCATGGCCAAATATGAAACCCCAGTGACCATCAGGCCGACAATCATAATCCCCTTGCGCCCAGTGCGGTCGGTAATTGGACCGGCGATGAAAGTTGCCAACAAGCCCGCTGTAGCATTGACGGTCATTAAGCTGGCGGTGGCAGTCATGGGAAGTTCCAGGCGTGCACTGACATAGATCATCAGATACGGCCAGATCATGCTTACACCGGCAAAGCTGATCAGCATGCCCCAGAAGAGCAGCCAGAATTGCCGAGGGTATTCGGAGAAGTTTACACGGAAAAGTTTCTGCATAATTACCAACATAGTAGGTGACAGTCACTTCGCGAGTGACTGTCACCTGCAAATCATTTTACCATCCTATTGCCTTCCTCAGTTATAAGGGTCTCTAGGATTCGCCGTGGTAAGGGCCCTTGGTAAGTGCCCTTGGTAAGGGGCCTTGGTAAGGGGCCACATTTTGGGGTAGGGGGCGTGCGGCGCACACCCCCTACCCCAAAATGTGAGGTCTCTCACGGCAATTCCCATAGAACCAGTTATAATACTCGCTCATATTTTTGAATACTCATAAGGAAAAATGATGATGCATATCTTAGTTACTAACGATGATGGTGTTGCGGCTCCCGGCCTGTTAGCTTTGGCAAAAGAAATGAGAAATCTTGGTGAAGTGACCATCTTGGCTCCAGACAAAAACTGGTCAGCCTCGGGGCATGTCAAAACCATGCACCGCCCATTGCGAGTGAAAAAAGTTCAGTTAGAAGATGGAGTTTCGGCCCTAGCCAGCGATGGCGCACCCTCTGATTGTGTGGCACTAGCGCAATTGGGGTTAGTAGAGAAAAAGATCGATGTAGTTGTCTCTGGAATTAACCCTCACGCCAACATCGGCCATGATGTGACATACTCGGGCACTGTCACGGCAGCGATGGAGGCTGTTATCGGAGGAATTCCTGGCGTAGCAGTTTCATTGGATTCGCCCGATAATCATTTAGGGGTATTGGATTACGGCCCATCAGCTCGATTTGCACGAAAAATTGTCGGGAATTTGCTTAACCAGGGTTTTCCCGAAAAAACAGTAATTAATGTGAATGTGCCCTATTTGCCCGATGATGAAATCAAAGGTTTACAAATCACTCGTCAAGGTTTGCGCGTGTATCGCGATCAACTCGATCGACGCGAAGACCCGCGCGGTCGCGCCTATTACTGGATCGGTGGTGATGCGCCTACTGGCGTTCGTGAGGATGGGACTGATTATGGGGCATTGAAAGCTGGCTATGTTTCGATAACCCCAATCCAGCTAGATTTGACAGCGTATGAGGTAATGGAGAGATTAGCGGAGATTGACTGGGGGTTTAACTCCGAAATATAGAGAGGGTAGAAGCCCCATCTACGATGGGCGGTTGTTAATCGGCTAACACGGTTAGCCTGACTTCCCTATTATTAAGTTAGCTAAACAACAACTGGGCAACGGCCCCTGCAAGCACTGGAACGATCAATCCCAATCCCCAACGGATGGCTGTGAAACGCCAGCCCATGAAGGGCAATTCGAATGTTATGGTCAACAGGGCCTGTGTGGCCCAACTGGTGACCAGTGTCACTGCTGGACCTAAACCCGCGCCAGCACCATACAACACGGCGATCAGGGGGAAAACCACATAAGGGCCACCAGGAAGTAACATGCCGATAATTTCAGCCAGGAATAAGCCCTGCCAGCCCGAGTCAGGTCCAATCCACTCCTGAACAAGCTGTGTAGGGGAGAGCACATTGACGTAGCCGACGATGATGAAGGCAAACGCCAAAAGAGCGACATTGCGCTTGGCCGTATTCCAGCCCAGAACGGTGCCTTTGTGCAGACTTCCATCTCTTCGTGACCAGGCGTAAATGATGAGACCCCCGGCGATAATCCAAAGTGTGGTGATGGCGGTGTTCAAGATTCATCTCCAGAAACTTCGGAAGTCTCCAAGAGTTCCGAAGTTTTGTTTATGGCACTTCGAATTACCCCAATCCTTTGACCAAACAACGCCTCCGCAGCAAAACCTAATAAGGGTGGAATCGCAAAAGTTACCACATATCGAATAATCGTAATTCGCGGACCAAGTAATGCTACCTCAACGGGTATGCGCGATATCGACCACAGATTTTTGGCAGAAATGAACGCAACCAAAACCCCTAAGCCGGCACCGGTATTTAATAAGGCCGCGGCGATGGGATAGTAAACATATGGCCCCCCAGGGATCAGCGCGCCGCCCAAGCATGCCAAAGCGATCCCCCGCCAACCTGACTCCGAACCCAACCAGCGGGTTACGGTTTCTTCGGTCACCAATGCCTGGATCAGACCAGCGGTCAGGAAAGCTGCTATCAGCAGAGGAAATACTTGGAGTAGAATCTTTCCCCCGCTGCGGATACCATCTAAAGCTAACCCTGTACCTCCCTGGCGCCAAGCCAGGAAAGCCAATGCGATCGCTACAAGTGCCAGGACGATAGGGGTAAAATCCCGTTTTTGGGTTTTCATCATGTTCAAGGAGTCACGTGTTCGAAGCGCCAGTTTGCGCCGTCATTTGTCAATGAAGACGATGTGCCAATGATTTGAAACCAAGTGTTGCCCGGCCGCAACGGGAAAGGGTTGCCATCGGAGTTTACAAACCTGATCAACTCATCCTCACCAGTCCTGCCCCAATTTATCTCGTATGCTCGCCCATCACGGAAGAGATACGCCTTTCCATAGCTGATGAGATTGATCTCCCACATCTCCGGGTTGAGTGAATATGCGTTGTGCGCGGCGAAGATCACAACGACATTATCAGCTCGAATAGGTTCGCCCGTCAGCTTGTCGGTGAGCGCTTCGAAGGTTTCGCCACTCCCTCCGGTTGAATCATCAAGGACATCTTGATAGCGCACATACTTTCCATATGCCGGATCGTAATCCCAGCGGTTGTAGAAGCCTTGACTGTAGCGGATTGTGACGCTGTTCCCAGCAATGAATCCATCTTCGGGAGCATCTGCCTGGAAGTATAATCCGTCCAGGTTTTGACGAGAATTGTCAACGTGTTTCTCGGTGAAATGTTCGCTCAAGACCGCTGTATTAGTGATCAGGTGGTTGTAGCCATTCGGGTCAGTGCGGCAAAGTGGAAAATCCACCGTGGGAGGGCAGGCAGCATCCGATATTGACGCAAAACGTTTTCCAAGCCCGGTATCGAATATACGCCATAGCACGCGGGCGTCAGCGCTGCCGTAGGCAAAGAAGGATTTGTACATGCGGAAGATATGCTCGTCGGCAAAACGCGCTGACCGGATTGGGCCGGCTGTGGGAGCATCTTGCCCATAGAAAATGGCGTTGAAGCGCGTGCGCCAGCCTTCGTGATAATACTCATAAACATGGTCTGCGAAGGATAGACCCCACTGCGGCCGAACGCTACGCGGACCGTTAGAAATTTTGACTGCGATGGGACGACGATCCAACAGACTGGAGTCTGCAACGGGAAGCCCAGTCAGCGGGTTGATATGTTTGGGGAAGTGCAAGGGGCCGTAGCCCTCGGCTGGATAGTTGCCTAGTGGGTTGGCGGTCGCCGTCGCTGTCGCGGTTACCGTAGCAGTTGCTACATCTGTGGGTGTCGGAGGGATCTGTGTGGGTGTGCCTGTTGGTGGCACCTCTGTGGGAGTAGTAGTCTCGGTTTGGGAAGCCGTATCCTCAACGAGGACGGCTGCTGTTCCTGTCGGGGACGGCACATCTCTTGGGCCACAGCCACAAACTAAAAATACCAGCAAAATCAATAATAGCAGGACGATTTTTTTCATATTAGATTGAATTAATCTTCTGGGTCAGGGGGTCGGGCAAAGTCGAAAATAAAAGTCTGATCGAGTTGAATAACTTCTGATGTTCTGTTGATCACCTGGAAGAATGTGACACCTGGCTTCATGGGGAAGCTTCTGCCATCGGAACTGAGCATGGCGATGGGTTTGTTCTCGTCATAACGGTGCCAGCGCGCCCGATAAAGCTTGTTATCGCGAAAGACAAAGGCATCGCCACTGCCAGTGAGATCGATGCTGAAAACTTCGGTATCCGATGATTTATGATAAAAATCGTGAGTCACCATCAGGATGACCAGGTTGGATGCTGTGATAGGTTGTCCGGTGTGTGCGTCGGTGTGAAGCTCGTACTTTCCGCTGACACCATCGTAGTTATCTACACTGCCCTGATAGCGTACGTACTGCTCGAGGTTGGGATCGTAAACCCAACGGGCATAATTTGCATAAGAGTAATTTACGTAAACATCATCTGCTTCGCTGAAATCTCGACCGCTGATCGAAGAAAAGAAGTTGCCGGAAAGATCCTGACGACTGTCGTCGAGACCCCGATTTTTGATCTGGGCATGCACCTGGCTGGTGTTGCCAAAAAGGTTATTGTAGGAATTGATGCTGTCATCACGGCACAGTGGCGGGCAAAATTGTTCGACAACAAAGTATCCGAAATCGACTTCTTTCTCTTCATAATAATCGAAGGTGCGTTTGTCTGCTCCATTGAAGACGAAGATGGCGTTGTACATATTGAGTAGATGCTCATCAAAGATACGCCCAGACCGCAGTGGTCCAAAGCGGGTGACATCATTGCCGTAAAAGACTCCCACAAAACGCGTTAATCCCCACTCCAGGTAGTATTCCCAGATCTGATCGGCCAATGAGATGCCAGACTGGGGTCGAACGGCATGGGGATAATTGGGGATTTTGGCGATAATCGGCCGGCGTTCTAGCAATGCGGGATTTGGTACAGGCAGGCCGGTCAGAGGGTTGATGTACTCAGGAAAGTTGTTGGGGCCAATCCGAATGAAAGAGTCGATTGTCTCTGAAGGCGTCTCGCTTGGCCAGGGCGTTCGGGTGGGTTTTGGGGTTGGTGAAGGTGCTTGTGGTTCGGTATTGTTGTCATCGCTGACTGGCTGGTTGATGGTTGCACTTGACGTTGGGGTGCTCAAGTTAGTGGGTTCGCTGGCAGCTTCAGGATTATCTGAAACACCTTGGTTCGTTAGAGTACAGGCTGTCAATATGCTTACCAAAATGAAAATAAGAAACCAGTATTTATTGCGCATAGTGAATTGGATCAACGATTTTTCTCGCATAGCTGAGCTATCATACCTCACTTGGGTATGCTTGCCAAATCTAGTTTATTGAGTGCAACTTATAGGCCAGCGCCTTCTTAAATGGATTATTTCGGTATAATCTAGCAATGACATATGTACAGAAATTGCTCAAATCGCCGGTCGTTCGGCAAATCCCCTGGCAGAAAATAAGTTATCTGGTTGTTGGGGCGCTATTGGTCGGTTGGCTGCTCAACACGCCAGAAGGCTTGTTGGGTAAGGCAGATGCAGTTGGCTATGCAGTCTGCCATCGAATCGACTTGCGGTCATTTCACCTTGGAGACCGGCAATTTTCGATGTGTGCTCGCTGTACCGGACAGTATCTTGGGGCGATGTTAGGGTTTGTCTTTCAGTTGTCTCGTGGAAGACGAAGGGTTGGGCAACCCCCTCGAGGTGTGTTGTTTATTTTGGGGGGATTGGCACTAATTTGGGCGATTGATGGATTCAACTCCTTCCTTCACTTGCAGCCAGATTTGTTCTCTCGTTTTTTTATTTATGAGCCAAATAACACATTTCGAGTTTTAACGGGTATGGGTTTGGGATTGGGGATCAGTGCGATGGTCTTACCTGCTTTCCACCAGACCATGTGGAAAAGAAGGAGCCTTAAACCCGCTCTTGGTGGATACGCCTCCCTGGGGGGGCTGCTTGCCTTGGGACTCATTTTGGCTGGTCTTGTGCTAACCGAAAACCCCTTGATCCTCTATCCCCTGGCGTTGATCAGCGCCGCTGGAGTGCTTGTTATCCTGACCCTGGTTTATGCAATGGTTTGGGTGATGCTTTTCAAATTGGAGAATCGTTTTGATTCTCTTCGAGAGATGACTTTTCCGTTGATTGCTGGATTTGCCACTGCACTCGCCCAGATCGCTGCATTGGATTATGTACGCTTTTTGCTAACTGGCACTTGGGATGGGTTTCATTTTGGATGAAGCTTAGAAACTCAGTTTTATGAATGACGTATATATTTTTGAGAGCTAATCAGTGTATTGAGTTGCTACGCTAAAGGAGTAAACTTATGGACATTTTCACAGCCTTTGGCTTATCAGCCAGCGCAGGATTGAATGCCTATATCCCCTTGTTGGTTGTTGCCTTTGTGGCGCGCTTTACCGAGTTGATTGAACTTGGATCGCCGTGGAGCCTGCTAGAGAACTGGTGGGTGATCGGTGTATTACTAGTGCTTTCACTGGTAGAGTTCTTCGCCGATAAGGTGCCCGCTGTAAACCATATTAATGATATTATTCAAACCTTTGTGCGGCCAGCGGCTGGTGCGGTTGTGTTTGCTGCCAGTGCTCAGGTTGGGGAAGTCAACCCGGTTCTAGCAATGGTCGCAGGTTTGTTGATCGCGGGCGGCGTTCATGCAGCTAAGTCAGTAGCCGTACGGCCAGCACTTACTGCCACAACGGGCGGGGCGGCCAATGTCCCCGTAAGTATCGCCGAGGACATTATCTCTACGATCTTATCTATATTAGCCATTGTGATTCCAGTTCTCATCGCCGCGGTGGTAATTTTGGTACTGTCTTGGTTTATCTGGTGGATGTGGCGCAGAGCAAACCGCAGAGCCGCTGCCTGACAGTTTAAAAGGAGATACCCATGAGTGAATATAATGATAGTCCGCAAGTTGCTCCCAATAGCTCCACAGCAATCCTTTGCCTGGTAGCTGGGATTCTTGGCCTGACAATTTTTCCAGTCATCGGCAGCATCGTGGCTCTGATCACTGGCCCAATGGCCAAACGTGAGATCAAAGAAAGCGGGGGGACCCTCGGTGGTGAAAGTTTAGCTCAGGTAGGTGTGATTTTGGGTTGGATTGGTATCACGCTGACAGTTTTGGGCGTATGTGTTTTTGGTGCCCTGTTTGCGATTCCTTTCTGCCTGGCCGCATTTGGAATTGCGGCTGGGGAGTTTAATTCTTATCTCCCTCTGTTATATTTAATTGTTTAGGTTCTATAGGAATTGCCGTGAGAGAACTCACATTTGGGGGTAGGGGGCGTGCTCCGCACGTCCCCTACCCCCAAACGTGGCCCCTTACCACGGCGGATCTTAATTGTTTAATGATGCTCTTTGTTTAAGATATAATTGCCCTGAAATTGTTCCAACTTATTGAGGAGGTCATTATGGCTGAAGATATGACAATTGCAGAAAACGTTAACGATTTGAACGAAAATGGTGGTGAAAGAAAAATTTGGATTATTGTCGCCGTTGTCCTGGTTGTGCTTTGTTGTTGCTGTCTGGGTGTGACTTTGGGAATGTACTATGGCTTCGAACCATTAATGAAAATGTTAGACGTGCCTCTTCCCTGGATGCAGTAATCTGGCTTATTCAAAGAAGAACGGGTACGAACGAGCATTATACTGATGCTAATCGTACCTGTTTTTCTTTAAACCATTAACTTTATCTCGGAATAGATTTTGTAACTCCTGCATTCCCCGTAGTGCTTGATGTCGAATTTGTGGGGCTAAATCTAATTCGATGAACTCATCCTCGTCCAATACAATTTGTTTTCCATTATTCAAAACCAATAAATCGAGGGCTAAATCCTTGTAAGAAATTTGTTGTTCATCGATTACAGCAGGTGTTGCGATATTGCAATACCAACCCTTCAATCGATCATCTTCTCGATCATGAATTTCGAAAATGTTGTACCAGCGATCGGTGAAATAGGTTTCCACGAATCGATCTCCCTTACACAGCCACATCCCGTGATAAAGCATATCCTCGCGATCGAAAAAAGCCTCTATAGTGATTTGACCCTCTTGAGAGTCAATAACTTCCCCAGAGTAACGCCAGGTTTCATTACCATCTAGATCTTGTTTGATGACTGAAATCATCTTGGTTCTATGGGAATTACCGTGAGAGACCCAGCATCTTTGGTGAAGTGTTCATTTAGATAGAATTTGGATTGTATTTGTTGGATCGTAATCGATTTGAGTTAGTTCGCCAATTTGTGGAATCTGTGTTTCCGAGGATGGCAAACTAAAAGACAGACGGTTGGCCTGGATCTCCATTTCAAGTCGACACTGTTCCCCTCGGAATGTGCGAGTAATAACAACCCCTTCGAGGTGCTGCGGACCTAATCCGTCGAGCCGAATAGTATCTGGACGGATCAAAAATGTGACATCCCCTGTACTACCTTTAGGTGCTGGCAAATTACCAATAGGCGATTTTATAATTCCACCCGCGATATGCCCTTCAAAGATATTGTTCATCCCCAAAAATCCGGCCACAAAGGCATTCACAGGTTTTCGATATATTGCATTTGGAGAGTCAATTTGAGCAGCCCTTCCTTGGTTCATCACTACAACTTTATCTGACAAAGAGAATGCTTCTTCCTGGTCGTGCGTGACGTAAATGGCCGTTTGCTGTGTTTTTTGCAAAATCTCTCGCAATTCGGAAAGCAGCCGCTCGCGCAAAGCCCGGTCGAGGGATCCCAGAGGTTCGTCGAGCATCAACAGGTGTGGTCTGGGCGCTAAGGATCGAGCCAAGGCGACGCGCTGCTGTTCGCCGCCCGAAAGCGTGGCGATATCTCGACTGCCGAACTGTGGCAAACCGACCAAATCTAAAACTTCAGCGACGCGTTGATTAATTTCATCCTGTTCCCATCTGGCCATGCGCAAGCCGAAAGTGATGTTTTCTCTCACATTCTTATGTGGGAAAAGAGCATAATCTTGAAACATCAACCCAAATCCGCGTTTGTACGGTGGAGTCCCAGCTAAGTTGCCACCCTCCCAAATTACGCTTCCAGAATCAGGCTCTTCCAACCCGGCAATGATCCCCAAGAGTGTCGATTTACCGCATCCGCTTGGGCCCAAAAGGGCGACAATTTCCCCTTTGGCAACATCGAAGGCGATACCCCTCAGGGCTTGTGTTTCTCCAA
The DNA here is from genome assembly GCA_016785015.1 of Anaerolineales bacterium. Classification (GTDB taxonomy): domain Bacteria; phylum Chloroflexota; class Anaerolineae; order Anaerolineales; family UBA11858; genus NIOZ-UU35. The sequence continues at coordinate 23,339 of JADHTJ010000022.1, forward strand.
ATGATTTGCGAATTCCATTAATTGAAAGCAGCATACATATGTCTCTTTAAAACTCCCCCACATCGGCGATGCGGAAGCGCTCGATTGCCAGCATGCCGACAGTGGCGAAGATCATCAAGATTGTGCTCAAGGCCAGGGCTTGGCCATAATTCAAGGCTCCGGGCCGCGAGAGCAGCCGATAGATTACTACCGGAACAGTAGGATACTCAGGACGCGAGAGTAATGACGTCGCGCCGAACTCGCCTAACGAGATGGTGAAGGCAAATGTGGCTGCGACGAGCAAAGATCGCCCAATTATCGGCAAATCGATATGACGGATGACTTGCCGAGGGGAAGCACCCAGTACGGCTGCAGCATGTCTCAGACGGGGTTGGATGCTTTGCAGCGCGGGTGTCAAACTGCGCACAACAAAAGGGAAAGCAACCAAGGTATGTGCAATGGGGATCAGCAGCGGCGAGGTGCGTAAATCCAGTGGCGGGTGAGCCAGAGCGATGATGAAGCCTAAACCTAGAGTCACAGCGGAAGTTCCCAGGGGCAGCATGATCAATGGATCGAGAATCCGATTGAGTGGCGATTTGCGATCTCTGGCTAAAGCCCAGGCCGCGGGCAATCCCATACTCAATGCGAGAAGAACTGTCGCGCCAGCGTATGCCAGCGATATGCCTATCGCTGTAATTGGTGGAACGTAGAAGAGAGATTCCTGACGGTTGATGCCCAGTTCTTGATAAAAAGCCAGAGTCAGCCCGGGAGCAAGGGAACCTTCACGTGAGTTGATCACCCCCAAAGAAGTCACTGAGCGTCCTGCTAAGGCCAGCAACGGGGTTGTCAATATGATCAAAAGAAGCACACTAATCCCCGTTGCAATGATTTTCTGCCGCCAGGTAGAAAGTTTGCTCTGGGTATGCCGTTTAGCTTGGAGATTCAATGGTTGGGTGACTCTGGTCGATAGACGCGTGTAGAGGATAGTCATCAATAGCGTACAACCTAACTGCAACACCGAGAGCACTGCGGCTAATGGTAAATTGAACAGGCTGATCGTTTGATAGAAAATCTCGACTTCCAGGGTGGCAAAGTGAGGGCCGCCCAAAATCAAGATGACCCCAAATGAAGTGAAATCAAAGATGAAAACCAACAATCCAGCCGCTAAAATCACTGGAGCCAAGAGTGGCAGCGATACCTCTTTGAAAACACTCCAGCGGTTTGCCCCGAGCACGAGTGCGGCTTTCCCTAATCGTGGATCGAGGTGTGACCAGAAATCTCCAACCATACGCAGAACGATGGTCGTATTATAAAAAACATGGGCTGCCAAGATTGCGACGAGGGTATGGAGAAATTCTATTGGCGGATCGGCGAGATTGAAAATCTTCATTAAGCCAATGTTGACCCAGCCATTGGGTCCCAATAGGGCGCTGAACCCTGCTGCAACAACCAACGTAGGCATCACGAATGGAACACCAGAAATTGCTCGGAGAATACTCTTTCCCCGGAAATTGTATCGTGCAAATAAATACGCCCCTGGCAGACCCAGGAGCAAAGTTAGCAATGTCGATAGAAGCGCCTGCCAGAACGTAAACCCTACAACCCTGCGCACCGAAGCGGATGTAAAAGCTTCAATGAACGGAGTCAGCAATCCAGCCTCACTGCGCGCCAAACTTAACTTCAGAATGCTCCCTAAGGGGTAGAAATAGAAGATCCCCAGGAAGGCCAAGGGGACAATCCAAAAGAAAATTGATAGAGAGCGGTTGTTTTTCATTCTATGAGTTCTCGGTGATCAGTAACCAATATCATTTGACAGCTTTATTTACTGCTTAGAGCCCACTGACCACCGATCAGTGAATACTGATTACCGCAGCACGAGCTCCGTCCAGGCGTTGATCCATTCTTCGCGGTGGGTAGCGATATCGGCGGGAGGGAGGAAAGCGGGCTCATCAGGGATTGCCAAATATTCTTGGAAGGTCTCATCGAGTTGGGCATTGGCGTTGACTGGGAAGACATACATTTGCAAGGGGATATCTTCCTGGAAGGTGGGAGAGAGCATGAAATCAATCCAAAGTTCAGCCAGCCTGCGATTGGCCGTGCCGCTGAGGATGCCCACAAATTCAATCTGCCGGAAACAGCTCCCCGTTCCGATGACCGCCGCCGTCGGCGGTTCATCAATGGGTTCTTCGGCGAAGATAACTTCAAAAGGAGGGCTGGAGCCATATGAAACTACAATTGGACGCGTGCCGCCCCACTGGCTGAACTCATTGTAGTAGGCCGTCTCCCAATCATTGACGACTTTGAGATCGTTCTCAACCAATCCCCGCCAAAAATCCAGGTAACCATCTTCGCCAAAATGAGCGACAGTTGCAAAAAGGAAAGCCAGCCCCGGTGAAGATGTCGCTGGATTCTCAACGGCTAACAGGCCAGCATATTCAGGTTTGAGCAGATCTTCCAAGTTCTGTGGCGGAGTCAAGTTGTTCTCTTGGAAGTAAGCAACTTCATAATTGAGGCAGACATCACCGAAATCTACGGGGAGAGCACGGTTCTGAGGATCCAATTTGAACTCATCAGGAATATCCGCAAGCAGGGGCGATTCGTATACGTCAAAGATGCCTTCATTAAGCGCTCGGCTGAGGAAAGTATTGTCTACGCCATAGAAAACATCAGCTAAGGGTTTGTCCTTGGCCAGGGCGGCTTTATTCACAGCTGTGCCTGTATCACCAGCTTCGATGAATTGAACTTTGATGTTGTGTTCTTGCTCAAAGGCAGTCAGTATACTTTCTGAAATCGCAAATGAGTCATGTGTCATCACGGTGAGGGTCTCTGGGCCTTTAGGGGCACAAGCGACGATAACAAATATAAAAAATATACCAAGCAGAATATTTTTTGTTTTCATAATTACCTCCAAAATAGACTGAAGTCGGCAGACAGTCGACCGCGGACCGCGAATTTGCTGCCGTCTGCGATCAGTGGTCTTTTATTATTACTACCAACAATAAACCTTCTTCCAAAGTAATCCAGGCTTGGTTTTCACTGATCACATTGCTGACCCCGCGAGTGGCTCCAAAACGCAGCGTCCCCTTCTCCAGAGGATATTCCAATCCATGCGTTGAAATGCCCTTGGCATCCCCGCAGAGGGGGATCAATGAGATCGTATCTCCAGGTTGAGCAAAAATTTCCTTGACCTGGTCGCTTTGCAGCACGGAGAGTTCATCGAAGCCATCGATGATGCGTATCGGTGTCAATTTTAAACCCGGGTGAGCCAGCAAAAGCAGGTTTGCCACACTCATATCCCAGCGTGCTCCTAAGGCTCCGAAGATGATAATCTCTTCAGGGTTGAACTCTTTGGCTTTGAACAAGGCTAATTCGAGATCGGTTTCATCTTTATTGGCGGGGTGCTGTTGAAGTTCTGCGCCCCCTTGCTCGAGGGTTTGAATCTCTGCCTCGGTCAGGGAGTCATGATCACCAATGATCAGCTTCGGGAACAATGCCAAACTCAGGCAGTGGCGCGCCCCACCGTTCGCCGCGATGAGAATGTCCATCTCATCGACGAATCCCAAAATTTCTTTGGGGTTTTGTATCTCTCCGTTAGCAAATACGATTACTCGCAAGAAAAAATCCCTCCGCCGGTTTGGGAGGGATTCAGAGTGCTTCGCTGCGATCCCTCCGCCGGTATTATCCGGATCAGGTTGCGGGTCGAGCGCTGAATTGCGCTCCTCTCAGCCCGGAAACATCGGGCTCCCCGTGCAGTATTCAATTGTAAATGAGTATACCGAGGCTCGGCTGATGCTGTCAAGAAGCAAGCATCTTGCGCGCTTGTTGAACATCCGTCTGTATTTGGGTTACCAAAGCGTCAATATTGGGGAAGCGTTGTTCCCCTCGCAAACGATGTCGGAAATCTAGGTGCAGAGTTTCTCCATAGATATCTTCGTCGAAATCTAGTAGATGTGCTTCCACGCGGGGAGGTACGGGGCTGGACTCGAAGGTGGGTCTGACCCCAATGTTGGTTACTGCATCCCAGGATTGACCGCGCACTTCTGCCCTACAAACATAAACGCCCGCGGCTGGGATAGCCTGCTCTGGCCAGATGTCCATATTTGCGGTTGGGAATCCCAATGTAGCACCGCGTCGATCTCCGACCACAATTTCGCCTTCGACAGCATAATTTCTGCCTAGCAGTTTGGCTGCCTGGTCAACTTGGCCTGCGCCTAATAAAAAACGTATCCGACTGGAAGAAACGACATCGTTTGCCACATTTAGAGAATCTGTGCTGGTCAGGCTGTATCCAAATTCATCGCCTAATTCTCGAAGCGAATCCGGGGTTCCGGTGCGGTCCTTTCCAAGGGCGAAATCATAACCCACCTGCAAATGGTGTATGCCAAGATGCTTATGCAATTTGGCCATGAAGTCCCGCGCTGATGTCGCAGCTACTGTTTCATCGAAAGGATGCGTTACGACAACATCAACACCTAATTCGCCCAATAAATTGGCGCGTTCTTCTGGTGTGGTTAAGTAGAAGGGGTAATCATACCCGCGTAAAACTGTTGCAGGATGGGGGTAAAAGGTAAGCACAACAACTGGGGCGCTTACTTCATGCGCCCCAGCGACTAATTCACGCACAACTCTTTGATGGCCAAGGTGCACACCATCAAAAGAGCCGATAGTTAGCCAGGTGTCTTCTAGCTGGACATCTTCAAGAGACCAGTAGTGTTGCATCGGTTTGTAGGGCTAACGCGATCAAAGTAGTATTTAAGTCTGGAAGAAAACTTTCCTTGGCTGCCACTCTCGCTTTTTTTCATCAAAGCTAAGCACGGCAACCAAATCGCCTTGTTCACTTATGGCGCGTGTAAATCCATCTTCAGTCATCTCTGGGTTGGATCCCACAGGTAGACGATGCCCGAAAGCGACCTTTTCAACCTGTTCGTTATCCAGCTCAAGCGATGGCCAATCGGGCAATAGTTCAGCAGCTGGGATCAAATAACGATACCAATCACCCGTCAGGAATGCATCCTGGAGTTCTCGCAGGCGCACAGCATGGCGCAGAGTGAAAAATCCGCTCTTCGTTCGGCGGAGACCAATTAGGTGAGCGCCGGTTTGAAGATCTTCGCCAATGTCATTAGCTAGAGATCGGACATACGTGCCAGAGGAACAGTACACATCCAGAACGATTTCAGGAGGTGCCCATTCAAGTAGATCGAGAGAATACACATCGATCTCGCGTGGTTCCAATTCGACTTCTTCACCAGCGCGAGTGCGACGGTGAGCGGGTCGCCCTTGAACTTTGATAGCCGAATAAACCGGTGGCGTTTGCAGAGTTTTGCCCTCGTAGCTCTTGAGCAAAGTCGTGAAATGGTCTTCGGTAATGTGATCATAAGGCGCGGTGCTCGTTATGCGCCCTTCAGAGTCGTATGTATCGGTTGACGCGCCTAGTTTGACTGTGGCTTGATAACGTTTATCGTCAGCAGAGATAAATTCACTCAAACGAACGGCGGGACCGAGCAGAACCACGAGTACGCCAGAAGCGCGTGGATCTAGTGTCCCGGTGTGACCTGCACGACGAATATTCGTTCCTCTACGCACAATTTTTACGACATCGTGCGATGTTAAACCAATTGGTTTGTCGATGACAAGCGCCCCTGAAACAACGTTTTTAATTTTTTCTTCCATAATTATCTCCCCAGTATAGACGTAATGGGTTGCATAAATTTTACCTTCTTAGGATATTTTTGTGGTATCAGAAACATTTCGAAATAATTAGTTTCCATTCAATAATTTCTTAGTCGCTTTGAGCACGTCTGCTTTCACATCGAATAAATTTCCCTCAATTGTTGCCCCGGCAGCAGGTTTATGACCCCCACCGCCAAATTGCATGGCTACTGATGAGACATCAAATCCAGAACGTGCGCGCCAACTAACTTTGACGCGATCTTTATGTTGCTCGATGAAAATCACAGCGATGTCGGTATTTTTAATCGTTGTGAGGATATTGACTAAATCAGCATCATCGCTGCCAGGATAATTGGTAGATTTTCGAGCCTCGAGATCAAGTGTTGCCCACACCATGCGGTTATCATGCTCCAAGGTGTTCAACCCCGCGCCCCAGTAACGAGCAGCCTCAAATGAGCGTGAAATTAAGGCTTTTTGGTATAGATCAGGCAGGTTAGGGCCCAAGTCCATCAAATCTGCCGCTGTTCGCAGAGCATTCGAGCGCATTGATGTTGTTCGGAAACCAATCGTATCCGTGATCAAGCCTGTCAGCAGCGCCTCAGCGATTGATCTTGTAATTTTTAATCCGAATGCTGGAATATAGGCCGCCAACATCTCTGCTGTTGCGGGTGCTGCGGTGTCAACCAGATTTACACGGGCAAAATCGAGGTTGGTAATATGATGATCAATGCTGATATCTGGAGTGGGGAATTTCCGCAATACTTTTCCGGTCCGATCAAGATCAGAGCAATCTACAACGACAATGGCATCAAATTCACCCTCGGGGCGTTTTTTGATCAAATCACTTCCCCTAAGGTGACGGAAAGATTTCGGTACACCGTCTTCCAGCACCATTTGCACTGTTTTGTCTGCATCCAGTAGAGCCAAACCTATAGCTAGCAAGGATCCAACGGCATCTCCATCTGGACGGATGTGCGATGTGATTAGTATGTTGTGGGCGTTTTGAAGAATCTGCTTAGCTTCAAGAAGCGACTTGTCTTTCATTACTTTTCTTCAGAGGAATCTTGGTCCTCTGGATCTTCTTCGCCCGTATCAAGCGATGCAAGAAGCTGATCAATGCGGTCAGCATGTTCCGGGCTGGGGTCCCAATAGAATCGCAGTTTGGGGAAATGGCGTAGCTCAACCCGCTGGGCGAGTTCCCTGCGTAAATATCCACTGGCGTGGTTTAGCCCCTCGAGAATGCTATCTGCTTCCTCACTCCCCTCCATTGATGAGACATAAATATTTGCGTATGACAATTCGTTATCAACCCGAACTTTAGTAATATAGGCCGACACAACGCGAGGATCTGAAACTTCCATGAGCAAGATGCCAGAAAGTTCCTCGTGAATTCGATCAGCTATACGTTGAGCGCGTACTTTTGTAACCATTTGAATCTCCGATCTAAATGATTTTGACCATTTCAATTGTGAAGCACTCGATCACATCTCCCTCTTCAAAATCATTGAAGCCTTTCAAGCCAATACCACACTCGAAACCGTCGCGCACTTCACGCACGTCTTCTTGATGGCGCTTGAGCGAAGCGATTTCACCTTCGAAGATTGCTTCTTCCCCTCGAATAACTCTAACTCGTGCATTTCGTCGAATTTCGCCTTCAACAACGCGACAGCCTGCTGCCCGGCCGATCCTCGAAGCGCCAAAGACAGCCAATACATTGGCTCGACCTACGGTGCTTTCGCGTCTTTCCGGCTCAAGCAAACCCTTTAGGGCTTTGTCGATATCTTCTGTAAGCCGATAAATAATATCATAGGAACGGATAGAGACTTTTTCGATATCAGCCTTTCGGCGCGCTGCTGAATCAGGCTTGGAATTGAAACCAATGATGATCGCTTCTGAAGTGGATGCCAGCATGACGTCATTTTCGGAGATATTGCCTGTATCTGCGTGCAATATGTTGACACCAATACCCTCAACATCCATCTCTTTTAAGGATGAGACAATTGGCTCCAACGAACCCTGAACATCCGCTTTGATGATCAGGCGCAGTTCTTTCACTTCACCTGCCTGGACGCGAGCAAATAACTCTTCTAACGTTAGAGCACTGCCAGCTACTACTGCTCGATCAGCTACGAGCTGCTTGCGTTTATCGACAATCTCTCGAGCAAATTTGGTTGATTTGGCGACCCTGAAAATCTCGCCAGCCTCGGGAATATCTGCCAAACCCATCACAGAAACTGGTGTGGAAGGAGGGGCTTCTTTTATTTTGTCGCCCTTAAAGTCGAACATGGCTTTGATTTTTCCGCTGGTTTGACCTGCAACGACAGAATCTCCGACTTTAAGTGTGCCGTTCTGAACCAGGAATGTTGCCATAACACCTCTGCCGCGCTCATGACTGGCTTCAATCACTGTTCCAAAGGTGACACCTTCAGGATTAGCTAAGATTTCATTGTTATCCGCGACCAACAAGACAGCTTCCAATAGATCATCAAGACCTTGTTTTTCTTTGGCCGAGATAGGAACAACCAACGTGTCGCCGTCCCATTCATCAGGCACCAGATCGACTTCTGCGAGTTGTTGCTTGACCTGATCGGGAACTGCGTTGGGCCGGTCGATTTTGTTGAGAGCAACTATTATGGGAACTTGAGCTGCTTTTGCATGAGAGATTGCCTCTCGAGTTTGGGGCATGACTCCATCGTCTGCGGCGACCACCAAAACGACGATATCTGCACCTTGAGCGCCTCGGGCGCGCATTGCAGTGAAAGCAGCATGGCCAGGGGTGTCAATGAAGCTTACTTGACGATTTTTGTGTTCTACCTGATAGGCGCCAATATGTTGGGTTATACCGCCCACTTCGCCGCCAGCAACATCTGCTTGTCGAATGGCATCCAGGAGCGTCGTTTTGCCATGGTCGACATGACCCAATATTCCAATAACGGGAGGACGTACAGATAATTTCTCGGGGTTTTCCCTGGCAATCCATTGGCGCCAAAGAGGAATTTCGGCTGAGTCTTCAAGTGATTCTTCAACAATCAGTGGGGTTGCATCGAATCCCAACTCAGCTGCCACGATGGCCGCCGTATCGAAATCAACCTGCTGGTTGATATTCGCCATGACACCATTTGACATCAAGGTTTTGATGACTTCAATGGGGCTGGTTTGCAAACTTTCAGAAAGTTCGCGAACGGTTATATTTTCTGGGAGTTCGATGCTTTTTAATTCGCCAGTATCGCTCATAAGGTCGCTCCTGCTATTCGAGTATTGCGCCCCAATGATCTGGCAAGAAGTTGAGATAATTTTATCTTCTCAACTTTTGTCACTCGTTGGTCACTAGGGCATTAAGTTTATTCACCCGACGCATCAGATTTTATGTGATCATCTGGGAGCGAGGCCATGAATTCGGATATTCGTTGTCGATCTTCGGGGCTAATCTCTATTTTTAGCGCTCGAGATAAGCCACTTTTTAGGCCTTTTTCCCAGCAAGTCTTTGTGTTATGAAGGTATGCGCCTCGACCCGGGAGCTTGCTCGTCAGATCGATTTGGAAACCTTCAGCCGTACGCACAACCCGAGTCATCGTGCGTTTGGGTTGTACAGTTCGGCAGCCTACACAGGTGCGTTGGGGTATGTGTTTCTTCTTTCGTTTTTTTGCCACTTCTCTCTTTAAAAGATCATGATTGGGGAAAGAGGATTAGACATCCCATTCATCGTCATCCCAATCATCCCATCCTTTGGAATCTTTTTTGTGTTTTTTGCGGTAAATTGTTACATCCCGATCGGGATCATACTCAATCTCGACGTATTTCTTGCGCTTTTTGGATTTATCGTCATCGTCGAGTAGTTCGTCTTCTTTGGAAATTTCTGGATCATCGATCAACTCAGTTTGGAGCTTGATTATTTCTTCCGTCGAGGCTGGGATTTCTTCAGCCTGCTCGCTCTCAACCTGTTCAGATTCAGCGGCCGGTTCAGCAGCAACTTCATCTTCTACAACCGGTTTGATGATTTCAGCGGCAATTTCCTCAGCAGCAACTGGCTCTGGAGCTTCTTCGGCTACAGCAGGTTCTTCGATAACAGCTTCTGCTACTCCTGGTTCAGTACTTTTTACTTTAGCAGGTTCATCTTCGAGACTGGGTTCAACAGTCTCCGGTTTCTCAGCGGGAATTTCAGCGACTACCTCAACCTCATCTGTCTCATCAACAACCGGTTCTTCTTCGATGATTTCTTCTGGCTCAGGCAGGGAGGAGATCATCAAATCAATGGAGCTCTCTATTTGCTCCATCGCCTTGGGCCCGATGCCGGTGATACCACTGATCTCTTCAACGTCATAATTCAATTTGAAGGCTAAATCGCCAACCGTCTCAACTTTGAGATTTTCAACAAGCAGGTTTTTAGTGCGAGTTGCAAGCCCCAATGTATCGAGTGGAAGATCGTATGCACCTTGAGGAATGCCTTCCTGCGCTTGCGCAGTTCGCTCACTGACCTCTTTTTGCTCGACGCGCTCTGATGTGATGCGGCCTAGCTCCACACGCTCGGTGAAAGCCTGCATGTCATGGAAGTCCTCAGGTGTGATCGGACGTCCTTCAGCTTTTTTGCGCATATACGCTTCAATTTGTGGAATATTGTCTTTTTCCTGTTCGAAGTACCCGGCGTAATCGGCGTTGTTCTTCAGCTTGAAGAGCACCTCGCTGGTGGCCTCGATGAGACTCTTGATGTCGATGCGCCAACCGGTGAGCTTTGCCGTCAGACGAGCGTTTTGCCCATCTCGACCAATTGCTAAACTGAGTTGATCTTCGGGCACGACCACAGTAGCGGTTTTGGCTCCTCCACGATCTTCAAGGAAAACATTCAGCACGCGTGCCGGACTGAGCGCTTTGGCAATATACGATTGAGGGTCGGGGTTCCATTCTATGACATCGATTTTTTCGTCGTTGAGTTCGCGCACGATAGCCTGAATGCGGACGCCGCGAATGCCCACACAAGCCCCTACAGGGTCAACGCCAGGTTGGAGGGCTGCTACAGCTACCTTGGACCGTTGTCCAGGCTCGCGGGAAATCGAGCGAATCTCTACCATGCCATGATAAATTTCTGGGACTTCATTTTCAAGCAAGCGGCGCAGAAAATCGGGATGTGCGCGAGAGAGAATGATCTTTGGGCCTCGGTTGGACTCTTGTACTTCCATCAGCAAGGCGCGCACCCTATCATGAACGCGGAAAAACTCACGCGGAATTTGCTGGCGTCGGGGCATGACTCCCTCGGCCTTGAGATCTAACCCCAACGTGATTTGTTTGGCGTTGATAGCCTGAACGATTCCATTGACAACATCACCAACCTGATTGGCGTAATATTTGAGCTGTGCGTCACGTTCGGCCTCACGAATCCTTTGTTGGATAACCTGACGGGCTGTTTGAGCAGCAACGCGGCCGAAATCCTGGGGGGTGTTCTCCACGATGACCATATCTCCGAGATCGGCTTCCTCATCGACAGATTTGGCTATCTTGAGTACAACTTCCGTGCGGTCATCTTGAACTTCTTCGACAACTTCTTTTTCGACGAAAATTTCAAATTCGCCAGTTTCAGAGTCGAGTCTAGCTTCAACGTGTTGTGCATTTGAAGCGTGAACCGCGCGTCGATAAGCGGATACCATGGCATCCTCAATTGCAGCAAGGACAACTTCTTGGGGTAATCCGCGGTCTTCCAGGATTTGCTTAAATGCTAGTGCAAAATCTTTCTTCATGCTTTTTCTCCATCAAAGTGGGTGGCAGGTTCCAGACACGAAAAAAGTGGGGGTTACCCACTTTTCGCCGACAGCAGTATTGCTACCACCCTATAGCGCAAGAATTCTAGCACGGATTAAATTGGATGACAAGGTTATTCCTTGGTATATTTTTTGATGAGTTTCTTGAGTAAGCGCTTCTCAGCTTTGGGTGTAGAAATCTCTCCATCAAGCCAGGCATTGCGCAATTCAGTTAGTATTTTCTTGAACGTTGGTCCTGGTGAGAGGCCAAGTTCGCGCAGATCATGCCCGGTGATATTGGCTGAAATGTGTTTCCATTCTTTGGCATAAGCCTCAAAGATTTGCCGCGCTTTCAGATCGTTCGTAGATTGGTGCAATCCATAGATTGCCAGGGCAGGCGTTTTTGCCAGGTTGTTAGAGATCGCGCTGGGTTTCTGGTTCATCAGGTCTGGCAATTCATGCCAAACAAAACATGCCGCGCGGATAGTCTCTGCCAGGGACTGGGGCAGCTTTAAGCGTTTGATCACGCCCTGGACGCGATAAATCGGGAGTGGGATCAACCATTGGACATAAGCCAAAGCTCTCTTCAGTTGCATCCCGCACATATCAGGAACGAGGCTCCAGTATTCTTCAGGAGTATGTGCCTTGAGAGATGCAATCTGCCCAGCGATTCCATCATCCCAAATAATGTCCTTATGAATGGCTTCGAACAGCCCTAATTCGTTGAGACGATCCAGCATTTGACGAGCTTTATCTTCCTCGATTATTCTATCCAGCTCGTGACGAATGCGGTCGCCAGAGACGCGATCCAACAATGTTCTGGCTTCTAAGAGTAATTCAAGGGTGCGTTCGCCGATCTTAAAATCGTAGCGCTGCTCGTAGCGGACGGCGCGCAGTATTCGCGTTGGATCGTCTACAAATGATAGCGAATGCAGTACGCGAATGTTGCCCTTTTGCAGATCTCCCAGCCCCCCCCAATAATCGTGCAGCTCGCCGTAATGATGACCATCGAGGCGCATTGCAAGTGTGTTGATGGTGAAATCGCGGCGATGCAGATCGAGTTTGATACTGCCGCGCTCCACGGTTGGTAGTGCAGTGGGGTGGGTGTAGAACTCGGTTCGCGCGGTTATGAAATCAAGAGATGTGAGGGGTGAGTCTCCAACAGCCAAGTGTTCTAATAGTTTATTTTGTTCACTATCCACTGGCCGCTGTTCACTCAAGTGCCACTTTGCTGTACCAAATCTTTTATGGGTGGTAACGCGGCCACCAAATTCGGCGCCAACAGCTTGTGCCAGAGCAATACCATCGCCCTCTACAACTAAATCAAAATCCAGGCTGGGATGGTCAAGTAGGAGATCGCGAACAAAACCGCCCACGATATACAATGCTGCGCCTTGTTGTTGAGCGATTTCTGCAATTGCTTTCAGCAACTCAAGTCGTGCGGGTGGCAGTGCAGTTTCCAGCTTATTCGAAAGATTCATATGCCCAGGCCTGGGCTCTTTTGCTGTCAAGATTTTCAGCAGGTCTGTGCGCGTGACGATCCCTAAAATATTATTAGTATCCCGCTCTGTGACAGGAATCTGACCCCATCCCGTCTCGGTCATGACCGTTTGTAAATTTTCGATCGAGTGATCGGGGTGCACATGAACGTTCCCTGCTTTCATGAGGCTCGATGCTGTCAAATTGAGTTTGTGCGAGATAGCTCGGTCAACAGCCCGGCGGGTGAGCAAGCCAACAATAGCGCCGTTCTCAACAACTGGATAGCCTTCATATCCATAGCGCTGCATGCGTTTCAGAGCCTCCTCCACGGGGGTGTTTGGGGGAAGTGTCTGTGGCGCGCGCGACATGATCTCCGCTACACTGACCGGCGGCTGGATCAAATTAGGGAGCAGGTCGATCAATTCGGCATGAATTTCTTCGATAGGGCGCGCTTTGATCAAACTCGCCGAAGCCCGAGGATGACCACCGCCCCCAAAGTGCGTTGCGATCTTCGCTACGTCAATATTGTCGTTTGTCGAGCGGCAAATCAACTGCACGCCCCCGCGGATTGTTATCAACATAAATAACGCATCAGGATCAAGTAGATCGCGTAATTTGTGGGCTATTGTGGAGAGTTCTTCGTTCATCTCCCTCACATTGCCGCAAGCCACGATCACCTGGTACCCATGAACTTTCATGGGTTGAGCGGCCTCTCGAAGTTGGTCGTAGATCGTTTGTTGCTCGAGAGAAAGTGGATGGTTTAGAAAATCGTTGGCAATTGAGAGGCTGGCACCTTGTTCAAGCAGATAGGCAGCGGCTCGTACATCGCGCGGGGTGGTGCGACTATAAGTGAGCGAACCAGTATCTTCATAGATGCCCAATAATAAGAGCGTAGCTTGAACGGTATGGAGCGGGAGATCTCTTTCTTGGATTGCTTCGACCAATAGTGTAGTATTCGCACCTGTCTCATCGGTGGTGATTTCCCACGTTTTCGGAGTATTTTCTCGTGGGGGGTGGTGGTCGATGACTTTGATGATGGTTTTGTCTCCAACGCCTTTGATAGTGACCAATGATTGCGTATCAACCAGACAGACGGACTCGATATTCTTTGCACGAAAATCGCGCGGATCAATGAAGGGCAATTCCGCGCCATAAAGTGTGATGAACCCCCTCACATTGCGGTTTATGCGCCGCGGCAAGATAGGTGTTGCCTGTTCGTCTATCAGGTAAGCACCCAAGAGAGAAGCCAAACCATCAAAGTCGGTTTGTTCGTGAGTCAGAATAATTCTCATAATTTCAATTGTACTTGATTTCGCTCACTGTTTACTGGATACTGTTCACTGATTATAATGTTCTGGCATGGATATCCAACAACTAACACTACATATGCACGAATTCGTCAGAGATAAAGGTTGGTACGAAACCGATAGCCCTCATCCTCAGACGCTACAAAACCTGGCAATTTCGTTAAATTTAGAGGCATCGGAAGTATTGGAACATTTCCAATGGGATGGCGAATTGAGCGATCCGTCTTCCTTGGCTGGTGAGCTGGCAGACGTAGCTTTGTATTTACTGCAGATTGCCAGTTTAGCCGAGATCGATTTGGAACAAGCAATCCTGCAAAAACTCGATGATAATTCTAAGAGAGAATGGTAAATGAGAATTACAGTATTTGGTGGTTCAAAACCTAAGCCCGGAGAGCCGGCATATGATGATGCTTATTACCTGGGTCAATTGCTCGGCGCGCAAGGGTACTCAGTGCTAACCGGTGGCTATATTGGCACCATGGAAGCCGTGTCGCGCGGCGCAGCCGAAGCAGGTGGCCATGTGATTGGTGTAACCTGTGATGAAATCGAGTCTTGGCGCCCAGTTTCCCCAAATCGTTGGGTATTGGAGGAGATGCGTTTCCCAACTTTGAAGGAAAGGATGTATGCCCTTATTGAAGAGTGTGATGCCGCCATGACTCTTCCGGGCGGCATCGGGACTTTGGCCGAAGCCGCTGCTATGTGGTCTCAATTACAAACTGGCGCTACCTCACCACGCCCATTGATTCTGATTGGCATGGGCTGGCAAAAAACCTTTCAAACTTTATTTGAATCTCTCGATGAATACATCGCTGAGAAAGATCGTGACTTACTATCTCTCGCACAGGATGTCGAATCCGCCTATCATATTCTCCAAGCGGTCTCAGGCGTCTCTAACCCATAACCCTATGCCCGCAATCCAACCAGCCAAATTAGTCGTTCAGGTTGCCGAACTCACCGAACATGTTAGCGAACCAAAAATTTATTTAAAGTCGCTTCATGAACTCTTAGATTTCTATGCTGATCGCACACTGAGACCTGGACAAATTATTGAGTCAGCACCATTGCTCAAGAGTTATCAAGTCGCGCGACCCGTTTTGCGTCAGATTGAACGAGAGTTGGCAAAGGTAGTGAATACGGATTCCGAAGCAGCACTTGCACTTGCCGATGCACTTTGGGAACAACGCTGGGTAGAGACGCGTTTATTGGCGATTTCAATCCTCGGTCGTGTTTCGCCTAACCCTCCAGAGCGAGTCACGCAACGCGCTCAGGAGTGGGGTTCCAAATGTAAAGAAGATAAGATCATAAAAGCTTTATCATCGACAGGAATTGCGCGATTGCGGACAGAATCCCGCGACGAATTTATAGACCTGATTGAAAGCTGGTTGACCTCAGGGAATCGCCCCCTAGAATTGGTTGGATTGAGAGCGTTGCCGGCGCTTTTGGGGATAGACGGCTTTAAGAATTTACCCCTGGTTTTTCGATGGATTGCCCCCCTAGTACGTGAGGCTGATCGTGAAATTAGAGATGACCTGATTTTAACAATAAGAATTTTGGCAGGCCTATCGCCCAAAGAGACGCTATTCTTTCTGCGGAATTCACTTGAAGCTACTTCTAACCCTCAAACGGCAAAACTTATCCGGCGTACGCTCGTTGATTTTCCAGAGGATTTGAGTTCAACTTTGCGATTAGAATTGCGGCGAAGGCGAAACGGTAATATCGATTAAATACAGAACTCCAGCCGAGACAAAGCTGGAGTTCTTTCAACCAATCTATTCGTTTACTTACTGCATTTCCATCTGACGCACAACCATGACCACGCGACCTCGAATTTCTACGGTGCTGGGGTCGTTGACGTAGATCGCATCCATAGTGGGGTTAGCAGGTTGTAGACGCACACGGCTTCCTTCATTATAGAAGTACTTTAACGTGGTTTCGTCCTTGTCATTCAGCCAGACGGCGACCATTTCGCCATCGCGCACATTCGTGGCTGGTTGCATGATAACCACATCGCCATCATTTACCATGGCATCAATCATCGAGTCTCCACTGACTTCCAAGGCGAATAAGTTGCCCTGCCTGACATGTTGTGGCGAAAGCAGGCTTTCAGCGATATTAATGGATCCAGATTCGTAATCGTATGAGCTGAAGTCAGAAGTGGGGAAGGGTACTGGCTCACTGGCAACGATGCGTCCCACCATTGGAATTTGGAGCAGTTCGTCTACCGCATTTCTGACCTGGACGCCAAACTCTTTCATATATTTCAGCGTAACTTTGAGACCTCGCGATATGCCGCGATCTCGCTGAATATAACCCTTTTCTTCGAGCCGTTCGAGATAGTAATTTGCAACCGATGTTGAAGAAAGTTCAGCGCGTTCACAGATCTCTCGAATGGTGGGTGGGTAGCCATGTTTACCTGTGTATGTATAGAGAACATGGAGTACCTTGATATGCTTTTCGTTCAAACCTTCTTTTTTTCTTCGTGCCATCATAGGCCACTCTCCTAGCGTGCAGGATTACTTGATAAATAAAATAGATAGAATATTTGTGCTAGCATAATAGCACGAACATACGTTCTGGTCAAGGGTGATTTCCGAACAAATATACAGTTAATTCTTTGCGCATAGACAGTTATGTGAACAGGGATTTTCCATTTTTCATGGTTCTATGGGAATTACCGTGAGAGATCTTACATTTGGGGGTAGGGGGTGTGCGGAGCACGCCCCCTACCCCCAAATGTGGCCCCTTACCACGGCGATTCCTAGAGACCCTTTTTCTTATTGACGTTCAGGGACGAATCTCTTAGTATTATGGCATCGCACTGCGAATCAATATCATTTCTGATCCAAGGATCTCTTATGAAATTTTCACGATACCCCCTGATAATTGTTCTGCTTGTGGTGGTGTTTCTGACCAGTTGTAATATGCCTGGAAGAGAGAGTAATGACAAAGGCGTTATGGCCACATTGGCCAGGCAGACCGTCTCTGCCAAACTCACTCAGGCAATCCGGGAGACGCAGATCGCCTCTGGTCAAGCCCCAGCTTCTACAGATTCGACTATGCCAGAACAATCTGCAACTCCAGCAGATACTGCGACCCAGGCGTATACCAACACCCCAGGCCCCACACCGACGAATAGACCCACCCCGTGCAATTGGGCTCAATTTGTCAGCGATGTCACTGTTCCAGATGATACTGAATTTATTGCTGGAGCAGTTTTTACGAAAACCTGGCGGATAAGAAATGTTGGTCTCTGCGAATGGAGCTCTGGTTACCGGCTGATCTTTGATAGTGGCGATCAAATGAATGCACCGTTAGATTCACAATTTACAACTGGGGTTGTGCCCTCTGGCTCCCAGGTGGATATTTCGGTTGAACTCACTGCGCCCTCAGTCCCCGGCACCTATATTGGCTTTTACAAACTTCGTTCATCAGATAATCTCGTATTTGGGACGGGTGGAGAAGCTCAAGGTAATTTCTGGGTCAGGATTGTTG
Source organism: Anaerolineales bacterium (assembly GCA_016785015.1). GTDB lineage: Bacteria > Chloroflexota > Anaerolineae > Anaerolineales > UBA11858 > NIOZ-UU35. The sequence goes on from JADHTJ010000022.1 coordinate 40,995, forward strand.
TTTTAGCCCCCAGCGCCACACCCACATCTACAGCGACTTTTACCGAGACGCCAACGCTAACCATCACAAACACTCCCTCACCAACGGCGACTTTCACAGAGACACCCACACCAACTATTTCTGATACACCATCAGCAACCGCAACACATACAGAAACGCCATCACCAACGCCATAAGTTGATGTTAGAAACTCATATTACGCACGCGTTGCGGGAAAGCCCTGAAAATAGGGGGTGGGGGCGAAGCCCCCACCCCCTATTTTCAGGGCTATTTCTCTTTAGGTTGCGTAACATGAGTTAGTAAAATAATCAAAAAAGGCTCACTTTGAATTCCAGCCAAAGTGAGCCTTTTTTGAATTGAGAAATTGGTTATTTGAGAGTTACTTCGAAATCGTCGGAATCAAATAGTAACCAGCCAGAGCACCGATGACAGATATCCGAATGGGCCAGAATCCCACAACGCCTTGGATTAGATAAAAAATTGCGACAACAATGATGCCGATTGCAGAACCAATAAATGTACTCCACCACAATCTCCGGTTGGCGAAATCTATTTTTCGTAATTTTGCAGCCAACAACCCAACGATCCACACACCAAAAGATGCAGTCAACACAAATGAAATGAAGGTCAATGGGGTATTCCACCAGGGATTTGTGTTCTCGGGGCCAACCAAGCCAAGAGTTTCAAGGAGAATAGAAAGACCCATCCATGCACCGATAAACAGTGTCAGATATCCAAAAATAAATTGAAAGATTGCGGTAAGAATGTCATATACATATTTCATGGGAATCTCCTTTGGGATAGTTCGTGGAGTATACCCTAATATGACTATAAACATCTAAATATAATCATGGGTCTCTAGGAATCGCCGTGGTAAGGGGCCACATTTGGGGGTAGGGAGCGTGCTCCGCACGCCCCCTACCCCCAAATGTGAGGTCTCTCACGGCAATTCCCATAGAAGCATAATAATTCCCAAGAAAACCAAAAAGAGACGGTTTTGGATCGTCCCTTTTCGAGTAAAACAAATTGAAAATTTTCACCACTTCACAATTGCTTCATAGATATGCCGTTTTCTTCTCCTTCAATTTCTCATATGGTGCGTGATTGAAGGGGCAGACCTTGATACATACCGAACAGCCATGGAATTTCGCAAAATAGGGGAAACATTTGCCATTATCGAGTACGGTCACCAGCCCGTTTTCATGTTGGATGGGTTCATCATAGAATGCATCTGGTGGACAGTCTCGAATGCAGCGTTTGCAGGATTCGCAAAAATCCAGCACCCAGGCATGTTCATCTCTGTCGTAGACTGGTAAATTTTCGATTTCAGTGAACACTGCCGCCAAGCGGACCCGCGGACCAAACTCGGGCGTAATCACAAGCCCATTGATGCCGCGCCAACCCAAACCGGCTGCTTGGGCCATTGGTGGATACAAGGCCATCCCACCAAGAGGGTGACCGGCATGGGCAGCATATCCCCGTTCCCGCAGCCATTCTGCAATTTTATTGGACACCTGCCCAAGTTGGTTATAGGTCTCATGCACCATCACAGCCGTATCCGGGTTGGGCGCCAGATCCATGCGTTTTTTATCCATCTCCATTGTCAGAACAATGGCTTGAGTGTAACGGATGGCGGTATCTTGAAAGACCCATTCTTGTGGAACTGTTGCATAACCAATTTCACTTGTACCTACAGATTTGGCAAAGCTATGTAGCTCATCTAACGTTTCAGTGTCGATTTGCTTCTTTCCCTCGGTTGGATTCCGTTCGAGATCATAGATCGATTTGCGGATATTGATGATGCTGCCAATCATCTGGGGCGCAGATTTTGGAAAACCTGGCAAAGGAGCGTGATCGCCTTCCAATTTGATGCCCTCGCGAGGAATATTGAAACGAACTGGAGAATTTTTACCACCCCTGGTGGCCTCGGGGATATCTACGACAATTTTCTCCCAACGATTTAGTCGACCCATTTGGGGTTCCAAAATACGGTGTTTGAAAAAACGAATTAAACGGGTTTTGATCTTCATGGTTTTTCTTCCAGGTATGTATCAATAGCCTGCTTCATCGCATCGGGCTTAAGCCCATAGGGGCCCATCCCGCCGGCATAGACGACGCGACCGTACGCGCCGATCAGGTATAAGCGGGTTGGCCAGGCGGCATAGGCATTGTTTACGGCATCGTCCATCTTGTCGATATATGTGCGGATGCCATATTGCAGCGCGGTTTGACACTCCCCCGCTACCGCCCCCACGTACACCCCTTTTTTCGGGAATATAATCTCGAAGGCTTGAGCGGTTTCAATTTTACTGTTTTTCTGCTTCAAATTTCTCTTTCATCCGATCATAATTCGCATAGCTGAAGGGGCAATATTTGATACACAAGGTACAACCGTTGTCGTTGGAGAATGGATCAGCGCATAAAGTGTGGTCGATGAAGATTGGTCCGCCATCCGCGTGTGTTTTGGTTTTCGTGTAAATTGCATTGACGGGGCATTTCTCAATGCACAGGTTGCAGCTTTCGCAATATTCTCTTACCCAATAGTGCGAGTTTTCTTGTGAAAAAGGAAGATTCTCGTTATCGGTAATAACCGCCGCGAGACGAATGCGAGGGCCATTGTTTTTGGTAATCAGCAAGCCATTTTTCCCAGAGTAGCCAACTCCCGCGTCAATTGCAACCGGGATGTAATTCACATCACCGCCGATGGCTGGACCTGCCAAGGCGTTGTAGCCTCGTTCTCGTAAGAAATCCGCTATCTGATTGACGATCACACCCAACTGGAGGTAGGTGCGGAAAATTTCGATGAAGGATGGCATAGAAGGGGCTTGTTTGATCTTGTCTCGGTCCATTTCCATCGTGAAAACCATGGCGTTGGGGAAGAGCAGTTTGAAGCCCTTGAAAATATGAC
>JADHTJ010000161.1 GCA_016785015.1 Anaerolineales bacterium
CATTTGAAGGAATTGATAGTAGATCAAATACAAGTATTAGTGCTATTGCTTCAAGAGAATCTGATTGTTTGACACTGCCTTGGTATTGGGTTTCAGCAAAAGAAACAATAAGTAGAGTTCCAGATTCTAAATGGCTAATCAGCTTCAGAGATATCACAAATGTTTCAAATGAAAGAACAGCAGTATTTACTTTTTTGCCTTTCTCTGGAGTTGGTCATACAGCTCCATTAATATTCTCACGTTTTCCATTAAATCCCCTATTTTTGGTTGCGAGTATCAATAGCTTTATTTTTGATTACTCTACTAGGCAAAAAGTTGGTGGAACACACCTAACATATTCATATCTAAAGCAACTACCGGTATTGGGGCCTGATATTTTTTCTCGATCAATATCTAATGTTTTCTTGCCGAAATTGTTTGAACTAATATATACCTCTTGGGATTTAGCATCCTTCGCTGATGAGTTGTGGAACAAATCAGATATGGATTTGAAAAAGAACATTCTTAAACAGCATGAACAAAATATTCGGGAAACCAATTCAACCAGAATAAAGTTAGAGGAGCCATCATGGATAAAGTATATTCGTTCGAGTAATAGTCCTTCAGAAAATTATCCAAGGCCTCCTTTTGTTTGGGATGAGATTAGACGTTTTAGAATTCGTTGCGAATTAGAAGCACTTTTTGGACATCTCTATAATTTAACAAGGAATGAGGTTGAATACATTCTCGAAACCTTTCCGATTTTCAAACGCAGAGACATAGAAAGGCATGGTGAATTTCGAACAAAGCAGGTAATCCTAGAAGAGTTCGAAAAACTGAAAGATGACCCAATATTGGAAGGTGTGTGTGTGCCTTTGAATAAGCGGGTTTCTTCGTTTGAAAACCCGTATATACTCCAGCCTGTCTCACCCACTCCACCTGTTTTCGATAAACCAGCTAATAAAATCACTCCACCTATACGAAAGCCTAAACCTAAAACAGCTAAGCCAACCAAAAAATTTAAAGTGCCAGAAAATCAAACTCAACTTTTTGGTGGTGATACGGATTATTCGGCCGAAAGATCAGATTATGGATTATATCGCTGTACCAAATGTGGGAAGTCTGTGATGGGTTTTTCGATTGAAGAACATACCCAGGAAGTGCATCAAGGCAATGACCCTGGATATCAGAAAATCAATTAAAAAGTGTTGTAAGAATTAATTTGGTTTCAATAATGAAAAAAAAACGATCTATTTGTGAAGTTGCATTAGAAATATTTCTTGAAAAGGGGAGCCCGATACATTATAAGGAGCTAACCAAAATGCTTCTTGATAAATGTGCCCTAACTGGAAACACACCACACGAGAGTGTTCGTTCGCGCATTGGAACAGATGAAAGGTTTAAGCGGGTTGCAGAGGGCGTTTATGCCTTAACAGAATGGGATGAATATCCTGTAGCCCGATTTGCCAAAGAGATAGCTTACGATATTTTAATCACTGTGGAAGAACCACTGCCAATGCTTCAACTTGGTGAAGAGATTCTTGCTGAACGGAAATTTGCAGGAGGGCCAGGGCAAGTGGCTCGAAATGCTATCAGAACAGATGAGAGGTTTTATTTAGATCAAGAAAAAGGATTGGTGGGATTGGTTGAGTGGAGAAAAAAGTGATGGGCTTTTGGATTGAAAAGCATTCCAGGGATGTACAAGGTGGCAATGATCCTGGGTACCAGAAGATTAAGTAACTCATGTTACGCACTTGAATAGCGAATAACGAGATAGAATCAGGTCAAGGAGGTCGACATGAACAAAGAAATCCTAGACCTGTATACAGATTACTTGATCAGTTCATTTGGACAAACAACTGCCACAGGCTTATCAAGATTGACGAATGGCGATGTCAGTCATGATCAGGTGAGTCGGATGCTGGCCAGTCCGAAAATGACTTCTAAGGATTGGTGGCTGAAGGTCAAGCCAGAAGTGCGCAAAATCGAGCAAGCCGATGGATTGATCATTGTAGACGATTCCATTGAGGAAAAACCGTACACGGACGAAAATGAAATCATCTGTTGGCATTGGGATCACTCCAAAAATCGGGCTGTCAAAGGGATCAATTTCATCACAACGCTGTATTATGCCCAAGAAGTTGCTTTGCCAGTTGCCTTTGAGATCGTTTCCAAGACAGAGAAATACATCGACAAGAAAACGGGCAAAGAGAAGCGTAGAAGCAAGATCACTAAGAATGAGCACGCCCGTCATATGTTGCAAGCGGTTTACAAAAACAAGATCCCATTCAAATATGTGCTCACTGACATCTGGTTTGCGTCTGCCGAGAACATGCGCTTTGTGAAATTGGACTTGAAGAAAGATTTCATCATGGCGCTCAAGAGTAACCGCAATGTGGCCTTGTCCGAAGATGACAAATCCAAGGGTAAGTACCAGCAGATCGATCAATTGGAAGTGCCAGAAGGCACAACCCAAACCATTTACCTGGAAGGGGTTCCTTTTCCTCTTCACTTGGTACGCCAAATCTTTACAAACAAAGATGGCTCAACGGGTGTGCGCTATCTGGTGACCAGTGATTTGACCCTGAGTGCTGACCAAATCATCACGATCTACCAAAAACGGTGGAAAGTCGAAGAGTACCATCGGTCACTCAAGCAAAATGCATCTTTGGCCAAATCGCCAACTCGCACTGAGACGACACAAACCAATCATTTTGTGGCTGCGCTCTGGTCGTTTGTCAAAATTGAATTGTTGAAGGTGCAAACGAACAAAAATCACTATCAGCTGAAAGCCCAATTGTATTTTTCGGCTTTGCAGGTTGCTTTCGAAGAACTACAGATACTAAAATCCGAACTCTCTCAGCTGCCTGCTACTGCGTAACATGAGTTAAGTAAAAGGATAGAAGATATGGCGACTAGAAAAAAATTAGTTTTGAAATATTTGCAATCGATCTATCCTGAGAATGCGACCAATAGCGACATTGTTGTGGCGACTGGAATTGAACCACACCAGCAAGTCTTTCAAAAAACGAGCGAGTTGAGAACTGAAGGGTTGATAGAAGGTTGGCGTGAAGGAAACACCTGGCATTTCCGCGCAAAAGGCGATCTGCCCCTACCCGCTACACCAGAAAGGAAGATAATAACCCCACAGCCCACCGGCAGGTTCACCCCCAAAGAATTCGAGATGCTTGCCCGGCAGCGATTCGCAGCGAAATTCGATGCAACATTGTTGCCTGGGAAGGTCGATCAGGTCAACAAAGAATGGGATATGATATCGCCAGATGGGCAAGTAGTGGGGGATGCAAAATATTACACGATGGTAAGGGGTAAAGGTAATCCATCTGCTAAACTAGCCACTATTTCTGAGCATGTGTGGCTGCTTGAAAAAACCAGCGCCCGAGTAAAGTTCCTTGTATTTGGTAACCAGCAGGAAGTGCCTAAAACCTGGCTGCGCAAATACGGGAATCTGGTAACCAATGTTGAATTCTATTTCCTGGATGATGATGGCAATATCACCCGTTTGAAGTGAGAAAGAAGGAAAATCAGTATGGATCAAAATTTCAATCCCTTTAGCACCCTAGAAGAAATTCAAAGCGATTACTTATCTTATGTCCATTCCTTCCAGCAGATCAAAAGCGAAGAGATCAAAGATTGGATCGAAGGGCGACTGGAACAAGGCGGCTTATTATGGAAACCGCCTTATCTCCAGATAGCCCTGCCCTTCCTGCCTGGGGACAGCCTGCAAACCTTAGTCGATGAAGGGGTATTACAACCTGGTATTCTGCGTTTTGCTCGCCAGGATAAAAAAGATTTGACTTCTTCTCCCATAGCGCCCTATCAACACCAGGTAGGAGCAATCCGCAAACTGCACCAAGGCCGTAATGTGATTGTCGCCACTGGTACTGGCTCTGGAAAATCTTTCAGCTTTGGCATCCCCATTGTATCTACTGCCATTGAAATGAAAGCTCAGGGTATCCAGGGAATTAAAGCGGTAATTGTGTATCCGATGAATGCTCTGGCGAACAACCAATATGATGATTTCAGCGAACGCTTACAGCAATCCGGGTTGAAGATTGCCCGCTACACGGGGGACACTAAGGTAAGCCCTGAAGTGGCGCTTGCACAGTACAAAACACTTACTGATCGTGAAGAACCCTGGGATTGTGAAGTGCTATCTCGTAAAGAGATCCAGGATAATCCGCCAGACATCTTGATGACTAACTACGTCATGCTGGAACTGCTCCTGACCCGCTTTGAAGACCGCACCCTCTTCCGCCATCAGGGTGTGCTCAAGTATCTAGTTCTGGATGAAGTTCACACCTACAGCGGCAAACAAGGGGCAGATGTCGCTGCACTTATTCGGCGGCTTAAACAGCACACTGGCACGATTGGCGAGCTAACTTGTATTGGTACATCAGCAACAGTGGAAAGCGGTGAGGGCGAAAGCGCGCAGGATGCGATCTCCCAATTTGCCAGCGACCTGTTTGGCGAAGAATTCACTGCTGAAGATGTCGTCGGTGAAAGTTATGCCTCTATCAACGAAGGTTTAAACCCAAAATTCAAAGAGTTGATTGCCTTCTTACAACAATCCGGGCCACAACCAGCAAACCAGCTCGCAGAACATTTAGGGATGAGTGAAGTAGAGTTGAACGAACTCATTTTGGGTCAACCAGAGTATGCTGCCAAAATCCATGCATTCTTCTCTCAAGGCCGTCCAATACATTCCTGTGTAGGCCAAGAAAAACACCTCAACGACAGGGGAGAAAGCCTGTGTCCTCAATGTGCAGAGGAAGAAAAATCCTCACCTACATTTCCACTGGTCTTCTGCCGCAGTTGTGGCGTTGAATACTACAGCGTCACCTGCTTTGATGACAACACGCTGGCCGCGGCTGAACTAGATAGCATTGCCGTTGATGGGCAAACGGGGTATCTATTCTTGCTGGAGGATAATGACGATATTGAATACCCCGAGTCATGGTATACAAATGCTGGTAATTTGCGCTCAGATCGCCAGGAAAATACACTGACCGCGCATAGTATTTGCCGTGAGCATGGAGAGCTAGATCATGCCTGTGGGGGTGAAAAATCAAGAGTAATGTTTATCCCCGCCCCATTCCTGTTTTGCCCTGAGTGTGGTGTCGAACATGACCGCCGCTCACGAGAATTTGGTAAGTTGTTCAGCTATGGTACCGTTGGCCGTTCAACAGCAACTGACTTGATCCTGAATGCCGAACTACGCAACCTGCCTGAAAGTCAGCAAAAAGTCATCGCCTTTTCTGATAATCGACAAGATACGGCTCTACAAGCAGCTCACATCAATAGCATGTCTGACCGGCTCAAATTCAGGCGTCAACTGTATAACACACTAGTTGATAAGGGTGCTACTTTAGAAAACAATGATATTCTATATTTCCAAGATATTGGCTTAGCAATTTATAACTTACTGAATGCTAACGAACAATTACCCCAATTCGATTCAAATACAGAGCGCCAGTATGGCCGCGGAGCACAAAATATCATATCTCAATATCAAAAGTATCTCGAATTCCTGACCTTACGAGAGTTGGAAGGTACAAAACGCAGAATTCATCAAAATCTTGAGGACACTGGCACATTAGTAGTTGGCTATGATGGGCTAGATGAATTTGCCGCTGATGTCGTTGCCTGGGAAGGTGTTCCGTATCTTTATGAAATGAGTGTGGCACAACGCTATGATGTGCTGTATGGCATTGTAGATATGATGCGGTTGCGTTTAGCAATTGATCATGTGGCAATTATTCGACCAGATCAATTTAATAGTGATGTGATTTCAAGAATCAATCAGGATATTCAGAGCCATGATGGGATCTTTTATGGTGCTATAGGCTTTAGTGATGACACAAGTTCCGGGCCAAAACATAAGAATCACCGATTATCACACTCGAATACCCAGATGAACCGTTGGCTCAGGAAATTCTTGCCACTTTCAACCAAACAAGCAGCAGAATTAATTACCAATGCTGTAGAGACGTTAGTCAAAACAGGATTTTTAGTTACACATGAACCGCGTGGATATGGGCGAATTTTGGGTAAGATGAATATGATCGATCCATCTCGCATCACTTTACAGTTAGACAATTCAGCTGAAAAACAAATCTGCCCGCGTTGCTTATCAGTCTATCATTTTGAAGAAGTTCACTGTTGTTATCGAACGACTTGCCGAGTTGACCTGGTTCAACGCGATATCAGCGAAAACTACTTTTTGGAGATGTATACTCAACCTCTAAGAAATTCAGTTGATTTGAACGCTGAAGAACATTCAGGTCAAATCACAGGAGATGTACGTATTGATATCGAGCAGCGATTCCGAGACCCAGAAAGCGATCTTAATGTAATAGTGTGTACCCCGACAATGGAATTAGGTATTGATATTGGTGACCTAAATGTAGTTGCTTTACGCAATATCCCTCCCTCTCCTAGCAATTATGCTCAAAGAGCTGGCCGGGCGGGGCGTAAAGGGCAATCTGCACTAATTACTGCTTATGCAGGTGTTGGTTTCGCTCGTGGTCCACATGACCAATATTTCTTCCGCTTCCCCGAAAAAATGATTGCTGGTGCTATATCCGCACCCCGCTTCCGACTTGATAATGAATACTTGATTACTGCTCATATCCATTCACTGGTGCTAGAAGTATTAGGTAAAGGGCTAGAAAACCCCACTACTGGAAAGCCCCTCTCTGGTCTCAAGTTGCCCTCCAAGCCCTTTGAGTTCCTTGCTTTAGATCAAGACCAATACCCACTAAAGCCTGATTTTCTTATTAGTTGGGAGAATGCAATTGAAGCCTATAAAACCGAGATTCGCCAAGCCGTTCTTGAAGCATTTGCCCTAGAAATTGAACATTTTGATTGGTTTACAAAGCAATTTGTTGAAGAGACTGTTGCTAGTTTCATGCAAGATTTTAATAATCACTTGAAATACTGGCGCGAAGAATACACTAGTTTATCCAAGGAATTCAAAGAAAACTCTGAACATTTAGAATATCAACAAGGCGACAAAGTTCGTGCCGAGAGAAATTTAACAATCGCAAATAAACTCGAAGCCATGCGAGATGGGAAATCCGATTGGTACATATATCGTTATCTCGGTTCACAAGGCTTCTTGCCTGGTTATGCCTTCCCACCACAATCTACCTATCTCTCATTCTACAACAGCGAAGATGAAATTGGACGCAATCCTACAATTGCCATTTCCGAATTTGCTCCGGGCAACTATATTTATTACCGGGGCAATAGCTACAAAATTGTCAGCGCAAGAGCAAAATCAGTTGGTTTGTCACCATCTACCCATCAGGTGCTTATTTGTCCTGAGTGTAAACAAGCCTATGTAGGAACTGAGGAGACCAACACAGTTCGGTGTAGCAATTGTAAGCATGATCTCCAGATTGAACATCCTGTTTCAGCAATCACTTTGCCCAACATGGCTGCCCGCAGAGATGCTAAAATTTCTTCAGATGAAGAGGAACGACGGCGCCTAGGGTATGAAATCACGACGCATTATCGAGGCGGAGGACAAGAACAGCAATATTTGTTATCAAGCGATAATGACGATATTGGCAAGCTGATATTAGAACACGGTGGAAATATTTTTAGAATGAATCATGGGCAACGCAAACGTGACGGGACTTTTACGCCTTTCACATTATGCAGCATGTGCAACAATTGGTTGCTGTCAGAAAATGACATCGAAAAACATTTTGCCACTACTGAAAAGCCAGGCGAATGTCGATCAAATGCTAAAGAAGAAGATGCTCTCAGCAATATTGGATTGACTTACGAATTCCAAAGTGACATTCTGATTTTGGAAATTCCACTACCTGAAGGGCAAAACCCTGAAATATTTTACCGTTCATTGATTACTGCTATCGCCCGTGGCATCATGATTGCGTTCAATCTAGATGAGAGTGAAGTCCGGTATTTCCTTGCACCCAACCCGGGTGAAGAACTTCCTTACCGGATGATCTTTTATGAAACATCCTTAGGTGGCACGGGAAGCTTATCGGCAATGATATTTACCGCTGAAATCAGCCGAGTAATGGGGAAAATTGATGAAATTCTTCATGGGAATGATGACGAAGGGTGTGAGGGAGCATGTTACCAGTGCTTGTTGTCTTTCTATAACCAAAGGGATCATCACCTATTGAATAGGCAGGTTGTCTTGGAGTGGCTCTCTGAAATTGAAGATTTAGAAGTATCTCAAATCGAAGGAAATGATGAAGAATATTTTCAAGCTTTGCTAGAACAATGTGATTCGCCATTAGAAAAATCTGTGCTCCAAGAAATCAAGAATAATAAAATTCGCTTGCCAGATGAAGCTCAAAAGCTCATATATGACGATGATGGAGTGCCAATTGCTAGTGCAGACTTTTTCTACGAACCAAAAGTGATCGTTTTTGTTGATGGTTCGCCCCATCATCTGGATTATGTCCAGGTGGGAGATACGGAAAAACGCAAAAAGCTTCGGGCATTGGGTTTTCGGAGTGTAGTTATTCAGGGATCGAATATTATTGACGGACTCTCCAAATTAAGGAAGAAAATATAACTCGATTTCTCACTCTAATTACATAAATTTAGTTCAATCTAAAAAAACGTACCTGCCATATTATTGGTTTTACTAATCATGAAAAATAAGTAAAAGAAAATAATAATGCTCTCATCGATATCATGGCTTGATTTTTCCGACAGTGATCGCCGAAAAATGATCGAGGTGGTTCAGCTTTTTCGCGAACAAGATACGCGTGACGAACTTGGCGTCGCCTCAATTCGGGATACCCTGGCGGAACTGCTCTTTCCTGGCACTGGTACACTCCAATCCCGGGCACGTTATTTCCTATTTGTTCCCTGGCACTCTCTGAGGCTTGAAAGAAAAAAACATGGTGGGGGTAAGGCGCGTGATCGGCTGCGGGTTGAAGAAATCAGCGTGATCAACGCCCTGATCCAAAGGGGAGAAACCGGGATTATCGGACAACGATCAGGTGCCAGCTTACACCGTTTTCCATCCAGCATCTATTGGAACGGGCTAAAGGTTTGGGGAATTTTACGATTTTCCGGTTCGCCCGGGCAGTATTTTCAATCACTCGGATATTATTACCAAAGCCAGAGAGCATACCGACTGATGGATAAGGACAATCCCATATTAGAAAACCCCCCATACAATTGGGATCCGGATATTCCTAAAGCGCCGAAAGATTTTCCCGGAGATGTTGACCTGACCCTATCTTTTGACGAAGCGTCATACTTAAAAGAACGTCTGCAAATCTCTTGCCCTCGCAGCTTGTTAGCATATTTGGTGAGAGACACTGAGCCCATCGAAGGGATAAAGTTCCCTTGGCACCATCCTGGAATGCAGACCTTCCCTAAACATCTGCAGGAGATGCTGCTTGAATCCCAAAATTTTTCAGAGACTTTTTGGGGTGCTGCCTTGTTGTATAACTACCTGTTGGCGATGAAGGCCGGGATGGATGAGATGCTCGATGAATACCAGGAACAGCTTGCTCGTTGGCAGGAGATAATGATTGCCAGGGGGGAGCAATTATATAC
>JADHTJ010000162.1 GCA_016785015.1 Anaerolineales bacterium
TATTATCATATGACCAGTCAAATTCGGATGAATTCGATCATCGATAGAAAAGCCCGCGCTATTATCATATGACCAGTCAAATTCGGATGAATTCGATCATCACACAATGACTGAGATGGCCGGTGAAGCAAATAGGCATCAAAAGCAGCCTGTACATCTACAAGTATGGCATCAAATTCTGTTGCTAATCGCCTGACAACCATTCCGTACGCATCCATTTGCACACGCATTGGATCATCTAGATTCGGCTCAATGATGTAGGGTGTCATCAATACAAGTCCTTCTAACTCAGGGCAAGTTTGCCCTAGAAGTTTTCGATATACTTTCTCGAACCACTCAATATCAACATGTTCTGGCTCATACGGACTACCAAATTGACGCCATACATCGTTTATACCTATCATCATCGATAGCCAATCTGGTTTCAGGCTAAGAATATCCTTCTGCCAGCGTCTTTCCAGATCAATTACTCTATTGCCATTGATACCTGTATTCAGTATTGTAGTCCCTATTTGAGGATAATAAATACTTAACAAGCCATCAACCAAAGAAACATATCCATCCCCCAATTGACTTTTCCTTCCAACTGGATAGCCGCGTCCACAATCTGTGATCGAATCACCTGTGAAGAGTATAGATTGACCATCTGCTATTTTCATTCGGCTTCCTTTTGCATAACTAGTTCTTGTAATTATCATCAAAAAAACTGTGTCTTCCGCGGTCTAAAGAATGAATCGCGTCGGTGAATATGGGCGCAGATTGACGGGAAATTCATTGCCTAAGATCATCTGGGCCATCCATTCGCTGACGACGGGAACTGATGTGATGGTTTGCATGAATCCGGCAGCCACGAACAGATTGTCACAACCGGGGACCCATCCGATGATCGGATCTTCATCAGGGGTAAAAGGGGTTGGTACGCCCCAGGCCCGAACGATATTGACATTCGCCAGATCGGGATACAGTTTGAGTAAATCCGTTGAAATTCCTGCCAGACCCCTGGCGTTAGTATTGGTGTGAAGCTGGGAAGTCTTCTCGACGGCCTCGGTGACGATTAGCGCCCCGTAGGCGTCTTGGTTGAAGCCAACGGCAACGGCCTGATCTTTGCCGTGGATGAGATCGTAAAAATTAGCCAGGGCGATAGTGTTGATAAGAGTTTGCGGAACCGGATCGGTGATAAAGGCCTGGGCATGGGTGAAATAGACCGGGAGGTCAACCCCAGCCAGTTGTAAGACTGCCGCAGTCCAGGCACCGCACATGACGATGTACTTGTCTGCGCAATAGCGACGCCCTTGAGATTCGACCGCGGTAATCTTTTTGCCCTCCCGGTACATTTTAGTAACCGGGCTATAGGGCAGCAAAGTTGCCTTATGGCGTTGGGCAGCTTTAGCGAATGCCCAGCAATACAAAAATGGGTTGAGCCAACCTTCGATGGCGTAAGCGGCTCCCAAATATTCAGCAGTATCCAGATAGGGTTCGGCTTCTTGTAATGCGCGCTGATCCAGCATCTCGGTTGGGATACCAGCGTTTGTCAGGACTTTTGCACGTTCAGACCATTCATCCCAATGTTGTTCCGAATTGATCAATACCAGAAGACCTGTGCGCCTGAACTCAAATGGCATCCCCAATTCATCTTCCAGGGTCTGGAGACGGGAGAATCCCTCCCGGATCACAGCCAGGCTGAAGGGATCGAGTTTTCCCTCAGCAACCTGTGCCCGCCCCGCGCAAGCTGCTGACGATCCCCCACCGATGTCACCCGCCTGGAGCAACAAAATGCGCGCTCCCATTCGTGCTAGATGGTAGGCTGTGGATAGCCCCAGCATACCCCCGCCGATGACAATGATGTCATAGTTTCTGGTCATGGGTCTCAAGGATACAGGTGACGGACACTTTGCAAGTATTGCCGCCTGTGGTTACTAATCTTCATCCCAAATCGCATCCAGAGCGTCATGGGGTATATCGAAAACAAACCCTTTGGGCTGCAATTTTTCGGTCTCAAAATAAGCTGGCAGGCGGTCGTCATCTTTGGTGAAACCCGCGGCGTGGTTGAAAGCAAGTTCTGTATCGATCACGCGCTTGCCAAGGTCGTTTAGCCAGCCATCCTGGAGTTCGATCTCGTAATGGGCCTCCAGCATATTTTGGATGATGTCTGTGCGCAGGGCGGTAGCGCCCAGGTTGAAGACACACAGGCCTAAGGCATCGTAGGCGGCTCGCTGGAGTTGCGCGCTCCGTGAAACTTGGATGGCTGTCTCAGGGTCTTCGTGTTTGACCGGGGCGAACAGGGTCAGACCGGCGGTGTGGTCAGCTCCCTGGGGGGAAGTGGCATAGGTCACGCCAGTGCCTTTGACTACGCGGGGGTCGTAGGCACTCAGGGCCTGGCCTTTGACAGCAGGGATGCGTGTAACCCCAAGGGCGTGGCCGGTGGCAACGACACCATCCCCGAGCAGTTTACCGAGACTGGTTCCCTCTCCAATTTCGGCAACCAACTCTATCGCCCGTTCTGCATCCCCAAAATGGGGCAGGTCAGCCTGATCGTAGGGGGGCGGTGCAGTCCCCTTTTCGGCGGCTTCCATCATAACGCCTAGAGCGGCACCGATTTCGATGGTGTCCAGACCAATGTCGTTACACAGGTGATTGATTCTCGCAACATCGTCCAGCGTATTGATCCCGATATTTGCGCCGCAAAGCCCAATGGTTTCAAATTCAACCGGAGCCGCGGCCAATTTGCCATCTTCATCAGGGAAAATATTGCTGCACTGGATGACGCACCCTGCCATGCAGGCTTCACTAGGCGTACCCATGCCGCCGCGCGCTTCGATCAGGTCACGCATAGTTTCACCGCTAAGAGATTCGGCGTTCTCCAAGCGGCCCTGGCTGAAATTTCGCACCGGCAAACCGGCCAAGATTTGCACCGGCATGACTGTGGATGCAGTGCCATATTCTCGCAGCACCTTTACTCTTTCGTTGGCGGCCACAAAGCGGTTGAATTCTATCGATGATTTTCTCGCAGACGGGTCTTCGACGTGATGATCGTTAAGGTTGGCACGTTGAATCAGGATGGCTTTGATACCTTTTGCGCCCATTACAGCCCCAAGGCCGCCACGGGCGGCTAACCGGAAAGGCTTGCCCTGCTCATCGGTGACAGCGATTCCAGCAGCTTTCAATTGCTGCTCGCCGCCTGTGCCGATGCTGATGACAACATAGTTATCGCCAAAGTTTTGATGAAGGCTGGCGGCCAGGGTTTCGTTATCCAGCCCCCAGTATTTTTTTCCAGCTTCAATTCGAACACCATTCTCGTCTAAGACAAGGACTACGGGATTTGCACGCTCAGTATTCCCGATGATCGCCAGCGCCCGATAACCCAGAACGGCAAGACTATCTCCAGCCATTCCACCAGCATTGGCTTCTTTAATGCCGCCTGTGAGGGGGCTTTTACCACCGATCGATAGACGTCCACCGGTAGAAATACGTTTCCCAGAAAGGGGGCCAGCTGCAAAAACCAGGGCATTCCCCACCCCAAGTGGGTCTGTTTGAGGGTCGACCAGTTCGGTAACTAACTGACTGGTTAGTAATCGACCTCCGACTAAGGGATCGGCTAGTTTTTTCTCTTCGCTCATTTCTGTCTGGAGGTCAATATAAAGGATTTTCATTATGGTGTATCTTTGAGTGTTTGGACTTACGTAGTTCGATGAAAAGATACCGATGATGTTAGAATACCAAGCGTTTGAAAACCCTATCACAATATTAGGGAGACAGCAATGAGATTCGTGCGATATTTGGGAAGATCATTTGTAAAAATATATTATGACATATTCGATATAGTCATAGTCAACGTTCTATGGGTATTGTTATCACTTCCCATTATTACAATTCCGGGTGCTATGGCAGGGCTTTTCTATGCGACAAGTCGATTGGTCAAAAACGAATCCATCAGCGCAAGAACTTTTTTTGATGGATTTCGGAAGTATTTTTGGGCGAGCTGGCGGTGGACACTTATGAACATGATTGTGTTTCTGGCGATCTACATGAATTATGATTATTACCTTAACGCTGAAGGTCCCAATTCGAAATGGTTGGTAGGGATTGTTATTGGGTTTGGCATGATTTGGATCATGCTCCAGCTTTTTATCTTTCCACTACTCATTGAGCAGCGTGAAAAAAGTCTGCTCGATGCTGTCCGCAATAGTATATTGTTATTTCTCAGACACCCTGGCCCAGCCTATTTGACAGCCTTTTTAGTTTCTGCATTTGCACTTGTAAGTGTTTGGTTATTTGGCATTCCATGGCTTATTTTCTTAGGAGGCCTGTGTGCCTATCTGATAACAACGACCTTGATGTATGTCATAGGAAAAACGGAGTACGTTAATCCGACTGTGAGTTAGATTACTCGGGAATATTGCTCATCCCAACACGTGACTTTGGAACAGCTCGATGCCAGATACTTCTGGCTCGTCCACAAACCTCAGGATGAATAAATCTACACCGAGCTCGATGTAAGCTGAAATCTGATCCCAAATTTCAACGGGTGTCCCAAGTAGAGCAACATCGCCGGGCCAAGAATCGTATGACATCATTTTTTCTTCTGCTTCCTGCTTTGTGTGTGCAATACTGACATTCCCCATCCATGATTTTCGAATATCGCTGGTAGATCGACCAATTTCCTGGCAATAGCCTTCCAGAATTTTAGTTTTCCTTGCAAAGTCATCCAGGGAGGCGCCAGGCAAATTCCACCAATCGGCATGTTGAGCGACGACTTGCAGTGTCAATTTCTCTCCCCCGCCACCCACCATAAGCGGTGGTGGAAGCGACGGTTTCGGGAAACAAGTTGCCTGATTGATCTGGTAATACTCCCCGACAAAGGTTGATTCGTCTTGGGTTGGGTCCCACAAAGCTTTACAAATTTGGATTGTTTCTGCCATCTGGGCGATGCGTGTGGATGCCTGGGGGAAAACATAGCCATAAGCCTGGTATTCTTCAACGTTCCAACCTGCACCTAAACCTAGAACGAATCGGCCTGCGCTCATTTGCTGCAAGGTGGAAGCCATCTTTGCTAACAACGCCGGGTTGCGGAAACTTTGACAGGTTACAATCGTCCCAAAGAATAGTTCTGGAAACTGACCTGCCAGGTAGCTTAGGGTCACAAAAGATTCTGGAAGGTCAGTCTTGCCTGCCATCAGGTGATCAGGGATCCAAGCGGAATGAAAGCAGTTGCCAATCTTGTCCAGAATATCCTGAACATGGGAGAGATAAAGCGCAGATTTCGCAGGCATGCGCTGACGACCTGTGGGCAGAATCCAGCCGAAATCGGCTTGTTCTTTCAAAAGCGTCATAATCAATATAGGGCGGGATTCGCTTTGCTAAACAATTTGATATTCCAAAGGTCTACCAGCCAGGTAATTGTTGATATTTGCATAATCTCCGGATCGGTCTGGTATCGAACCATCGTGTTCAGCAGTGCCAGCGGCGGTGTGGGGGGTCAGCAGGATATTGAAGCCATCTTTGGCTGCGGCGATCAGGGGGTTATCAGTCAAAATTGGTTCGAATTCGAAAGTGTCCAGGGCTGCTCCGGCCAGTTTTCCAGTCCGAACTGCATCAGCAAGCGCAGCCTCGTCGATAGTGCTACCGCTACCGCAACTGACTAGGTAGGAGCCGGCTTTCATCTGTTCAAAAATGGCTGCGTTCAAGAGCATGTCGGTGCCGGGGACGAAAGGCAATAGATTTACTAAGACATCGCTGCGGGAGAATAATTCATCTTGGGAAACATAGGTAAGACCCAAATTGACCTCGATCTGCTCTGGCAGGCGTATCCGTTTGTTGTATAAGACGTTGCAACCCCAGCCTTTCATGCGCCGGGCAAATTCCACGCCAATCTCGCCAAATCCGATGATGCCCACTGTCCTTTCCCAGATTTGGCCGACCCCTGTGCGCCCTGACCAATTATAGGCAAAGGTGTCCTCATCTGTGCGGTGACTTTTGCCCCATTCAGGGCTGGCCGCTAGTGCAATAGCTTCTACTTCCCGCAATTTCTTGCTGACAGCTAGCATCTGCATGACCAGGTGTTCAGCTACTCGAATTACCCCACTGATTGGTTTGTAGCACACTGCTACTCCGGCTTGGGCCGCGGCTGTCAAATCAATATCATGGACCAGCGAACCCAGGCGTTGGATCAATCTGAGTTTGGGGGCATTATGAATTATTTCGTTATCAATAATCCCAAATCGCTCAGAGATCAAGAACTCAGCATCTTGTAATGCATTGACCAAAGTTTCTTTATCCGGGACACGTAGTATGGAGATATCTAGATTTGCGGGTGCACTTTTCAGTGCAGTTTGCTGGTGCCACTCCCCTCGATCTGTCGTAAAAATGACTTTGTATTTCATGTTGGATTCCTTATTTAGTAACTACTCAGGCTTTCGCCTTTGTGAAATTCTCCCCGCAGCATACGGGGGAGGCTAAGCAGATATCCTTTTTTTATCTTTTAATAACCATTGCCGAAAGGATTATAGTTTTGATACCGAGATTAGCAATACATCAGATATTGCACCAAACTGTGAAGTAAATATTAAAATCCCGTAAGCGCTAAGCAAAAATGTACCTAATTATCGAGTATTCGTCAAGTTGTAATGAATATTTCGTATGTGAATTAAGTTATACTTGACACAGAATGATAAATGCTTTATCCTATAGAACAACCTTATTGTGCCATAGATTCCTTTTTTCTTACTGCTGTAATTTAAAAATAAGGCTTATTCATAGAAATTAAGATTCGTGCATTGGTAAAACCAAAACAGAAATGGTGATCGATCAAAAAAAGATGCCCATTTTCAAGAAGCGCATTGGACTTCCGAATTCACTGAAACTTTGGAGTTTCGATGTGCTTTTTGTTACTGGCAATCTATGACCGTAGAAATCATGCGGACGGTAGTTATTCGCGATAATCTGCGATCAATGGCCGAGTCTGATAGCCATCAAGTTTTGGCACATATGGAAGGGTGGCAAGTATCAGTAATTCAATGAAAGGAGGTGTTTGTTCCCATAATAGTATATAGATATGTTAGACACTTGTATTAAACTTACAAATTAATTGTCTAAGGAGTATAAGAATGAATAGCAAGAATAAAACTCTATCGTTCGTAATAATCTTCGCACTGTTGGCGGTATCTCTGGCAGCGTGTGCCCCTGCAGCACCGGCTGTTGATACAGCGGCCGAAGAAGCTGCAGCCCAGCTTTCCGAGATGGAAGCTAAACTGGCCGAAGCAGAGGCCAAAGCAGGAGAAGCAGCTTCAGCTAGCGAAGATGAACTAGCAGCTGCTCAGGCGGAGCTAGAATCAGCTCAGGCGGCGCTGGAAGATGCCCAGGCAGCTGCTGAGGCTGCTGCGGCGGCTTCGGTAGATGCTGAGGTTGATTTCCTCACCTGGTACCAGTACGATGAAACCAACGAAGACCCGGCCAGCGACGAGCGCGTTGGGAATCAGTATCTGCGTGACACCATTCCACAGTTCAACGAGGAATTCGAAGGCAAATGGAATTGGGTCAACCGCCCCAAAGCCTGGGACAAGATGCCTCAGGAATTGATTGCAGCCGTGATCGCTGGCGGCACCGTGCCCGACATCATCGAATTGGGCAGCCAGAACATTATGATTTATTACAACAACGGCGCCCTGCAAGACCTATCAGAATGGGCACAGGCCCAATCTTGGTGGGCCGATATGGACCCCAGCGGCATCGCATCCTGTACCGCCCCAGATGGCAGCTTGCTCTGTATCCCAGGAGCCATGCGCCCGCACCTGACCTACGTCTGGGCTGATATGTACCCTGATGGCTACCCCACCACACCGGAAGCCTTCGTAGAAAATGCCGAACGCCTGAAAGCCGAAGGCAAATTTGCCTGGACTTACTTCGGTTCCACCGCTTATGCCGGCAATGGTGTTGGCCGTATGGTCTGGTCGCTGATTTCATCTTATGGCGGCACCTATGAAGATGGCGAGGGCAATATGTACCTCACTTCCCCAGAGACTGTGGCAGCCATCGAATTCCTGCGCATGACCGTCGCCGAGGGCTACAACCCCGAGACCGTTTTCGCAGGCGGCTTTGTGGAAGAAGATTCCTTCAAAGATGCCTCCGCTGGTGCGATCCCCACCGGCCTGTTTGGCTACCGCTACATCAACCCCCTGACCGCTCCTGATGGCACCGCATACAGCAAAGGCAGTGCTGATGATATGCTCGACGCGATTGCCGCCGGAGACGTGGTCTTGCGAGCAATGTTTGCACCTGATGGACAGACCCCGGGTTGTGGTATCGATATCCAAGGGTTTGGCGTTCCAGTTGGTGCCGAGAATATCGAGGCTGCTTATGATTACATCAATTGGGTGATGACCCCCGAACAGAACCCGAGGTTCGTCCTGGAACCAGGTGCTGGCTTCCCCGCTAACCTGGCCATGCTGGATCACCCCGATCTGCAGCTCCCGTTCTACCAGGAAGCGGCTGTCGCTTTAGAGAGCAGCGTCTGCACCCCCTGGTACGGCACACTGGAGAATCGTGAATTGGCCGCCGAAATGATCATGAACGTGATCTACAAGCTGGTCAAAGAGGATCCCACCGCTGATATCGTCACCGAGTTGACCGCCGTTCAGGATGAATACAACGCCGGTCGCTAATTTCTGTAAACCGGATGTACCACGCATTGTAAATGTCTAACTAAATGCAAGGTGACAAGGTGTTGTTGATCCCTTGTCACCTTGCTGCATATTTATTGCTATTATCTTTACTCATACATGAATATTAACTTTCTGAAATTCAGTTGCTTTGGTTTTCCTGATGTCGAAAGGAGTATTAATGATTAAAGGTTCCCTCGCCGAGACTATCAGGAGATGGTCCCGAAAATCTCTCCCTTTTTGGCTTATCCTGCCTACGCTGATCGTTTTAATTATCGTTCAGTTTTATCCGGCATTTTACACCACCTGGTTGAGTTTCCATGATCGCACTCCTGCAGGGGTATGGGACTATGTCGGCACCGGAAATTTCACTCGTTTGTTCAATACAGCGCTTTTCGAAGAAAGTATCGGGCACACGGTTATCTTTTTGGTTGGTTATGCGGCTTTAACATTAACCGCCGGATTTTTAATTGCAATGTTGCTGAAACAGAATGTAGGTTTATCTGGGTTGTATATCACCCTGCTTTTCGTTCCCTGGATTATTGCCGACATCATCGCAGGTATGGTTTTTCGGTTGCTGGTAGCGCCAGATTATGGCCTATTCTCAGGCTTTTTGCAGAGGCCGGAATTTTTCCCCCCTAATGGGTTGTCAGTTCTAACAGCAGTTCGGCCTGCTCCCTGGTTTGGCGATTTTCCATTTCCGCCTTCTCCGGCGATGATCTACCTGATCCTGGCTGCCTGCTGGCGTGCATTGCCCTTTGTGACCCTGCTGATTTTGGCAGCTTTGCAAACTGTTCCCAGAGAAGTTATCGAGAGTGCCCGTATTGATGGTGCTAACGGGTGGCAGCTCACCCGATTTATCACCGTGCCTTTGA
>JADHTJ010000163.1 GCA_016785015.1 Anaerolineales bacterium
TGTTTCACCTGTCCCAACGGACAATCCTTGCCTTTCGATCACTCTGATACCCGAAAAACCGCAAACGGCTATTCTGTCCAAAGCCACCGCTACATCTGTTCCGATTGTGGAGCGTGCCCCCTCAAAGATCAATGCACGCGCGGGGACGGCAACCGCAGCATCAAAGTCAGTTGGAATTACTGGCGCTTGAAAGAACAAACCAGACAGCTTTTGACTTCTGAAAAAGGAGTCAAATTGCGTTCTCGCCGTGGCTGGGATGTAGAAAGCGTGTTCGGGCATATCAAATACAATCGCAACTTTAGCAGATTTATGCTCCGAGGACTGCAGAAAGTCCGCACGGAATTGGGATTGCTCTCCTTGGCTCATAATTTCATCAAATTGGCGGCTGCCTAATGGCCTCATCGGGCCTTTTTTCAACCATTCTAGGTTGACCTTTCGGGACAGCCCCATTCCGGCGGGAAACTTACTTGGTGGCTTTTTGCAGTAGAGTCATCCGTGTACAAAAAAGTTTGACCCACACACAACATCAAAGAGCCTAAATTTCTAGGTTCTATGCAAATTGCCGTGTGAGACCCGATTTCTAACCGGAACATGCTTACATGAAGGTCATAGTACAATATTTCTATGCACAATACGAAATTTTCTACTATCTATCGCGCTGCCTATGGCGGCAGAAATTGGCTGCCCCGCACGCAGTCACACAGAGAAGAAATAGGCTCATTGTGGACTGCCTCGGGGATCAACAGCGAGTGGGGAAAACTCAAGACCGTTCTGCTGCATAAGCCGGGAGAAGAATGGGACAATCTCGCCGATCCGGATACGGTGCAAATGTTGGACAAAGTCGACTTGGCGGTCGGCCGCAAGCAGCATGCCGCCATGGCCCAGGCCTATCATGAGGCAGGTGTGACGGTGCACTACGTAGAGCCCGAGCAAACCCCCACCCCCAACCAGATGTTCTGCGCCGATTTGTTCGCCATGACCCCCGAGGGCGCCATTCTGGGGCGACCAGCCTCGACAGTGCGAGCTGGAGAGGAGCGCTGGGTTGCCCGGCGTCTGGCTGATCTTGGAATTCCAGTTGTTCGAACACTGCGAGGCAATGCCACCTTCGAGGGGGCTGACTGTCTGTGGATCGATCCCCAGACTGCGCTGATCGGGCGCGGGCTGCGCACCAATGCTGAGGGCGCGGCACAGGTCAGCGAAGCGCTCAACGCCATGGGTGTCGAGGCCATCGTGGTGGATTTGCCAATTGGCTCCATGCACCATATGGGCATCTTGCGCTTCCTCGACAAAGACCTGGCTGTTGCCTGGCCGTACCGAGTTTCTTGGGCGGCAATCGATGCGCTGCGCGAACGCGGTTATGAAGTGCTCTTTGTCCCAGACGAGGCCGAAGCAGCCAACGCGATGGCATTCAACTTCGTCACCCTTGGCCCCAAGGAAATTTTGATGGCAGCAGGACAAACTAACTCACAGACCTACTATGAATCCCTGGGGGTCAAGTGCCATACTGTTGATATCAGCGAATTGGCCAAAGCTGCGGGTGCAATTGGGTGTTTATCCGGGATCGTTGAACGCGAAATCGTGTAAAAGGAGTCCATCGAGGATGGGCTTCTACCCTAAGGCTTGTTCATAGAATGTATCAACCCAAAATGACGGTAGGAGTAAGGTTCCTCTCCGAGCGTAGATGATCTCCAGGGAGTGCTGACCAAGCCTCCGTGGCGCTGGCAATTCATCTTGCTTGCTAATAAAAATGACAATTTCCACTTGCCAGGGGGAATAGTTTCTGCAATAATCCGAACAACGCACACTATCTGGGAGACTTGCGAAGTCGTGCAAAACTTCGGAAGTCTGTCCTAGCCGAAAAATCAAAGGAGAGAAAAATGACCGTTGTTCTGGATGGATCTGGGCTGACCATTGAAAAGCTGGTTCGCATCGCCAGGCATGGCGAAAAGGTGGAACTGCACCCCGAGGCGCTGGAACGCATCAAAGTTTGCCGCGCCATGCTCGAAGAAAAGATCGTGGCGGGCGAGATCATGTACGGCGTCAACACTGGCATCGGGGAATTTTCGGAAGTTGTGTTGACGGACGAACAGACCAAGCAATTCCAGCGCTATTTGATCTACAACCACGCCGCAGGGATCGGGGAGCCCGCGCCAATCGAGTATGTGCGCGCAGCAATCGCCGGGCGCATCAATGTGCACGCTCATGGCAGGTCGGGCTGCCGGCCAGAGATCACGCTGACGCTGATCGATATGCTCAACAAGGGGCTCACGCCGGTGGTCTGCCAGAAGGGCTCCGTGGGGGCCAGCGGGGATCTTTCGCCCATGTCGCAGATTGCTTTGCTGCTGATGGGTGAAGGCGAAGCCTTTTACAAAGACGAACGCCTGCCGGGTGACAAGGCCATGGAAAAAGCTGGCATAGCCATCCCCGGACTCAAAGCCCGAGATGGCTTAGCGACGATAAATGGCTCCAACCTGCTGACTGCCATGAGCGCAATCCATATTTATGAGATGGAGCGCTGGCTCAAGCAAGCTCAAATCGCCTGCGCCATGACTCTGGAAGCTTTGTTCGCCAACATGAAGCCCTACGACGAACGTTTGCACCAGGTGCGCGGCTTCGGCGGCGCGGTGAAGACGGCGCAGAACTTGAACAAACTCGTGGCGGGCAGCGACCTGGTAACAGGAAAATTGAAGGTCAAAGTGCAAGATGCTTATTCCATGCGTTCGACTCCGCAGGTGATTGGCGCGGCGGTTGATGCTATCGTCTATGCGCGCAGCCAGGTGGAGATCGAACTCAATGGTGTTGGCGATAACCCCATCTTCTTCCCGGAATATCAGCTCACTTTAACAGGTGCCAACTTCCAAGGAACACCTGTATCCCTACCAATGGACATGGCCGGTGCAGCGATTACGATGGTGTGCGTGCTCTCCGAGCGGCGCTTCAACCGCCTGACCAACCCCGCTCTGAGCGTGGGCCTGCCGCCGTTCCTGACCAAAGGCGCCGGGATGATGTCGGGGATGATGCTCAGCCAGTACACCGCTGATATGCTGATCACCGAGCAGCGCATCCTTTCCGCGCCGGCCAGCATTATGTCGATCCCCGCCGCGGCAGACCAGGAAGACTTCGTCTCGATGGGGATGAACACGGCTATCAAGAATATTCAAATATTAGAAAATGCCTATGGCGTTCTGGGTATCGAGTTCATGGGCGCAGCGCAGGGCCTGGATTTTCGTGATTTCACACCTGGCAAAGGCGTTCAAGCAGCCAAAGATGTTGTTCGCAAGCACGTCGAATATCTCGACGAGGATCGACCTCTTTATCCAGATCATAATGTGATGAAAGAGTTGGTCGAGTCGGGGGAGATTTTGGAAAATGTAGAGGAGATTGTGGGTCAATTACAGTAGATAAACAATCTCATCATAGTATTTAAACGGAAATGCGGGTCCACATAGCGACCCGCATTTGTATTTGGGGTACAATGGAAATTCCTCATAAAATGCGTGAGACAGTGTATTGGATAGTTAGGACAATCTTAGGAGAAAGAAATTCATGTGGAAATTGTCTGTCCGCTCAACCTCGAAAGAACCACACGAATATGTTTTAAAACAGGGACGATATGTTCTTGGTCGCCATTCGGGAAATGATATCGTCATCGACGATGAGTCCGCTTCAAGACATCATGCAGAAATAGTATGCCAGGAAGACGCTATCCTTATTCGCGATTTGGACAGTCTGAATGGAACTTTTGTAAATCGCAAACTCCTCACCGAGCCGTTCGCCTTAAGCATTGGAGATCAGATAAGAATAGGCTTTCACGTTATTCGTATTTCATCGAACGCAGACTCTCGTAATAATTCGTCGACCGAAAACGTTGACTTATCAGATACACAACCGATCACTCGCGACCTCTTGATTGAATCTGTTGATAAAAGTTCGATTCTGCTCCATGAGTTTACTTCCCGAATCACGACTGTTCTTGATCTCGATCTGGTGCTAGAGGAGATTTCCAATTTTCTCCAAACCGCAATTGCCGCAGATAAATGTCGGGTAATACTTGGTAATCAATTTGACAATATCGATTCTTTCGATTTTTCAAGATCGATTTCTGAACAAGCCATTTCAAAAAAATCTGTAATTGTCATCCCGGACACATATCACATAGAATCAATCAGTGATAGTGCTCACCAACTTCTAATACAAACAGCATTGTGTGTGCCCATTTTGCTCAATAAGGGAGCGATCGGCATAATCTATGCTTACAAAACAGATACAAATGCCCCGCCCTTTGATCAAAATGATGTTCAGCTATCGATTGCCGTAAGTCATCAGGCAGCTCTGGCCATTCAGCGATCTCAATTTATTGAACAGGCTAAGGGGTTTGAGCAACTGGCATTGACAGATAGCTTAACGGGGTTAGATAATCGGCGAAAATTTATCAGAGATGCGAAAATTGAAATCGAACGCGCAACCCGTTTCAATCATCCTTTGTCGTTGATGATATTGGATATCGATAATTTTAAGAGCATCAATGATTCATTTGGACACCTGATCGGTGATCAGGTGCTAATCTCAGTTGCCAGACGCTTGGAAAGCAATTTGCGCACCATAGATTTGCTTGCACGCTACGGAGGCGATGAGTTCATTATTGTTCTCGTTGAAGCAGATTATGAGTATGCATCCACAATAGGAAAACGTCTCCTGTCATCGATTACTTCAAAACCCGTAAAAACAGATCGAGGTGAACTCGAAATATCGATCAGCATTGGGGTTGCTGCCGTCACCAAGTTACAGTCCAATAAATCAAACCCTCTCGGTATTGCTGATGAAGCGCTTTACGCGGCCAAGAGTGCTGGTAAAAATCAAATCAAGATCGTCAAAGTTGAAAAGATATAATATCTAAAATCTCACGCCAAGACGCTAAGACGAAAAGTTTTTCTTGAAAATCGGCGACTAAGAATCAACCTGCGTAGGCAGGTTGATTCTTAGTTGCCGTAGGGCGACTTTGCAACCGTTGGTGCAATTTCAACTGCCGTCCTGGGCTGCATGCGATTGCCCTACCGCGACATGCGCAATTTCAAGCAACGCAGCCATTTTACGTTAAAATACAGGTTCGGATACTGACCACTGTCCACTACCCACTGTCCACTGTCTCATGCGTCTTTTCTGGGAACTGACCAAAATATCCTTTCAACGTCATCTGACCTACCGGGCTGCCACAGTCGCCGGTCTGGTGACCAATTTTTTCTTCGGCATTTTGCGGGCGTCGATATTTGTAGCTTTGTATGATCTGCAAACTGAGGTGGAGGGCATCACCCTACAGGGAGCGATCACATACGCCGCTCTGGGACAGGCGCTGATCGGCTACCTGCACATGTTCTCATGGTTCGAGCTGATGAACACGGTTTACACCGGGGATATCGCCTCGGATTTGCTCAAGCCGATGAATTATTTCAGCTTCTGGCTGGCCCAGGATGTTGGGCGCGCCTTGGTCAATTTTTTACTGCGCGGTGTGACCGTGATGATCGGCTACGCCTTTCTCTTCGACCTGTATTGGCCGAGCGGGTTGACACATATTTCCGCGATCGCAACCAGTATGGTATTGAGTTTACTGGTCAGCTTTTCTTGGCGCTTTCTGATCAACCTGACATCTTTCTGGACTCCCAACGCTTTAGGTATCTTGCGCTTCTTCTTTGTGCTTTCCTGGTTCTTCTCTGGCTTCCTGATGCCGCTGCGCTTCTACCCAGATTGGGTGATCCGCATCAGCTATTTGCTGCCCTTTCCACACATGATGAACACAACCATGGAAGTTTATCTGGGAGTTTTACAAGGCCCGGAAATCGTCTTGGCTTTGCTCAACCAGGTACTGTGGATAGTAGGTCTGGTCGCCGCCGGGCAGTTGGTGCTCAGAATGGGTGTGAGGCGGCTTGTCATCCTCGGAGGGTAGTGCGAGAAACAGTAATCAGTGTTCAGTAATCAGTGCTGTGTAGAACGAAATACCATCCACTACCCACCAACCACTGGCCACTGCAATCTGATTACTGGTTACTTTTCATAAAACATGCTTCAAACACTCCAACTCTACCGCCGCCTGATTGGCGTGCAAATCCGCAGCCAGATGCAGTACCGACTCTCCTTCTTTGTGGAGATTGCCGGAACTGGATTAATCGCGCTGCTGGAATACGCATCGTTAGCCTTAGTCTTCGCCCGCTTCGAGACTCTCAAGGGTTGGACTCTGGGTCAGGTGGCTTTTATCTTTGGATTAGCAGAACTCTCCTTTGGCGTCATGGATCTTTTTTTCAGCGGCTTCGATCCTGGCTATTTCGGACAATTTGTGCGCCGAGGTCGTTTCGACCAGCTTCTACTCCGCCCAATTAATATCACGCTGCAAGTTCTGGGTTCCAAGTTCATGCTGCGGCGTATCGGGAAAATCGCCGTGGGTGTTGGCATCGTCGTCAGCGCCGTGGGTATGAACCCCATCGACTGGACTCCGCTCAAGGTGCTACTAACCGGCACAGTGGTCGTCAGCCAGGTGGCATTCTTTGGGGGCTTGTTCATCATTGGGGCAACGATCTCCTTCTGGACGGTCGAATCCATCGAGGCGATCAACATCTTCACTTATGGCGGCTCCATGATGATCTCCCACCCCATGCACATCTTCCCCACGATCTTGCGCAATTTCTTCACCTTCATCGTCCCCGCCATCTTCCTCAACTACTATCCCGCACTCTACATCCTCGAGCTGCCCGACCCTTTCAACATGCCGGCTTTTGCGCCATTCCTGGCTCCTCTTGCTGGTCTCTGGATGCTATTCATGGCGCTGGTGATTTGGCGTTTTGGCATCCGGCACTATCAATCTACGGGAACCTAACATGGCTATCATCAGCGTGCAAAATCTCTCCAAGCATTTCAAGGTTTTCAAGCACCATCGCGGCACCCTGGGCGCAGTGCGCAATCTATTCTCGCGCCAGCATACTATCGTGCGTGCCGTAGACGAGATCAGCTTCAATATCCAGGCTGGTGAGCTGGTTGGATATATCGGACCCAACGGCGCGGGTAAATCGACGACCATCAAAATGTTAACTGGATTGCTGGTCCCGACCAGCGGCGAACTCTTGGTTAATAATTTGGTCCCGTGGAAAGAGCGCCAGAAATATGTCTCGCGCGTGGGTGCCGTGTTTGGGCAACGTACTACGCTCTGGTGGGATTTGCCGGTAATCGAATCTTTGAGTTTGCTGCAGTATATTTACAAAATCCCAGCTGACAGGTTCACAGCCAATCTCAAAGAATTTCGTGACACCCTCGAACTGGACCCCTTCCTGGATACTCCGGTGCGCGCCCTCTCCCTTGGCCAACGTATGCGCGCCGACTTATGCGCCGCGCTGCTTCATGACCCCGATTTGCTCTTCCTCGACGAACCTACTATCGGCCTGGACGTGGTCGCCAAGGAGCGCATCCGCCAGTTTATCCAGAAGATCAATCGTCAGCGCGGCACCACCGTCATCTTGACCACGCACGACCTCTCGGATGTCGAGAAACTCTGCCAAAGAGTGCTGATCATCGACCATGGCAAATTACTTTTCGATGGGGCGCTGAATTCGTTGAAAGAAAGATTCAGCAGCAAGAGAGAGTTGTTGGTTGAATTCGCCGAGGTTTACGATGAGCCCATAATTGACAGCGCTGAAATCTCCCACGTAGATGGTTCGCGTGTCTCATATCTTTTCTCACGTGACGATATCAGCGCATCGGAGTTAATCGGGCAGCTCTCCGCCAAATACCGCATCCGCGATCTGGAAGTGCGCGAGCCAGAAATCGAGGAGACGATTAGACGAATTTACGAGGAGCGCTTGCTTGAATAGCAATTTCAGACTTCCGAAATCTTTAAGATTTCGGAAGTCTTGGGAATAAACATGCCAAAACGCAACATGATTTTTATCGCAAACGAACACTATCATTTCTATAATCGTGGCAACAATCGCGAGCCAACATTTCATAAAAGAGCTAATTATTTGTTCTTTCTTAGGAAGGTACGTGATTACTTGCTTCCTGCTCTAGAGATCGTAGCATACTGCTTGATGCCTAATCACTATCATCTACTTGTACGAGTCAATGTTTTTAAAGCTTCCGAAATCTTGGAGACTTCGGAAGTTTCAGAAGCAGTTTCGAACGCAATGCGCGTATTCTCCATTTCCTACACTAAAGCAATGAACAATAGATATGATCGTGTTGGGTCCTTATTTCAAGGTGCTTTCCAAGCCAAACACATTCAAACTGATAACTATCTTCTCCATTTGTCACGCTACATACATATGAACCCTGTTGAAGCTAACTTGGCAAATCACCCCGAAGATTGGGAGTTTTCCAGCTATCGCGATTACATTGGAATCCGAGAAGGAACCCTACCAAACCCCGACATCATCTTGTCCCAATTTTCATCATGCCAGGAATACCGAAAATTTGTAGAATCCTACACTCCAGATGACCGAAATATAATCTCTGACTTGTTGCTTGAAAAATAAATTATCTACCAAGACTTCCGAAGTTTTTGAAACTTCGGAAATCTCGTAAGGAGAAATTATTATGATCAAAGTGATCGGTTTCGATGCAGACGACACCCTTTGGGATTACGAATATATCTACCACGAGGCTAAGCCCAAAATCGCGAAAATCTTGGGAGGCAGCGAGAATTACGACGAACTTTTTTACCAACTTGACCAGGCCGAAGTGCGCAATATATCGCTGTATGGCTATGGCGTAAAGAGCTACGCCCTCTCAATGCTGGAAAATGTCGCCAGATTTACAGGAAAATCCTTCGACAGCGATCAGTTAATCCAATTGATTGAATTGATCAGAGATATGCTGACAGAGAATTTCCCCATAAATCCTTATGCAGAGGAAGTTTTATCAGCATTATCTTCCGAATACGACTTGATTCTGATCACCAAGGGAGAGGGGTACGAGCAAGAACGCAAAGTCGAGCGCTCGGGGCTGGCCGGATATTTCAACGCCATTGAAGTGGTCAGCTATAAAACCGAAGCTATATATCGAAAGGTTCTAAAGCGAAATAGTATCGCCTCAGAGAATTTTCTCATGGTGGGCAATTCTCTCAAATCCGATATCTTGCCGGTGATCAATATTGGGGGAAAAGCCGTTCACATCCCCCACGAAGTCGCCTGGTTCCACGAGGATGTTAGTGACCATGAACGGGAGGCAATCGATTACTTCCAGCTTGAACACCTCGGCCAACTTCTAGAACTTGTTCAACGGTTAGCGCCAAGAATCTAGCAGCTAAGAAATTCTGATACTTTTCAACCCAAATGTCATTCTGAGCCCCCGCCAAAGGCGCGCCTACGGCGAGGGGCGAAGAATCTCTACCCTTTACAAGCGAAATGTTGGAATGATTAGGGACTCTTCGCTGCGCTCAGAGTGACAACTGATTTAGAGAATTTCTACTA
>JADHTJ010000023.1 GCA_016785015.1 Anaerolineales bacterium
ACGACCCCCATATAATCCGGCGGGAAATTCGCTTGGTGGCTTTTTGCAGTAGAGACACTGATGGATACCCTATTTTTCGCGCTTTTCAATTGGGCTTAGGCTGATTTTCTCAATGCGCATGCCGTCCATGGATACGATTTGGAAACAAAAACCCTCCACTTCAATAGCATCACCCACTGCTGGGATGCGCCCAAACTTTCCCAAAATGAAACCAGCGATGGTGTCATAGTGAGGTTCGATGAGATTGATTCCTAAAGCGTCATTGACCTCTTCGATCAAGGCCAATCCATCTAGTGTCACTGATCCATCGGGGTTTTTTTGAATTTCGGGTTGGGCGACATCAAAGGGGTCACTGACCTCGCCAACAATCTCTTCCATTAAGTCTTCGAGGGTTACAAGTCCGGCCGTACCGCCAAATTCATCCATCACGATGGCAATATGCTGTCTTCGAGCACGGAACTCTTTTAATACACGCCGAACCGGAACATTCTCTGGCACAAAATAGGCCTCTCGAATGAGATCACGCGCCAGGAAGCTTTTCCGATCAGGATCATGTTCAGCACGTAATAGGTCTTTGATATGGACAACTCCAAGGATATTATCGAGGTTATCGTCATAAACTGGGAATTTCGTAAAAGTGGAAAGGGTGGCAACGTTGATGCTTTCATCTAAGTTCATATCGGCCTCGAAGCCTAAGATTTCTGTTCGGGGAATCATCACCTGACGCACCAAGAGTTCGCCAAAATCGAATACTGCGTGGAGCATTTTGCGTTCTTCAGCTTCAACTACACCCAATTCGGCGCTAGCAGAAACGATCATCTTTAATTCTTCTACCGAGTGAACTAATTCATGGCCTGCAGCGGGTTCGACTCCAACCAGTTTAAGCAGCCAGTTGCCAGTGCCATTCAGTGCCCAAATGAAAGGTTTGAAAATCCATTCTGTCCACAGTGTTGGCCTGGCAACCCAAAGGGATGTGTCTTCAGGGTTCTGTAGCGCGATGGATTTTGGCGCTAATTCACCAACAACAACATGCAAAAACGTGATGATCGCAAATGCCAATCCCGACGAAAGGCTGTGGGAGACTTCGCTTTGCATCTCTCCGGGAAAAAGTTGAATTAGCGGCTCCAATAAATGGGATAAGGCCGGTTCTCCAACCCAACCCAGGCCCAGGCTGGCCAAAGTGATACCCAACTGCGTTGCTGCTATCACCTGGTCCGGATTTTCGAGCGCTTTTTGCGCCCATTTTGCAGCCTGGTTTCCATTTGCTACAAGTTCAGCGATGCGCGTCCCCCGGACGCTTATTAAGGCAAATTCTGCGGCCACAAAGAAACCATTTGCCAATACAAGCACGAAAACCGCAAGTAATCTTAATAGGTCTATTCCGATATTTTCCATTGTTTTCTCTCTACTATTTGATGTTCACATAAATTAATTACGCACCTCACTCCTTCGACACTTCCTTCGGTCGCAGGACAGGTACTTCGACAAGCTCAGTACAAGCACTTCGACAAGCTCAGTACAAGCACTTCGACAGGCTCAGCACAAGCACTTCGACAGGCTCAGCACAAGCACTTCGACAGGCTCAGCACAAGCACTTCGACAGGCTCAGTACAAGTCTGAGGGAGCGATGTGCCCGACCGAAGAGTCTCTGCAGAGATGCTTCGCTGCGCTCGGCATGACAATCAAAAGTTTATCAACATATGACTCTACTGCAAAAAGCCACCAAGCGAGTATCCCGCCAGAATATATGGGGGTGGTTGCGGTGCAACCACCCCCATATATTCCGGCGGAAGCCCTCGTCTGGTAGTTTTTTCAGTGCACTCACATATGTAAAGTTCAATAATTTGATTTATAAATCACTGCTGCGCCGTAGCCAACAACCCTTGAATAATCTCCACTGACATCACCGGATGTAGCGTAATTGACGATTTTTACTTTATCGGCGCCCAATTCTTTGGCAGCCCACAATATGGCAGCAACCGCACCGCGCCCACAGGCAAAACCTTTTTGCTCTTCCTCAGCTTTTAGGAAACCTTCAGGGTCAAAGGATTCCAGCAAACTGAGCATCGTTTCGTCGAAATCGTTGGCAATCTCCTGGGAGTAGAAATGGGACAAATCCGTGCTGGCCACTAAGAGGCAGTCCCGCTGTGCCAATGTTTGGGCCAGAGCGTTCCCCAAAGCATGAGTGATCGCTTCAGTCTGCTCCCGCACCATCACAGGCAGAAGCTTAAACTCACCTGCTAAAGCCCGCTGCAAGAACGGCAATTCGATCTCCAAGGAGTGCTCACCATCATTGCGCACATTCGATAGGCCAAATCCTAACTCGGCTTTCAAGCGATCATCCAAATCTTGAACAGCCTGTTTGTCAATCAGCACGGAACCTAAGGGAGTTTTGTAAGCATCATGATCCGAAGTGAAGAGGGCATTTGGAGAAGGTTGGTGCAGCGGCGAGATAACGGCAACCATCTCTGGGCTTTGACCTCTCACAGCCGCAAATGCATGACCGGCGACAGGTCCAGAGTAGACATAGCCGGCGTGAGGGGCCACAATGGCCATAATATCGCCATCAATCGCAGGTAGATCAGCAGCATCCATATAACCATCAATGCTGGTTCTCAAGCGCTCGGCGCTGCCAGGATACCACTGCCCGGCAATCGGGGAGGGGCGAATATCGGTTATCTCGGCCATCAGTGCCTCCAGGGTATTTCTTCTTGATTTTAGCACACCATATACCGCAATAACACTTCAAATTCCTGTTCAAATCCAAAATTTTAATTTTAATCTCCGATTAACCTTGACATGCTGCGTGAAAGCGATTAGACTAGCTCCCGCTAAAATTCTTGAAAGGAGAGCGCACTAAGATGCAGAACTATTTCTCAATGCTTGTTAAAGTCCGCCGCTCCGCCGATATCGGTGGAGATGTTTTGCTGACTCGGAGTGCGCCTACTGACTGAGATATTTAGCCTAGCCTAAATTTTTACGAGCCACGGGTGTCCTTCGGACCGCAAGCCCGTGGTTTTTTTATATCTGGCGCCGTATGGCGTCTACCCTGGCCACGGAATGCTTCGCAAACCCGTGGCCTTTTTGTATTTATGCCTCTGCCATTACCAGTATTCCCTGCGCCAAACCCTTGCGAGGTACTGAGAGAGGATGTCACGCCTAAAGATGTGTTGATTTGAAATAAGAATGGAGAAAAAAATGGCTCTAAACTGGATCGATGTAAAAAATCTGCCCTTCAACAGTCTTCTGCTGCTCGAACGGGCACAACTGTCCTGGTTGCCAGGTTGGCTGCCAGAACCCGAGCTGGGTATTGCTCTACGAGCCAATCCTGTTATCGCCTGGTATCTGTGCAATAAATGCCCAGAAATCCGCCAATGGGTCGAGCGAGTTTTGGCGAAATCAGACCCTGGTGCCTCTGCAGTGCAAGTACGTCAGGCCGAGATGGATGTGATGAATGCCATCAACGACCGCGATCAAGGCTGGCATCAGTTCTTGGTCAATCAAGGTTACCAGTGGTCGCGGTTTGAAGAACCTGGGGATGGAACCAAACGCAAGTATTGGAAAACTATCCCAGTGACAAAAACATTTTCTCTGTGGGAACGACCGGCTATGTAGCCGTCAGTTCTAGAAAGGAATGAGAAGAATGCAATCGCAAGAAAAAGCAGCCAAGAAAGAACCGCTGCTTAACAACACGCTCAAACTATTTATGGGAGCCATGGTGCTGGCCAATATTGGCGGCAGCATGTACGGCTCTATTTTGCCGCTCTATTTGAAGAACCTCAATGCTAATGTGTTGCAGGTAGGTTTATTTTTTACCTTATCACGCATCGTTCCGTTGGTGTTTCAAATTTTGGGCGGCTGGATTTCAGACTCTTTAGGGCGCCTGCGCAGTATTGCCATTGGCAGTATCGCTGGTGTGGTCTCTTACGTGGGCGTTATCCTTGCGCCTACCTGGCAGTGGGTTTTGCTGGGTGAAGGGCTGGGGGCCATCACACGTTCTTTGGTAGGCCCAAGCTTCAGCGCCTTCATCGCCGAGCAATCCTCGGAAGAGAACCGCGCCCGAGTATTCGGGGCCACTGAAAGCATATTCATGCTGGTGGTGATCATCGGGCCGCCGCTGGGAGGGTGGATGGCCGATGAATACGGCTTCCGGTTGATGCTCGTTGCTGCGGGTATTCTTTACACTGTCGCCGCCGTCATCCGCATCGGCATGGCGCGCACGGCTGCTCAAGACGCAGAGGCCAATCCTGAGAAACTCTCGTTTGGCAGTCTCAAAGAAAAACTCGGCGCCATGGCTGGATTGCTGCTGGCAGGCGGGCTGATGACGTGGATCTTGATCACCGACGGCGTGCGCGACATCGCCTACACCATGTCCTTCACCCTCGAGTCGCTCTACCTGGAAGAAATCGGCGGATTGAGCATGCGCAATATCGGTCTCTTGGCCTCTGTCTTTGGCATTGCCAATATGATCACCACGATCCCCGCGGGCAAATTAGCCGACGCTAAGGGTGAACGCGTAGCCATCGTGATTGGATTTGCCCTGGATGCCATCGGCATCATCATCTTCCTAAATGTATATACATTTTGGGGCTATGCTGTCGCCTGGGGAGTCTTTGGGATAGGTGTGGGGATGATGTCCCCAGCGTATCAGTCCCTGACCAGTAAAGCCGTACCTGAGAAATTGCGCGGTACAGCTTTTGGATTGCTGCACAGCAGCCTGGGGTTATTCTCGCTCCCAGCGCCGGCTATCGGGGCACAGCTTTGGACCCGCTTCAGCCCGCAAACTCCTTTCAGAATAACGGCTGGTATTGCCCTGCTAACCGTGATCCCGGCCTGGTTGAAGTTTAAAACACCAGAGAATGGCGAGGTTCAAGACGCAAGTCACAAGTTGCAAGAGGAGAGTCACAAGTTGCAAGATGCAACAGCTACTAGTGAAAAATAATCAATTCCCCAGTGCTCGCACCGGGGTGGCGAGAGGGCCTATTCATATTGCCCTCTCGCGCAGGAGACTAACATGACTACAAAAACAAACATCTTTATTCCAGAAGCACCACAAATTCCAGGGTTGAGATTCCGCTACTTCCGTGGGGAGTCTGATTATCCAGTCATTATGAATGTATTCAACGCCTGCAAAGTGGTCGACGACTTCGATTACACCATGACCCTCGATGGGGTTGCCCATCACTTTGAGACAATCACCAACTGCGACCCCTTCACCGATATGATCTTCGTGGAAATCGATGACGAGCCAATTGCCTATGGACGGGTGGGCTGGTACAAGGAAAGTGAAGGCAACTACATATACTACTCCTTGGGATGGATCATCCCAGAGTGGCGTCGCAAAGGCATCGGCACAGCGATCTTAAAACATAACGAACGCCGCATCTACGAAATCGCAGCCGACCATCCTTCTGAGGCTCCGAAGTTGTTCCAGAACGAGCACAATGAAAAACAAGTCGCAGTGGCCGCGTTGTTGAAAATCAATGGATACGAGGGGATTCGCTGGGGATATGAATTGGTACGCCCTATTGATGCGCATCTTCCCGAAGCTCCCATGCCAGAAGGTTTGCAGGTTCGCCCGGTGACGGAAGATCACTATCGCCTGATCTGGGATGCCCAGAGTGAAGCCTTCATCGATCATTGGGGGCACACCGAAACGACCGAGGAAGATTACCAACGCTGGCTATCTGATCCGGTGACTTTTGGCCCAGAGATTTGGAAGGTTGCCTGGGATGGCGATCAAGTTGCCGGGATGG
This sequence comes from Anaerolineales bacterium, assembly GCA_016785015.1. Taxonomy (GTDB): domain Bacteria; phylum Chloroflexota; class Anaerolineae; order Anaerolineales; family UBA11858; genus NIOZ-UU35. The sequence continues at coordinate 5,757 of JADHTJ010000023.1, forward strand.
TGCTCAATTTCGTCAGCGAGAAGGAAAACGAGGAGTACCAACGCAAGCGCGGCTACACAGAGTTCATCTCGGTACGGCGTCCTTGGCGTCGACTCGGCCTGGCTCGTTCGCTGCTGGTACAGAGCATCGAGATGTTTCGCGAGATGGGCATGGAAGATACCTTGCTCGGCGTGGATACCCAGAACCCCAATCACGCGCTCAACCTTTACGAAGGCGTGGGGTATAAAATCACACGGAAAAGCACTACATACCGAAAACCGCTATAGGAGTTATCTTAAGTTGCTACCTTATTCAATTATCCTTCGACTGCGACGTCCAAATGCGAGAAATATACCAAAAAGGGCCTGAGCGGACGCTGAGCTTGTCGAAGCGGAAGTCGAAGGTTGGTTTATGGCGTCTCCGCTCAGGATGTTGCTCTGTTTGGTAGCAACTTGAGTTAACTATTTGATGTTATGCAACCTAATAAGAATCTCGCTGGAATAGGGGGTGGGGGCTCTGGCCCCCACCCCCTATTCCAGGGAAACCTCACTACGTGTTCGTAAGATGAGTTAGTACAAACTAAAAGGAATAAAATGAGTTCTAAACTTCCAAACGGATTCACTGCGCGCCCCGGGAGTCTGGATGATATCCCCGCTGCAGCGGATCTGTTCAACACATACTCACAACATTATCTTGGTATTCAAGGATTCTCGGAGAATACTTTGGCAAACGATTGGACAACGCCCAAGTTCAATCCTGAAACGGATATCCGCCTGGTATTCGAACCTGATGGGGAGTTGGTCGCCTACATCGAGGTGTGGACCATCTCCAATCCGCCTGTGCACCCTTGGGTCTGGGGACGTGTGCATCCTGACTATACTGGCCAGGGAATTGGCACCTACCTGCTTGATTGGGGCGAGCAACGTGCCAGACTAGCCATTCCCAACTGTCCCGAAGATTTGCGCGTAGCCTATCGAGTAGGCGCTGTCAGTTCCATTGAACCACCCGAACATCTCTATGATACGTTCGGTCTGAAGTTAATCCGTCACTACTTCCGCATGCAAATTGATATGGACAGCGCGCCGCCTGAGCCCAAATTGCCTGAGGGTATCTGCATCCAAACCCCTTTGACCGCAGAAGAAGTGATCGAAGCAGTTTATCGCGTTGACAATGAAGCCTTCAAAGATCACTTTGGCTATATCGCGCAGCCTTTCGAAGAAGGATTGGCCGAGTTCAGCCACTGGTTTTTGAATAATGAAAACCACAACGATGCTTCTCTTTGGTTTCTGGCCATGGATGGAGACGAAATCGCCGGAATCGCTTTATGTCTCAGAAAAGATGAAGAAGATGATGGATGCGGGCACGTTGACAGCCTGGCCGTTCGCCGACGTTGGAGAAAACGGGGCATTGGTCTAGCATTGCTGCAGCATGCCTTCGGTGAATATTACCGCCGATGTTTTCGGCGTGTTTCCTTGGGCGTAGATGCAAATAACCTGACTGGCGCACTACGCCTCTACAAGAAAGCAGGCATGCGGGTAAGCCGCCAATTCAACACATATGAGAAGGAACTCCGCTCCGGAAAGGAAATTAGAGTAGAATCCATCGCAATATGAATTTTTCAAGAAAATATTGCTGAAACGGAGAATATATGTCTATCAAAGCTGTCATCTGGGATATGGGCGGCGTCATCGTACGCACTGAAGACCATGCATCAAGAGATAACCTGGCCGCGCAGCTAGGTGTGACTCGCCATCATTTGGAGACGTCCGTCTTTGGTGGAGAAATTGGCCACCAGGCTCAACGCGGCGAAATTGATGCCCCAAATCTTTGGGAAGCAGTTCGTCAAACATATAATCTCTCAAAAGATGGGATCAAAGATTTTCAAAAGCGTTTCTGGGCAGGCGATGAAGTTGACTATCAATTGGTTGAATATATTCGCTCGCTGCGGAAGAATTATATTTCTGCGTTGCTCAGCAATGCTTGGAACGACTTGCGGGCAGTGATCACAGAGCGCTGGAACTTTGCAGATGCCTTTGATACCATGATCATTTCTGGTGAAGAAGGTGTCATGAAACCTGCTGCGCGTATTTACCAAATTGCTCTCGATCGAACGCAAGTAGCCCCTTCAGAAGCTGTTTTCATCGACGATTTCGCACATAATATCGAAGGCGCCAAAGCTGTAGGTATGCATGTGATCCAATTTATCAGCGTTGAACAAACCCTAAATGATTTGAAAGAATTGTTGAACGAAAAAGACCATTAATTGTTAGAAATGTTATGCGGTTTTCGAGTCCCCATTATTGCGCACATCTTTGTCGCTATAGAGTTTTTTATCTGCCACACAGTATAGTTTTTCCACTTGATTACCATGATCGGGGAAAGTTGCACAACCAAATGAAATCCCCATATCGATGCCAATATTTTTCTCAAACTCAACCTTGAAAGCAGCAACTTCTTTTTGTAATCTCATTGCCATCTGATACGCGGTATCAACATCCGTTTCAGGAAGTAATAGGGCAAATTCATCGCCTCCATATCGTGCCAGATAATCTACTTCCCGAATCGCTGATGACATATGCCGAGCAATTTTTCGAAGAACTTCATCCCCATGTGGGTGTCCGTAATTATCATTAACCACTTTAAAACCATCTAAATCCAACATTACAAGGCTGAATTTGCGCCCATAGCGTCTAGATCGATGCAACTCACTTTGCATACGTTCATTCAAAGCACGCCGGTTCGGCAAACTGGTCAGCGCGTCAGTATATGCATGTCGATTTACCTCATCATGCAACCTGGCATTCTCTATGGCAATCGAAGCCTGATCTCCCAACAATTGCAGAATTCTGATTTCATCTTCAGAGAAAGCGTTTTCGTCTGGGTGAGCGACGGTCATCACACCAACCACGCGATCTCCAATTTTTAATGGCAATCCTACAATGGAACCCATCCATTCCTTTGGGGCATCAGCATATAATTCATGCCCTCGCATATTATCCACCTTTATCAATTCCCCTTGACGCGCAACATTGTAGGTGAGGCCGTATTTTCTAGGGTTAGCCCAAACTTTTCCTTTACGGCCATTCGACCATAATGCAGATTTAAAAGACAATTGGTCTTTATCATAGAGAAATATATGAGCGTCTTGGGCTCTATGGATGAGATGCAGGGCGTATTTCAAAATCGTATCGAGGACGACCTGCAAATCGAGGCTGGCTGTCAATGTCAAACTTGCCTGACGCAATAATTCCAGTTCATCGGCTCGACGTTCAGCGGCCTGGTACATTTGCGCGCGGCTGATAACCACCCCAGCATTACTAATCAACAACTGCGCCAGGAACATTTGATATTCCTGAAAACTATGCGCCTTTTGAAAATCAGAAATCAGAACAACACCTGTAGGAATATTGTCCACAACTAATGGCAAAGCAATTATGGCTGTCACACCAACGTCTTGGAGGATCGATTCCAACTCATCAGATAAATCAATATCTCCCCTCAAGGCTTGAACCACCTTTTCATGTCGGAACGCGCTTTCAAGAATGGGTTGTACAGACGCAAATTTGGCGTGATCTTGTTCATTTGGCTCAAGCTCGCTCCCAAAGATACCAGAACTCGTCAGTGAGACAAATCTCTCTGCAGATGGCATCCACTCCCAATATGAATGATCATCCGCTCCTAAGAAAAAGGCTGCGTATCCCGCAGCCAATAACGCCAATTTCTTCGTATCCCCCAAATTTGATAGTGACAAAACCGCGTCGACTAATGTCAGAAGATCATCTGTGATTTGCTGATCATCCTGATCAAATTCAACTTTTTCTAGCGCTTGCGCTGTTTGATCTCTAAGTCGAATTAATTCCTGCAATTCCCTTTCCGAGATTCCACTCTCATGCAAACGGTCTAATAAGCGATGTAGGTGATCTTGCTTCAACATAAGTGCATCATCTCATTGGATGCCAAGTTCCCGTGATTGTATCGTAATTGCCCTTAACCTGCAAATCCAAAGAAATCGGTCTCCAGGAATCGCCATGGTAAGGGACGCTCTCACGGCAATTCCCATTGAACCAAAGAAATCAATGAACCTGCTCATGTCAAAACCCGTAATTTCATTGTATGATTTATCGGAAGTAGTTTTGTTTTGGAGAGAAATCATGAAAAATTTAATCATCATTCTATTTTTATCGGCATTTGCTCTCGTTTCGTGTACCCCAGCTACATCAGCTTCGCCTGAAATTAGATACCAAACAGAAGTCCATCTGCAGGCAGAATACAAAATTTCTTCTGAGCTAGTCGAAGATGCTCCTGACAGCTCAATGAAATACATCGTTTGGCTGCCAGAAGGCTATGGAGAAAATACTGAGAAGCAATGGCCATTGATCCTCTTCCTCCATGGTTCCGGGTCAGGGACTAATGATTCAGTTTTCGTTATTGGTCAGGGGCTTCCAGAAGTACTCTATAAAGGGGAACAACCCGAAGACTTCCCCTTCGTTGTGATCTCCCCCCAAGCCTTTGACGGGACCCCTTGGTGGGTAGGGGTTACACCAGAAGTACTGTTAGAATTACTCGACGAAGTCGCGGAACTATACAAAATCGATACCAAACGTATCTACCTGACAGGGTTGAGTATGGGTGGCTACGGTTCCTGGCTCATGGCGGCTGCGTACCCTGAGCGCTTTGCTGCAATGGTTTCAACTGCCGGCACAGGGTACGGAAATATCAACCCTACTATTGAGCAATTGTGCAAAGTTGGCCGGACACCCTTATGGGCTTTCCACGGCGCTCAAGATGTGATCTCAGACCCCATCGGGGCAAAGATATATATTGTGCAGCTTCAGAAAGAATGTGAGAATACTGAAGAAATAAAATGGACTTTATACCCCGATGAAGGACATCTGGGAACGTATCAAAGAGCTTACCGTGATCCAGAGCTATATACGTGGCTGTTGGAGCATTCATTAGAAGAGTAATTCCCTCGAAAAATAATAAAAACAGGGTGCGATCTAGAATATTCGCACCCTGTTTGCTTTCTTGGTTGATTAAAATCAGGGGATGAACGTTTCACCAATGGTGAGTAATTGCGGCGACTTGTCATCCCAGCGAACGAGCGCTTCACAATTGTCTGCCGCCATTTCAGCAATATGCTCTGTAACCCCCAAAAAAGTGATCACAGCCGTTGTTTTTTGTCCCATTTGGATGGCATTGATATTGATCGGGGTTAGAATTCCGCTGCTCAAACCCGAGATTCGTAAAAAAACTGTCTCAGACGAGGGTTCCTCTTCATCGAGAACTTCAAAATATACCCAATCGGTGCTGACATCATCTGTGATGATGGGGCAATGCACGAAGAAATGATAGCGGTGCGTCCCCAGTCCCCAGGCATCCTCGGGGAATTCATGACTAAAAGAGATCGCCCAATCTCCATACCCATCTTGAGCTGAAGGCGGGATTGCTGTAGGTAAGGGAGTTGGTACTGTCTCAGTTTGCGTGCTGCACCCTGCCAACAATAGTGCGACCAAAGACCATAGAAATATCAATTGATTCATATGCTGCTCCTGAAAAAATAGTTCATTACCCACTTAACTCATCTGAACCCACACAGGTTCACCACTAAATTGATCCGCCTGGATTTTCAGGTGCTTCTTCCCATAAACGCAAAAATTCTTGCATCTGCTCGGAAGTGTGTAAATAAGCAAACCGGGTCACCTGGCGGCCTACGTCCATCAGGCGTTGGCGCAATTGATCTTCTTTGGGCTGACCCTGCTCATCAAAGGCATTCCAGGCTTCGGAGATGCTGACTTGCTCAGGAACAACCCAAGTGTGTAAGGCGCGTCCGATGCTGCGCAAACTATTAAGCGCATTGGTAGCTCCAAGTGTGCCACCAGCTACCCCAATAAGACCCCACATTTTGCCGCCAAACTCTTCGAAACCCATCAAGTCCAGGGCGTTCTTGAGTACGCCGCTGTAGCTGCCATGATACTCAGGGGTCCCCAGAATTATCCCTTGTGCATTTTTCACATCAGTTCGCAAACGATGAACGCCCTCGGGGTAATCCTTCTTATCACGGCCATCACAAAAAACCAGATCGTAATCATTAAGATAGATCATTTGCGTTTGTGCGCCAACTTCACGCGCGCCTTCCAGGGCAATTTCTAAAGCCATACGTGTATAGCCCGTGGTGCGCAAACTGCCGCTGATGGCAACAACGCGCAGAGATTCTTCATTTGTAGGATCTGACAATTTGAACTCCTATAATAAAACCAACCCCAAACGGATGCCTATGCGCACAGCTTCGGCACGGTTGGTCGCCCCCAGTTTACGATAAACCGATGAAATATGGAATTTAACTGTATGGTCGCTGATCTCTAGCTCATAGGCAATCTGCTTGTTGGCCAAACCCTGCGCCAAGAGTTCTAATACCTCTGTTTCCCTTGGAGTCAGCGGTTCGACCAAATCTTCAGCATCACCGTTTTGATAAGTTGTCAGCAGTGGCTCTAAGAGTTCAGGTGGAACAACAACCAAACCCTGATGAAGCCCCAGGATAGCCGCAATCAGTTCTTCCTGCGAAGCATCTTGATGGAGAATCCCCCAAATTTGTAACTGTGATCTCCTAATGATTTGAACATCTTCAACCTCTTCAGCAATCATCAAGAGTGCAAATCGAGGCTCATCTGTCTGGAGACAAGCCCCCCATTCTTCATTGGAACCAGCCCCCGAGGTAGCCAATAGGATATCTACCTCGGGAGGAAGGTTTAGCAGCGCAGCAAGTTCTGCTTCAACTGCAACAACTTCAATCTGATCAACAGCTTCGAGCAGAGCTTGTAGCCCTACTCGCACTGCTAACGTTGGCGCGATTATCGCCACACGGATAGGATCATCTTTGATCATGGCCGATGAGATCGGTGGTGGCGCTGATGTCCACGACCACCTCTCTTGTGTTTTCCTTTGCCTTTCTGCCTCTGTTTGCGTTCTCCAATCACCACATCGGCACTCTGGGGCTGACCGCCGCGCAGTATTTCGATGGGTGTAGATTTTCCAACCACATCGCCAGACAGCTTGACCAACAGCGTATCGTGGTTAGGTACTGGCGAACCGGCTACACCCACAATGATATCACCAACCATCAGGTCGCCATCGGCTGAGGGGCTGCCTTCTTCGATATGAGTTAACAGTAAACCGCTCGATTGTTCGCGTCCCAATGCCTCTTGCGATGCGGAAGGAAGCTCTACATATTGACTTTGGACACCCAAATAACCACGTTTGATCGAGCCATGCTCGGCTAAGGATTGAGCAGTTTTCCAGGCAATTGAAGAGGGGATGGATAACAGCATCCCATGCGACAGCCCCGAGGTGTTGATGCCGAGGATCAAGCCTTCGGCATTGATCAAAGCACCACCTGAGAAACCAGGCAAGGGAATGGCATCGGTGCGGATGAATCGATCTATCATCCCACGGCGGGAGTGGGCTGGCCCATCCACCCCGCTGACCACACCCAGACTAGCTTCAACCCCGGAAGGTGTCGGGCGACCAAGAGCAAGCACCAATTCGCCCACACTTGGTTCAGAAGGGGTAGTTTCTGCGGGGGTCAGTTTTGCTTCGGTAAGCTTCAGTAAAGCCAAGTCACTGCCCGGGTCGCGGCCAGCAACTTCCACGGGCACTTCTTGGCCGTCAGATAAAACAACGCTGATATTCTCATCCCGTTCGACAGCATGTTCTGCAGTCAGCACCAGATCGGGGGCATAAACAATGCCGCTGCTCGGCCTTCGACGCCGGGCGTTCACCAATACCACAGAATTTCCCGCATTGTTCACCGCATCTGCCATGGCCTTGGATATCTCAACAAAAACGTTTTTTCCTTTACTCATTTTAATCTTTCCTCTCTAGTGACAATCTCAATACCTAAGCAGGGTAGTCAGCCAACCTCGTTGGCGACCTGACGAGTTGTGCATCGCTCTCGCCCAACACGCCTGTCTTGAGCGTGTCGAGGGGGTTGGGCTATTACCCTTGATGGAATCGGTGTCACTAACATTCGAATAAGACATGCTAAATATAATGGAAAGAACTTTTCTGCACATCAGACGTTTGGTGAGGTTAGAACCTGGAAATATGGCTAGGGGTTCACCCGAAATCGGCTGTGAAACATTGGCAAAGTAATATTTCTCGGTTATGTAACGTCTTTATTCTGTTCAGCATCAAACTGAATGTGCCCCACCCACATGTTATAATTCTGCCCAATTATGTCCAATTCAAAGAACAAACTTACCTTGTTAGCTGTCCTGGCCCATCCCGATGACGAGTCTTTTGGCATGGGAGGAACCCTGGCCTTCTACGCCGAACGCGGTGTAGATGTACACCTGGTGTGTGCCACCCGCGGAGAAGTCGGCGAGGTCGGGCCTGAATATTTACAGGAATACACCTCGATTGCCGATCTACGTGAGTCTGAACTGCGCTGCGCGGCGGGTCACTTGGGATTGAAGGAAGTGTATTTCTTGGGCTATCGCGACTCAGGCATGGTTGGCTCACCCGACAATGAGCATCCTGAATCCCTATATGCTGCTCCGGTGGATGAAGTTGCTGCCAAAGTGGCACGGTATATTCGTGAACTGAAACCGCAGGTTGTGTTGACCTTTGATCCCATTGGCGGATATCGGCACCCCGATCATATTCATATTCATGAGGCGACAAAACTTGCCTTCGATTTAGCAGGAGATTCCGCTTTCAAGAGCGATCTGCCCCCACACAAATCAGAAAAACTCTTTTACCATACAATTCCAAAAGGCTTCATTCGATTCGCTGTGCGCCTGCTAAAGCTGCTGCGCAAGGACCCTAGCAAATGGGGGCGCAATGAAGATATTGACCTGACTCAACTTAGTGTCGATTTTCCTATGCACGCCAAGATCAATTATTCCTCAGTAGCCAAGCGCAAAGAAGCTGCCTCTTATTGTCATGCCAGCCAGATCGGACCCACGATCACTGGTGGCGCTTTTCGCTGGCTGTTTCGCTTGTTCGGATTTGGGAGCAAGGATATCTTCATGCAAGCCTACCCTCCTCCCACAGGGTCGAAAGTTCAGACTGACCTTTTTGAAGGAATCTAATTGTTATCATTGTGAATCAGTCAAGTGCAGGTGTAAGAGTCGTCTGCTACGCAGCCTCTCGATGAGAAGAACAGCTTAACTTGACGCTCCCAGGGGGTGGTGATATGATGCCGCGCATAGAAGCCACAATATGTCAATTGATCCGTTAACCGATTCTCCCTTTGTTGAAGAACCAATCGAAAAACCAGAAATCCAAAGCGATGAAACACCTGCTTTGGAGCCATCTGATGATTCTACAAATCCATTCGAGCAATTTTTAGAACAGATCGCTCACGCTGGGTTAGTAGAACCGGCGCTGAGGGTGGGAACTTTGCTGTTTTCTTTGGTGTTGGTTTTAGTCTTTGTGTGGGTAATGCGCACATTTTATCTGGATGCTGCCATCGAGAATCTACCAGAAGAAGGTTTAGATGCGCTTGCGGCACCCATGCTGACAGCCACCCCTGACGGCCGAGTATCGGGCATGCCAAATATGGCCGCATCGGGTAATACCAACGTTCATGGAGTCATACGCAAGGCAGGATTGCATACAACTATCCCCACACGCCCTCGCGTCAATGTGATTGCATATACCGTTCAGGCGGGAGATTCGGTTTTCGGTATCGCCGAGAATTTTGGACTCAAACCGGAGACCATTCTTTGGTCTAATTCCAATACTTTGCAAGATAACCCTCACCGCCTACAGGCTGGGCAAGAATTGAATATCATGCCCATCGACGGCACTTACCACAAATGGAGCCAGGGGGAAAATTTTGAGAAAGTGGCTGAGTACTATGGCGTTGACCCAATGACCATCCTGGAATGGCCGGGCAATCTCTTCAATATTTACGAGGTGCGGCTTGATAACCTTAATATCGAACCAGGTACCTTGTTGATCATCCCTGGGGGGCAGCGCGACTTGATCAATTATGGTCCACCGCGCATCCCGCGCGATAACCCTGCCGTGGCCCGCACCTACGGACCAGGGCACTGCGGTACGCTCTCAGAGGGGATTGTGGGAGATGGCTTATTCATTTGGCCAGCGAATGAACATTGGCTCTCAGGTTATGATTACAGCCCTGGAGCTAATCATCCAGCCATCGATATCGCTGGGGATACGGGTGATCCGGTCTATGCTTCAGATGATGGCGTAGTTGTTTACTCTGGGTGGAGCTATAGCGGCTATGGAAATTTGGTTGTAATTGATCATGGAAATGGGTGGCAATCCCTTTATGCCCATCTAGATACGTATTATGTCGAATGTGGTTTGAGCATCTTCCAGGGCGCCGTAATTGGTACAATTGGAAATACTGGCAACTCAGCTGGAGATCACCTGCACTTTGAATTAGTGTACGAAACCGCAAAAGTGAACCCCTGGAATTTCTTGCCCTAAAACATAAAAGGCGCAACATCTTAACCCATGTTACGCACACATAGCGGGAAAGCCCTGAGAATAGGTAGTGGGGACGAAGCCCCCACTACCTATTCTCAGGGCTATTTCTCTTTAGGTTGCGTAACATCAAATCTTAAAACAAATTTTGTGCTGCGTCTCTTCAAATTGGGGGATATGAAAAAATCTAGAGAGACATATTCTCCATTGCTAACAACCACAGGATGGTTCAGGTTGACGTGTTATTGCAGATCGGATCATGGCATATGCGCAACCGACGCCGCTTTCTACAATAATTGCGCCAAAGGGGCAATTTAGCTGGCAGGCACCACACTCCATGCAAGCCTTATGACGAACTAATTCGACCTCGCGTCCATTTTGCGCAAAGACGCCATGTGGACAAACATCCACGCAGAGGCCACAACCAGTACATAAATCAGGGAAAAATTCCAAGGTATTTTCAGCATAAGCATCGAACATGATCAGCCTCCCCAAACTTTCGTCAAAAACAGTGGGATCATCAAGATGATCCCAATCCCAAACATCCAGGCCATGCTGGGCGCGTAGCGGAATATTTCTGTGCGAACGCCGGTTCGTGAAGTAAACGTAGAAGAGCCGGTGAAGTTTAGCGCCAGATAGGCTGTTATGGGTGGTAGAGTCAGCACATACGCCAGTGTCCAACCAATCCGCTGCCAAATCACCAGATCAGGATTCGCCAAATAGGCATTCAAAGCGAATGGGAGAGCAACGATCCCACCGAGGATATATCCTTTGGTGCTGAAATTGTTCGTCGGTAGCCAGGGAAGTAAAATCGGGAATAGAACAACCCCCGCCAAAATCGCAGAAACTGCTCCCAGAGATCTCAAAAGAAGGCCCAGCACTAACAACGGAATCAACACAAATACCAGTTCGACAGGGATCAAGGTAATGCGATCCCACAGAGTGAATTTAACCCGCCGCATTTCTGGTGAAACTTCTCCGGCTTGCAAATATTTCGGTAAATCCGTTGAACGCACGGGTCCATAGACAACTTTAAAACCTGAACGCTTGCGAACCTCATGAGCCACAACACCAGGAGCGCCCAATTGGGGCAGGATCAACTCGCGGTGGTCAACAATATGTTTGAGCTGAGACGCTTCAATCCTGTGAACAAGTTCATCTGTCCCGAAGGTGCCTTTGCCAGCCGCACACCAAACATTGACACCCTTCGTATCAAGCGCAAGAATGTAGCCATCAACGCCGCCCAACGCTGAGCGCAGGGCATCGAAGCTGAGCGTGTAATTGGCGGTCACAAAAACTGGTGAATTGGCAACGGGATCTCCCAGGGCATACAGGCCTGGTTCAACCAGGTGTTTATTACGGTTTATCGCCCAGCGAGCCAGGAAATGATCCCAATATTCTGCGATTCCAAGGCGGCTGGTCGTCAACTGAATGTTTTCATGAGGAGATGATAGTTCTACCAAGGTTTATTTCCTTTCTTCGAATCGAATCTATTAGGAGTTACGCACTTGAAAGGGATTGGTCTGGGAGTAGGGGGTGGGGCTGCGCCTCCACCCCCTATTCCCAGACATTTTCTCGCTGAACTGCGCAAGTCATATCTTTAATCTCGTGGTATTTACAAATCAATAGTTGTGTGGTGCATAATAATGAAATAATTCCGGGCAGTTTACAGTCATGCCCAGGACCAGGTAGTTTAATGTCTTACCCAGGACTACGGTTGACAACCATCACTACAATGAGCGATACGGCGCAACATCCAGCGTTTTAGGGGAACCCAAGTCATGGTACTTACCTCCTTTCTTTCAAATTTTCTAACCGTTTTAAGCGCGCTTCGCGAAATTGTGCTCGCACCTTTCCAGCAGACACGGCCATCACAATCGATTGCACCGCGCCTATTTCAGCTTTGGAAATACCTTGTTCTTTGGCCACGCCAAAGTAATGCTCCATTCAAGGGTGGCAGCCAACTGCCATGGCAGCGGCCAGTTGTAGCATGAGGGTAGTCTTGGGATCGAGGATTTCATTGTGGCGTGCTGTATCGTAGAAACTATCAAATGCTTTCAGTTGATCTTTGGTCAACATTTCTGTTCCTTTCAATACCAACAAATCTACATCGGTTTTTTCGCCGTAATCTTGGCGCTGAAGATGGCTTTTTGTGGATCGAAATCTTTGAAGGCTTCCCCATCAACCTTGATTAATTCTCCTTCGCCGCCTTCGTTGACCACTAGCACAGCACGGCCATCCTTTTTCGCTTCTTCAACTTGAACTTTCAGCTCTGGGTCGATCTGCTCAACCGCGGCATCTATAATCTCTTGCTCCCAATAAGATGCGGTTAAATCCACGTCAGTGAAGCCAGCATCTTGAATGGCTGCGATATATTCTTTGACATCCAACGCCCCAGCGATGCAGCCCGCCCAGGCGCTCATACTATTCTTGATCACATCGGGCAAAGGGCCATCGGTGACGATGTCGCTGACAGCAAGACGTCCGCCAGGTTTCAGGGATCGGAACGCTTCACGGAAAACCTGGGGTTTATCAGGACTAAGGTTGATCACGCAGTTAGAGATGATCACATCGACGGTATCATCCGCCACGGGGAGATGCTCGATCTCCCCCAGCCGAAACTCGACATTCTCGGCACCCAACTTATCTTTATTTGCTCGAGCACGTTCGATCATCGCCGAGGTCATATCTACGCCAATGACCTTTCCCGTGGGGCCAACCTTCTTAGCAGCCAAAAAACAATCGATGCCGCCACCGGAACCAAGATCAAGCACAGTCTGGCCACCTTCCAGAGATGCAAGGGTTACGGGGTCACCGCAGCCCAGGGAGAGATCGGTGACCTCTGAAGGCAAATCAAAGGCATCGGAGTCTTCATAGAGGTGGGCGATCGAATCAAGCTGAACTTCACCGTCTGGGCTGCAGCAGGAGCTATCCGCAGGGCCGCAGCCGCAATCGGCCTGTTGGCCAGGCTGGAATTTCTCAGCGATGCTGCCGTAGCGCTCGCGCACCGCAGAGCGGATATCGGCAGGGTTTTCGGTTTTTGTTCTTTCAGTAGTCATCATTATCTCCTTATATATTGAAATATTTATATTTATCGATATAACTTATTAAAAAAAATAGACACACACTTAATCTGGTATCTGGACAACCATCTTCACAGACTGACTGGGAGCAAAATCCTCCGCCACCTGGCAGCAGCCTTGGGCTAAGCGTTTCTGATCGAGAGTGTACAATATCTGCTTGCCACGCCGCTCGGATTTGACCAAACCAGCGTTCTTGAGTATCTTCAAGTGATGGGATACAGTTGGTTGAGCCACATCCAGTTTATCAACAATATCGTTGACGCTGAGCAGCTCACAGCAGCACAACGCCATGATCTTCTGGCGAGTTTCGTCCGCCAGGGCTTTTGCAAATTCAACTGTATCAAAAATAATCGTTACTGTTTTCATATCGAAGTTTATCTATACAATCACAATACTAATCGAAGTTTATCGATATGTCAAGCGCGAAAAAATCTCTTGCAATCCACCTTTACGGTGGTATAATTCCATTCGCTCCGGGCGGTTAGCTCAGCTGGTTAGAGCGTTGCGTTGACATCGCAAAGGCCGTTGGTTCGAGTCCAATACCGCCCATGATTCAAAAGCAGGCCGATTGGCCTGCTTTTGATTTTAAGAGTTTCAGCTTTGCTGAAACTTTAGTGGCGGGTTATCAATTTTATGGCATCACAGATGAGCTTCAAGCCAGGTTTCTACATCTTTTAGCACTATCTCATGTTCGGGTTCGTTGAATACCTCGTGGTACAGTCCGTCATATATCTTGAGTGTCTTGTCTTCAGAACTGGCCATGTCATAAAACATCTGTGCGCCATCTGGATCAACAAGAATGTCTTCAGCACCTTGTACGAGGATAAATGGAAGCACAACCTTGCCTGCTTCTGCTGTGATTCTTTGCAATGCGGACAACAATTCCGCGCCCAACCGAGCAGGAGTCTTTCCATGGAAAACCAGCGGATCGTTGACGTAGGCTTCGACCACTTTCGGATCACGAGAAATTGCGTTGAAATCCAACGCTTGCACACCCATTTTAGGCGCAATTTTCGATAAAATCTTGGCCATTGAAATTGTAGCCTGCGAGACACTTTCACCAATCTTTACAAGCGGAGCCGAAATGACAGCACCCTTGAATTCAGACTGATGATCAAGCAGATAATACGTTGCAATTGTCCCTCCCATGCTATGACCTAATAGGAAAATTGGTTTTTGGGGCTGCCATTCAACAACCTTCTTGTGGAATATTCCCAATGTTTCGGTGAAATCTTCAAAGGTTTCGACAATTTCGCGGGCTCCGGCGGATTTGCCATGGCCGATATGATCCAGCCCGTAGATTGCGTAGCCAAGGGGAACAAAGTGGTCCACCACGTTCATATAGCGACCACAATGTTCACCCAACCCGTGAACAACCAGCAAAACAGCTTTTGCATCTTCTTCTGGCAGCCAACTCTGATAGTAAATATTGACATCTCGTACGCCCTTGAAATTGCCCTCGATGTGTTTCATGTGGCTCTCCTTTTATCCATTGGTATGCCTATTTTATCAGTAATTATTGGGAAGCATTACTCGTAAGCGAGCACTTCATTGATCGTCAACCGGGCTGCGTTGCGAGCGGGGAGAATGCTGGCGGCGATCGAGAGCAGGATCACCACAACCAACCAAATGCCCACCCCCTCAGGGGCAAAAGTCAAATCCATAGAAGAGCCCATCATCGATTCGCTGATGATATTGAGCAAGGCCTCGCTTATTGGGAAAGACACCCCAATTGCTAAGAACCAGGTGATCAGGCCAATCATAACTCCCTCGATCACCACCGATTTTGTGATCTCCAAATCTACCGCACCAATCGCTCGCATCACCCCAATTTCACGTGTACGTTCCAGAACATTCATCCCCATGGTACCCGTCAGACCGATACTACCTACAAAGGCTGTCAGCAATGCCATGATCAGTAAAAATACCACTAGAACATCAATCGACCGGCCATTTTCTTCTTGAATGAGCAGTCCTGGGTTAATGCTGTTCACCTCGAAACCATGGTCGACAAAATACTTATCCAACTTCTGAGCGACTTCTTTTTGTTTTTCGAGGGAATGCTCTTCGGTCATCACTCGATAAGAGAAAGCCTGGTTGGAAAGGTCAAGCATGTCAGCGACATAATCGTAATCCGCGTACGCCAGAGTATCACCTACCATACTGACAAAGCGAAAAATACCGACAACTGTCCATTCTTCCTCGCGCTGCCCAGGGACTTTAACGATGATCTTGTCGCCAGGCTGAATATCAGGGTAATAGGAATAAATTGTATCGGCGGGTACTACCGCTTTCTCTTCTCCGGGATTCAGCCAACGTCCTGCGATGATGTCTGGGTCAACCAAGGCGGTATCGTAAGGGGGTGCAATGACAAACATATTATCGACAACATTATCGTCTTCATCCCAGATTTCGGCACCAACTCCGCCCCAACCCTCCAAACTAGCGACTCCAGGTATTGACATGGCCGCTTTCTCGATGCGCGTGATCGGGTAAGGTTGGCTGAAACTGAGTGTGACATCACCCATGAAGTACATCGACAATTGATCCATAAAAGCAGTCATTGATATTCGTACATTAAAAACAGCGATGAAAATTGCGCCGGCAACAGTTAGGGTAAAGATGGTTAATAACAAGCGTGCCGTCTGCCGGAAGGTATTGCGGATGGAAAGCATAATTGGCCGTGCGATGAAGCGAATCCGCATGGTGATCCGGTTGATCCAACCGAGACCGCTGGATTGATTTCTGGCATTGTCGTTGGTGATGGCGCGCCGCACATTGGTTTTTGACCCTTTGTTGACCGGAAAGAAACCCGCCCCCAAAGGGAGCAGGAAGGCGATCAATACCTGGATAATGATAGCAATTGGTACAACCCGAAATTCCTGCAGGGTAGCGTTCATGGTATAGGCAATGTATCTCGCTTGAGCATATCCGGCTATGGCCCCTGTGGGCACAGCGATTATCAGGGAAATCAGGCCATACGTGAATATCAAGGCCATATACATACCAAGGATTTGGAAACTGCGTCCCCCGACAAGCTTCATGATCCCGATCTGACGCAAGTGCTGAGCCAGAAGGGCATTCAGGGTATTGATGATCAACGAGCCGCTCAAAAAGGTAATCAGTCCTCCTAGGGCGCCTAAAACGCCTAAGACCGCCAGGATGAGCGATCCCATAGGGTGTTCGTCAGTGACTTTGATCTCGCAGCGATAAATTTCGCGATGACTGCGCTCAATCTTATATTCAACATCCGCAGCCAGAGTTTCGATTACCGCTTCATCACTGCCATCCCCACTGATCCTGACGAATAGGCGGTTGTAATACTTAGCGATTCCAAGGGACTCCAGGGTGTCCATGGTAATGTAGAGTTTAGGGTCGGCGGTGAAATCACCTGCATCTGTAACCTGATCGCCCACCACACCAACTAAGGGTAAAGTGTGAATGTCGCCGTTTGCCAGTTCTACCTGAATATGATCTCCAACCTGGAATCCTGCATCAGCCATAAAATCGGTGCTTACCAATAACTCACGCCGCCCCGGATACTGGGTTCCAGAGATGGTAGAAAGCTGATTCACCTGCATATTTCTGAAATCTGTGATGGCGATCAAGCCCAGATCTTGCCATTCCTTGCCATCATTGCTGGCACGGATGCCCGTAATCTGGCGCCCTTCGACAGCGGCAACACCAGGAATGTGCTCAATAACGTTGACGAAGTCCTCGTAAAATGGATCGGTCCAGATCTCAATATTGACAGGAGAAGCCAGGGCATAACTGTGGTCGATATCTTCGGCAATAATGGCATAAGCGCTGACAATCATGCCAATTGAAAATACACCCACTGCTATCGAGGCAACCACGAGCAGAGTGCGCATTTTGTTATCCCAAAGATCGGCGATGACTTTGTTCCAGCGCGGCTTTAGTTTATTGGGCTTGATCTCTGTGCTGTTCAACAAATTACCTTTTTTCCAATGATTGGATAGTGGTTTGGATAATTGTGGAATTTATTCGTATGCCAACACTTCATTGATTGTCAACCTAGCCGCATTTCGCGCTGGCATGATGCTGGCGATAATGGACAGCACCACGATCACAGCCAACCAGATAGAAATCCCCAGGGGAGTGAAATGCAAAGCAAAAGTTGATCCCGCCATGGTTTGGCCAATGATGCTCAGAAGGGCATTACTGATCGGGAATGACAATCCAATCGCCACAATCCAGGTGATCAACCCAATGACCAACGCTTCAACGATCACCGATTGCATGACTACGAAATCAATCGCCCCAATGGTGCGCATCACCCCAATTTCTCGCGTTCTCTCCAACACATTGATACTCATCGTGCCCGTTAATCCGATGCTGCCAACGAAAGCCGTTAGTATCGCCATAATGAACAGGAAGATCACCAATGTGTTTATGCCAATCGAAGCATTCTCACGCATGATTTGGCCGAGTTCCACGTTTTGAACCGTATACCCTTTATCAGCCAGATATTGATCAATTAAACTATTAAGATTTCGCAGTTCGGCATTGGTTTGTTCGGTACTTATCAACCGGAAAGAAGTTGACATGTTGGGAGAATTGATCTTTTCGGCGATGTAATCAAAATTGGCGTAAGCCATTGGGTCGCCGAACATTTCCACGTAGCGGTATATCCCGACCACTTCCCATTCTTCAACCCGATTATCGCCAATTTCAACCCGTAAGCTGTCTCCAACTTGCAAGTCCGGGTAAAAACTATAAACGGTGTCGGATAACACCATCGCTTTTTGCTCACCAGGTAACAACCATCGGCCATCAACCATATCAGGATCTAGCAGTTGGGTATCTTGGGGTGGGGCTATGACTGTCAGGCCAGTCACTACGTCATCATTCTGGTCTACAATATCTGCACTGGCTCCCCCCCAACCTTCCACACCAATGACCCCTGGGATTACCATCAGATCACGCTCGACCTTGCCAACGTTATAGGGTTGAGTGAAATTAATCGTCACGTCGCCCATAAAGTGCTGCATGAGTTGATCCATGACGTGGTTCATGGAGTTGCGCACATTAAACACGGCAATGAAAACGCCCCCAGCAACAGTTAGAGTAAAGATGGTCAAGAGCAGACGTCCCTTTTTGCGGAAGGTATTGCGAATGGACATCAAAATTGGGCGTGAGATCCACCGGATCCAGGTGCCGCTACGGGCCAAAAAACTCTGGTTTGAAGATTGGTTGCCGGGACGGTAATTACTGATCGCCCGGCGGACGGTGGTGCGCGATCCCCGATTCACCGGGAAGAATCCTGACCCCAAAGGGATCAGAAATGCGATGATCACCTGCACCACCACCGCGGATGGAATGATTCGAAATCCCTGAAGTTGCGCCCCCATCAAATTAGTCATAAAGGAAGACAGTCTGTATCCAGCCAAACTTCCTAAGGGTACTGCGATGATCAGGGAAATCACGCCGTAAATCACAATCAGGAGCAAATACATCCCCAGAATTTGGTAGCTGCGCCCACCCACCAACTTCATCACCCCAATCTGGCGCAATTGCTGGGTCAGAAGCGCGTTGAGCATATTGACGATCAACGAGCTAGTCAATATCATGATCAAGCCGCCCAATGCACCCAGCACGCCCATGATGGCCAACAACGAGTCAGACATGGGATGTTCATTGGATAACCCTTCTTCTGTGCGATAGACCGAGTGTTGGTTTCGCTCGATGCGGTCTTCAACGATCGCTGCGGTTGTGGCAATAAAATCTTCGTTGCTGCCATCGCCGCTAACAGTGATCAGTATCCTGTTTAAAGACGATCCCAAACCCAAAGAACGCATAGTATTGATATTAACAAAGGCGTTACTCGAAGAATTGGGATCAGGTCGGGTTGTAGTCTGATCAGTGACCAGCCCAACGACATTCAAATGGTGTGTTGATCCATTGGGCAGCTCGATCTCTATCTCATCACCAACGTTAAAACCTGTGTAATTGACCATATCCTCACTGAGCACAACTTCATCGTTGCCAGGGATACGGGTACCATCTTTGATTCCTAACTGGTTTATGGGGCTATGCTCGAGGTCGCCCACGCCAACCAGAGTCAGACCTTGCCAGGTTTCTGCCCCTCTTCTAGCCCGGACTTTGATAATACGGCGGCCTTCCACTTGCTCTACACCAGGAATCTTCTCGATCATTCGCACGAAATCATCATAAAATGGATCGGTCCAGATTTCGATATTTGCGGGATTGGCAGACGCATAGGTCAGGTTGATATCTTCGCGCAGGATATTGAATGCGCTGATAATCATCCCCACGGCGAACACCCCAACGGCAATGGAAGCAACAACCAAAATTGTGCGTGTTTTATCGCCCCATAGGTCGGAGAAGACTTTGCCCCAGCGCGGTTTTAGAATATTGGGTTTGACGTCGCCGTTCACTAATCGGATTTCCTTCTGCGCTGATTCTCGGCTGCGCGGGTGACGGCAATTTCTTGGAGTGCGCTGCGGGTCAATGGGGAGCCATCGATCAACTTATAAAATGTATCTTTGGGGAGAAGTGCAACTTCGGCACCACGCTTTGCAGACCGTACACTGGCAATAGACTCGCCCCCTTGAGTCAACTCAACTTCACCAAAAAACTGGCCCGGCCCTAAACAAGCCAAGCTCATTTCATTAGATTGCTCGAAGTCAACCACAATCTCTACCTGGCCAGACACGATCATACAGAAATGCTCAACAGAATCTCCCTGAGAGAGGATCGTTGCACCTGGAGCGAATTCTTGTCTTTTGGCTTTTTGTGTGGCAGCCAACATTTGGGGGTGGGATAAGAATGGCAGAGCGCGCGCCACCGTTTGGTCAATTATTTCGCCATCCGAAAGGATTATGGTTTGATCTGTCCTTTGGGTGATCGAGGGATCATGGGTGACGATCAGTATGGTTTTGCCCTGAGCAGCCAATTGCTCAAAGATGCTTAGAATATTCTCCGCTGACCGCGAATCCAGGTTACCAGTGGGTTCATCCGCAAGAATGATAGAAGGGTCAGTGGCCAAAGCGCGCGCAATCGCCGCTCCCTGCTGCTGACCGCTGGAAACCGAGGCGGGCAACTTGTGAGCATGCTCTTCCAACCCAACCATCTTGAGTAATTCCATGGCTCGGTCCGGACGCTCATGGAAGGCATAAACCTTGCAATAATCCATGGGCAGCATGGTATTCTCCAACAACGTCAGTGTGGGCAGCAACTGGAAGAACTGAAAAACCACACCCATATTTTTTCCGCGCCATAAAGCTCGTTGGCTCTCGGTCATTTCGTAAATGCGTTCGTTACCAACGATGACTTCGCCCGCAGTAGGATGGTCAATCCCTGTGATCATGTTCAACAAAGTGGATTTTCCGCAGCCCGATTTTCCTACAATCGAAATAAACTGGCCGTAACTCAACTGCATGCTGACATTTTTTAGCGCCACAAATTTCCCAGCCGCGTTTTCATAGATTTTGTCCACACCGTTCAGGATAATCGCGGGATGTTTTTGCTGCGGCGCTTCACGCACGGGGGCGATTTCGTCGCACGGTTCGGGCGAATCAGCTGCGACCTCAAGTTCCTGATCTTCACTTTGTGCAACCTGTGCTGTGACTGGAGTAATTGGGCCAGAACCATTTTTGGGCGGGTCGCCCACAACACCATCCACAATGTGTAATCGCCGCGAGAAGCGCGGGGCTAAACTCTCATCATGAGTGACCATGACAATGGTTTTGCCCTGATCAACCAGTTTTTCGAAAATCTGGAAGATCGTTTCTGCGGTGACGCTATCCAGGTTGCCAGTGGGCTCGTCCGCGATGATCAGCGGTGGATCATTGATTAAGGCACGCGCAATTGCAACACGCTGCTTTTGTCCACCTGAAATATGCGCTGGAATTTTGTAGGCATGCTCTAGGATGTCAACAAGTTCTAGCAGTTTAAGCGCTTTGGTTTTGCTGCCGGTGGGGTGATAGCCGCCCAAAAAATCTGGGGGCAGCATAACGTTATCTACTAAATTGAGAGAAGGCATCAACTCAAAGGATTGATAAATGATGCCTAAATTTTCACCCCGCCAAAGAGCCAAGTTATCTTCATCCAAAGTATGGATCGGAACAGCGGAAGTTGAAGATCCATTATTTCCGCCAAAGAATAATACTTCTCCCGAGGTCAAATCACTGACCCTAGAAATCATATTTAGCAAAGTTGTTTTCCCAGCGCCCGATTTACCAGTGATACCCAAGAATTCGCCAGGTTCAATTTCTATGGTGACATCCTTGAGTGCGAGAAATGGCCCCTCGCCAGTGGCGTAGGCTTTTACCACATCTCGCATTTGGATGATAGGGTTTTGATTACTCATCTAATAATGCGCCCAACTACTTATCCAGTTCGATATCAATATAGGCAGTCATTCCCCAAAGCAACTCAGCGGGAATTTCGTTCAGTTCAAGAGTTACCGTGTAATTGACACCCGGACCTTCATCAGCTTTAGGGGCTATGCTGATCACTGTTCCCTCAAGTTCAAGCCTGGGCAGCGCGTCGAGTGTAATGACAGCAACATCGCCAACCTGGATTTGAGCTACGTCGATCTCTCCGAGGTCAGTTGTCTCTACTTTCAAGTGACCCAGGTCTGCCAGCACAATCACTGGTAATCCAGGTGATATCCACTCGTTGGGGTTGATATTTAGTTCAGAGACGACACCATCAAAGGGGGCCAACAACTGCAAATCTTCCAGGGCAGCTTCGGCGGCAGCCAACTGAGCCTCGGTATTGGCAATGCGCGCTTGCATAACTGCGACATCATCAGGGTCAGGCCCATCTTTGTAGATCTGATAATCGCGGTAGGCATTCTCGATTTGGGCTTCGAGCAGGGCAACGTCACCTGCGGAAGGTCCTTCTTGCACGCGATCCCAATTGCGTTGGGCATCAGAGAGCTGTGCTTTGGCGGTAGCCAAGTTGGCCGCGGCTACTGCAATATCGGCATCGCTGCCAGTGCCTTCTAAGGCGTTCAGGCGCCGCACGGCATCATCATAGGCCTGCTGCGCAGTTGATTTCCTAGACAAGAAATTTGCGCGTGTTATATCATCTTCGTTGCGATCTTCATAATCCTTGAAATCGTCGATTGCATCTTCAAGGGCGTCTTCGGCCAGGATAACCTGCGCTTTTGCGGCATCAATGTCAGCCTGACCAGCAGTATTTGTGGTGTAAGTGTAAGTACGTTGGGTATTCTCGATGGCCTTTTCTGCATCAGCGATCGCTTGTAAAGCCAGCGCTTCTTGCAATTGCCTGTCCAGCAGATCTTCAAGAGCATCTTCAGCATCTTCGGCAGTATTCAGAGCATCTGCAGCAAACAGGTTGGTGTTTTCATAGAGTTCATCAAGGGCAACCTGGGCATTGGTAAGTTCAAACTGCGCTGCAGTGACAGCCGCTTGGGCCTGTTCGCCACCTTTGATTTGGATCAACAGTTGACCTTCGGTCACAAAATCACCTTCGCTGACGGGCACATCCGCTACAACACCGGCGGTGTTTACACTGAGCGAGGCAAATTGTTCGGGGATGATTTTGGCTGTGGCACTGACCAATGGGAAAATGTTAGAGATCGGTGCTGGCGCTGTGGTCGGCTCGAGAGCTCCGGAGGATTTTGGCAAACTGCAGGCTGGAAGAATCAACGCCAGAGCGACTACGATCATCCATCGGGTTAGTTTATGTTTTTTCATCTTAGACTCCTTGAACAAAAGAAAACTTCTCAAAAAACAAGGGTGGCGAATAACCGCCACCCCTGCCTTGATAAACGATTTTGTGTGAATTATAGCGCAAAACTATTTATGGCGCATAGTATGCCATAGTGCTCATGTCTTGTCAATACGCAGATAGTAGATTATGATTTGGCCATGGAACAAATCGACCGACGTGTTCGCCGAACAAAGAAATCTCTTGAAGAAGCGCTCATTGCTCTGGCGCTCGAAAAAGGCTATGACGCAATTACCATTCAAGAGATCACTGATCGCGCCGATATTGGCTACCGCACATTTTTCCGGCATTATGCTGATAAGGATGAATTGCTCAAGGATGTATTAAGTGCAACGCTGCTGGAATTGCAGGATTTAATGGCTCCCCCACCGCCTGAGCTCTTTATGGATCCCAATTTTTCGGCTACTGAATTTATTAATATATCGGTGCTTTTTAAGCATGTCCAAGAAAACAGCAATTTGTATCGAGTCTTATTGGACAGTGATCGCACCATCATTCAAACAGTAATTGCATTTGCAGAAAAAAATATCCGCTCCAGATTTCATCTTCTTAGAGAACTAGATGTTCCCAAAGATATCATCGCCAACCACATGATCTCAGCCCCGTTGGCGTTGGTACGCTGGTGGCTGGATGCGGGAATGCCCTATTCAGCTGAAGAAATGGGGGAATATGCCTTTCGCCTGGTAGTTTTACCGATCCGCGATATGGTGTTAGAGGCGTTACCAGAACAGTAATAATCCTTCAAATTAATCAAGTTGTACAATTCGAGCTTTGCGTCGATCTATCAGATTTCTGATCCTATCATTCTTTTCGCGCGTCATGGGGTTGAACCAGGTCAATAGCGCCGCGCCGGATAACATGACCACGCTAACCAGTGAAATTAGGATACGAATGGTAAGCAGAGCTTGCCGCGGTTGAAGGAATTCAACTACATCTGGTGGTGGAGTTTGATAGCCAGTCCAACCTAAGAGTTGCAGCGTTAGAAACATCACCAACGCCATGGTCACCCGGCGGATGAAATTGCGCGCACCGTAGTAGATCCCTTCTTGACGGTGGCGCGTACGCAGTTCATCCCACTCAATGATGTCAGGAAACATGGCATCGGGCAGGACGTAAGCAGCTGAGACGCCAAAACCGGCCAATGCGCCCAATACCAACAATGTGTTCATTTGCTCGGGTTGCACGAAGAAGATCAAGAACAAGATCACCACTAAATAGATCATCCCAGCTACATAGGCATCGCGCTTGTTCCTACGACGAGAGATCCAAATCCAAAAGGGTACCGATAGTATACAAACGAACATCAGCACACCAAAGAAGGCCGACTCAAGGGCCAGGTTCAACCCGAAGATATTGACTTTTGCCAACAAATTTCCCTTTGCCATCCAATAAAGTAAATAAAAAGGAAAAACCACCGCGACCAAATCCAGTGCAGTCCAGTTCAACAGGAAGATGCCCATCACAAAACGAAAAGGGATATTGCTCCAGGCGATCTTCAGCAACTTGAAAATGGATACACTCTCGGGCAATTCATCCACAAGATTTCTTTCACGAATAAATAGAAAAACGCCCAGGAAAAAGAAGGCGGCTAGAAAACCAAAAACAGCACCTGCGGTTTGATAACCATGTTGTTGAGACAATCCAGATTCTATGGCGCTATCAATCAGCAGTGGCGCAGTGATCACCACACTAAACGACCCGACCAATTGAAAGGCGGTCCGAAAACCTGAGAGAACAGTGCGCTCATCATATTCTTGAGTCAACTCGGGGGTCAGGGAAAGGTAGGGAACCGTTGTCAATGTGCCGAAGGTATCCACCAGCATAAATGCCAGAGTTACATAGACGGTCAGAGCAATCTGACTATCCCAATTGGGCGCGCTCCACATGGCCACAAAAGAAGCCCCGAAGGGAATTGAAAAGATCAACAAGAACGGTCGCCGCCGCCCCCAGCGCGATTTCACTCGATCACTGAACATCCCTACTAATGGATCATTAATCGCATCCCAGATCAAACCCACGATGGCCCCAAGTGAGGCCAAACGGGGATCCAATCCAACCGTATCGGTGAGATAGATAACGAAGAAAAGTGAGCGCATCATCCCGATGGATGAGGGGCCAAATTCTCCTGAGCCGTATATCAGTTTTGTCCATAGAGGCAATCGGCCTGAATTATTTTTCGTCAATAGAGAATATTTCCTTTTCTATCCTTAATGCGTTATAAAGGGTAACAAGCCAAATGCGTTGGCGGCCATACCTCAGAATGTTCTCTCTTCGCTATATCGCCCAACTTGGTTGGGCTTCCACCCATCCGACGATAATTTCTCTCTATATAAAAACCCGGCATCCTACAATAAGTTGCCGGGTTTCATCGAATATTTTTGATTTTAATGCTTTGCTAATCCAATAGTAACTCTGCCAATCGGTCTGGCTTCCAATCGACCACTACCGTGCCATCAACATCAATGGTGGGGGTCACCAGGTTGCCATCGGCCCATTTGCGCACCTGATAAGCAGCCTTCTTATTGAGCACAACATCCACTTCTTTATATTCGATTTGGTTATCGGCAAACCAGATGCGAGCCCTTCGGCAGGCAGGACACCACTGGTTACAGTACATCACCACCCCACCCTGTGGAAGATCTGCAAAAGCGGGTTCTTTGGCTTCAGCTTTTTTCGCTGCCTCGGGGTCGATGCGCGCTAACTCGGCAAACAAGACATCATTGTCGGGTTGGTCATCAATATCATGAATATCGATATATTGGATAACACCTTCTTTATCCAATATAAAAATGGCGCGTTCAGATTTTCCATCTGCTCGCAGTACGCCATACTTCTCCGCCACCTCGCCATGAGGCCAGAAATCACTCAGCAACGGATAGGATATTCCTTCTAAACTATCGGCCCAAGCTTTTAAGCAAGGAACATGGTCAACGCTGATGCCCAGAACCTGGACATTCAATTCCTTGAACCGAGCATATTCTGCCTGGTACGAAGGAATTTGGCTCGTTCAGACCGGTGTCCATGCCAACGGGAAAAACGCTATCACAACATTTTTGCCGCGCAAATCGCTCAGTCGCACATCTTTATCCAAATGGCTGCGCGCTTCAAAATAAGGTGCTTTGTCGCCAACTTTTAAGGTCATAGCTACTGACTCTCCTTTTGTTATCTGCACATATTATTCACATTCAAGAGAAAAAAGCAAGCCCTACTCATGAAGTCTATCGAATCTTTTACTTTTTATTAACAAGCCAATGTAGACAGTCCAAAGAATTCAAGCTAAGATACCAAAAAAATGGTTATGAGGTGAACCCATGCGTTACGGTTATTTTGATGATGCTCGCCGCGAATATGTCATCACGCAGCCCGACACACCCCTACCCTGGATCAACTACTTGGGCAGCCAGGATTACTTCGCTCTGATCTCCAACACAGCCGGGGGATATTCTTTTTATCGCGATGCCCGTCTGCGGCGCATCACCCGCTACCGCTACAATAATATCCCCACTGATTATGGCGGACGCTATATCTACATGCGGGATAATAAAACTGGCGATTTCTGGTCTCCAACCTGGCAGCCGGTTCAGAAAAAGTTGGACGAATACGAATGCCGTCAGGGATTGGGATACACTGTCATCTCATCACAGTGCCAACAAATGGATGCCAGCATTCGCTATTTTGTGCCCTTAGGAGAGAATCTAGAAATTTGGGATCTTACCATCTCAAATCAGAGAGAGCACTCGACCCAATTATCGCTCTTTTCCTTCATCGAATTCTGCTTGTGGGATGCCTGGGATGACCAGACCAATTTTCAACGCAATTTAAACACCGGGGAAGTTGAAGTCGACGCAGAAGCGGGGGTGATCTATCACAAAACAGAGTATCGCGAGCGCAGAAATCACTTCGCTTATTTCGCCTGCTCCGAACCCATCAGCGGGTTTGACACCCAGCGCGAAGCCTTCTTGGGGCCATATCGAGGATTTGCTTCTCCTGCAGTAGTTGAAACAGGGAAACCTAAGAACTCCATCGCCAACAGTTGGTCGCCAATCGGATCACATCAAGTTGATCTGGAACTTGATCCCAATGAGACGAAACGAATAATTTTCATTCTGGGTTATATTGAAAATCCCCCAGATGAAAAATTTGATCCGCCAGAGTCTCAAACAATCAATAAGTATTCTGTTCGTCCGATCGTTGAACAATATTTACAACCAGTGCAGGTGGATGCTGCTTTCGATGAATTAACTGCTTCCTGGGATGATCTGCTAAATTTCTACCAGGTAGAGAGTCCCAATGAGCACGTTGACCGTATGGTGGATATCTGGAACACCTATCAGTGCATGGTGACCTTCAACCTTTCGCGTTCAGCTTCATTCTTCGAGTCCGGCATTGGACGTGGGTTAGGGTTTCGCGACTCCAACCAGGATCTGTTGGGCTTTGTGCATATGGTGCCCGAACGCACCCGTGAACGCATCCTCGATCTGGCCGCCACCCAATTAGAGAACGGCGGCGCCTTTCATCAATACCAACCCCTGACCAAGCGTGGCAACGACGCCGTGGGAGGGGATTTCAACGATGACCCCCAATGGCTGGTTCTGGCTGTAGCGGCCTACCTGAAAGAGACCGGCGATTTCAGCATCCTCGACGCGCCTACGGCGTACGAAAATCAGCCCGGCAGCGAACAGCCCCTTTACGAGCATCTGCAGCGCGCACTGCAATATACTTTGGATCGTCTCGGCCCCCACGGACTCCCCCTGATTGGCCGCGCCGACTGGAACGATTGTCTGAACTTGAATACCTTCTCCAGCGAGCCGGGCGAATCCTTCCAAACCACGACCACCAAGGATGGAAAGAGGGCCGAGTCTGTCTTCATTGCCGGGCTGTTTACCCTGGTCGCCCAAGAGATGGCCGATATCGCCAGGGAGTATGGTCAGAGCGAAGATCAGGCGCGCTACCAAAATATTGCCAAGGAAATGAAAGCCACCACCCTGGCTCACGGTTGGGATGGGGAGTGGTTCCTGCGCGCTTATGACGATTTTGGAGATAAAGTCGGTTCTCATGAATGTGAGGAAGGTCAGATCTACATTGAGCCCCAGGGGATGTGCGTCATGGCTGGGATTGGGCTGGATAATGGCTTCGCCGCCCGGGCGCTGGATTCTGTTCGGGAACGGCTGGCAACCCCCCATGGGATCGTGCTCCACCAGCCGGCATACACGCGCTATCATCTCAATTTGGGCGAAATATCCACATATCCCCCAGGCTACAAAGAAAACGCTGGGATCTTTTGCCATAATAATCCCTGGGTGGCAATCGCCGAGACTCGCCTTGGGAATGGGGATCAAGCCCTGGATTATTACCTGCGCATCAATCCCTCTGCCCGGGAAGAAATCAGCGAAATCCATCGCTGTGAACCCTACATCTACGCCCAGATGATCGCCGGGCGTGACGCGCCGACTCATGGCGAGGCCAAAAATTCCTGGCTGACCGGCACTGCCGCCTGGAATTACGTCGCCATCACCCAATGGATCTTAGGGGTGCGTCCAACTTATGAAGGTTTGAAAATTGCCCCCGTGATCCCGAAAGATTGGGGCGGATTTACAGTTACTCGAGTTTTTCGCGGAATTGCTTATAACATAAATGTTAAACGGAAGGGCACTGGGAACGAAGTATCTCTCAAGATGAACGGTCAACCCATCCCTGGAGACGTTGTGCCCTTCCCTGAAACTGCGACAGAGGCTGTCACAGTCGAAGTCAGCTTAACATAGTTGCATATAATATTCCACCGCAGAGACGCAGTACCCCAAGGGCATGCTTCGCGAAGAGCGCTGAGACCGTATTGTAGAGAGGTTTGGGGATATTCAAAAATGATTCTCCCCATTATTGGATCTCCGCGAACTCCGCGTCTCTGCGGTGAGTTTTTAATAGGAAGGGCCATTGCCATTTAAAGGTATGCGCTCGATATCAAAGGGCGTGCGCTGATAGACATAATAATTCAACCAGTTTGAGAACAACAGATGAGCGTGACCCCTCCATTGAACCATGGGTGGTTGGGTGGGATCATCATCGGGGAAATAATTGCAAGGTGGTTCAATGGGAATTCCTTTTCCTATGTCGCGCTCGAATTCTAATTTCAATGTCAGGGGGTCATATTCAGAGTGCCCAGTAACATAGACTTGCCTGCGATCCTTAGAACAAAACAAATAAATCCCGGCATCATCAGATTCAGACAAGATATCCAAATCTGAGATTTTCTCGATATCGTCCCGGCGGATTTCGGTATAGCGAGAATGGGGTGCGTAGAACTGATCGTCAAAACCGCGCAGCAGCATGGTGTGTTTCCGCAATACCTGATGCTGAAATACGCCAAACACCTTTTTCGAGATCTCATATTTGGGAATGCCATAACGGTGATACAGTCCAGCCTGGGCGGCCCAGCAGATGTGCATAGTCGAAAAGACATTGGTTTCTGACCAATCAAAGAAGGTGCCCAATTCTTCCCAGTAATCCACATCTTCGAATTCGAGAAGTTCCACGGGCGCCCCAGTGACCACCAGCCCATCAAATTTCTCATTTTTGATCTCTTCGAAAGTGTGATAGTGCGCCAGCATGTGTTCGGCAGACGTATTCTTCGTTTGATGAGAGCATGTGTGCAACAGCGTGACTTCAATTTGCAAAGCCGTGTTGGACAACAAGCGCAGAATCTGAGTTTCCGTTTCAACCTTAGTTGGCATCAGATTCAAAATGGCGATCTTCAAGGCGCGGATATCCTGAGCCAGGGCGCGCCTTTCTTTCATTACAAAGATATTTTCGCCTTCCAGGGTGGCTTTCGCCGGTAGGGTTTGGGGGATAATTACGGGCATGATTTTTCCTCATAGAAATGCATAAGTGCGTAGCGGTTTGTGCTTTGAAATAAAATAAGCAAAATTTACCGCTACGCCTGAGCAGATTTCGGTTTGAGCTTGCGTTTTATTTCAAAAATCTTTCCGAAATCTGCTTAATGTATATTAACGACTATTTGTACACGGATAGAACGGAATCGCACGGATTTATTTTTTCCCGTGGCATCCGTGTTGATCCGTGTACAAATATTTTCGTCATAATTGAAGGCCGCATTATGAAAGTGCCTGATCCAAATCCCAGAGAATATCGTCGATATCTTCGATACCAACACTCAGGCGGATAAAATCGGGCGAGACTCCAGCACTGGCTAACTGCTCTTCAGAGAGCTGACTGTGGGTTGTGCTGGCCGGATGGATGGCTAAGCTGCGGCTGTCCCCAATGTTAGCCAGATGTGTGACCAACTTCAAGTTGTCGATGAAGCTCGCCCCAGCATCTTTGCCACCCTGAACGCCAAACCCCAGAATCCCCCCCGATCCTTTGGGAAGATATTTGCTGGCCTTTTCATGATCTGGGTGACTCTCCAACCCTGGATATGTCACCCAGTTAACTTGGGGATGCGCTTCGAGAAATTCTGCCACCCGCTGCGCATTTTGGACATGCCGATCCATACGCAGGCTGAGCGTCTCCAGGCCTTGAAGCAGCAACCAAGAATTGAAAGGAGCCTGGCAAGCGCCAATATCCCGTAGAACTTGTGCACGGGCTTTGGTAATGAAGGCTATTTCACCCAAATCCGCATACACCAACCCGTGATAACCCGGGTCGGGGTCGGTAAAGTTGGAAAAGCGCTCACTGGCCCTCCAATCAAATTTTCCGCTATCTACGATGACGCCGCCAATGGTAGTGCCATGCCCACAGATAAATTTGGTAGTGGAATGCACCACGATATCAGCCCCCCACTCAAAGGGCCGGCAGAGATAAGGCGTTGCGAAGGTATTATCGATCACCAAAGGGATGCCGTGTTCTCGAGCAATTGCTGATACTTCATCAAAAGGAAAAAGATTGATGCGCGGGTTGCCCAAAGTCTCTCCCCAGATCAGCTTTGTGTTGGGCTGGATCGCCCGGCGGAAGTTTTCGGGTTCTCCTGGGTCAACGAAAGTGGTTTCGATTCCGATACGTGGGAATGTATGGTGGAATTGACTGACTGTACCTCCATAGAGGGTAGAAGCTGAAACGATATGATCTCCTGCTTCACACAAGGTCAGCACAGCCATCGTTTGCGCGGCGTGCCCAGAACTGGCTGCCAAGGCACCAGAACCACCTTCGAGGTCAGCGATGCGCTGCTCAAAGACATCATTGGTGGGATTCATGATGCGGGTATAGATATTGCCCTTTTCTTCTAGCGAGAATAGTCGTGCCGCGTAATCCGTACTCTCGAAAACATACGATGCCGTCTGATATATGGGGGCTGCGCTGGCACCGGTGGTAGGGTCCGGTCCCTGACCGGCGTGCAACTGGCGGGTGGTGAAGCCAAACTGGTGATTAGTAGAATGCTCTGACATGATAAATATCTCCATAATGTGTCTGTTGGTTTTGATACCGCATTGAACAGGCTATGGTCCGGCTGCTCGAGCAGCCGTATGGCGAAAGGGCACAGCGGATCCTGCCCTTTCGCGCAAAGCGGCGGACAGCCATCTCGAAATTCACTTGGAATTTGCGGGAAGCTGTCCGCCGCCTTGAATTGTTGACCCTATGGGTTCACACGTTGAATACTACAGGTTCAACTCCTAGCCCAGGCGGTGAAAGCAGCCCCGCCCGGGGCATGACCATGCTAGAAAGATACATAGTAGAAAAAAAGCTCTTCTGTGACATTGCGCCAATCTTATGGGTACCATTCGTATTTGTCAAGGGATCAGATGTTTTATATAATATATTTTGTTCAATCAACCAATTAAGGAGGCTATAAAATGCACGAGAAAAGCATTGAATTGCTCAATAAAGCTGTCGCTGATGAGTTGTCAGCAGTACACCAATATATGTATTTCCACTTTCATTGCGAGGATCAAGGGTATGACCTATTAGCGGGATTGTTCATTCGTACTGCCATCGAAGAAATGGATCATATTGAACGCTGCGCCGAGAGGATCTTATTCCTTGGGGGCGAAGTGGAGATGGTCGCATCGATGGAAGTTCAGAAAATTCACGATATCGTTGAAATGCTGAAGCTCGCCAGAAAAATGGAAGAAGATAGTACCAAAGATTACAATATCTGGGCTAACGAAAGCTCTGCTAATGCCGACGCCGCTTCCCGAAAAGTTTTCGAGGGATTGGTTGATGATGAAGAGCGCCATTTCGACCAGTATGATACAGAGATGGAAAGCATAAATAAGTTCGGAGAACGATATTTAGCGCTGCAGTCCATGGAACGAAGCCGGAATATGGCTGCTGGAACTGGAGAAGAATAGCCCGGTTCTAGCTCTCAATTTACAAACGAAGCAGATCATCTACCAAATGATGATCTGCTTTTTTCTTTACCCGGTCAAAATATTGGCACACGCATACATTCATTTTTGAAATGGCCGAACACGCTACTACCCGCCTGATCAAGATGCTCAATGGCGAATATGATTTTGATATGAAATACAAAGATGGCGCCTTCACATCCAATGATCCCAAGGTGCGCGCCTACGCAGTACAGAAGATCATGAACGCCATTGATCTGTGTGTGGAACTGGGTGCCAAATTCTATGTTCTCTGGGGCGGTCGTGAAGGCACGAAAACCGATGCCGCCAAAGATCCCATCACCGCCATCAAACGTAGCCGTGAAGCGATGAACTTTCTGTGCGAATACGTGCTCTATCAGGGCTACGCCGCAGCCGATGGCAGCAGTCTCAAGTTCGCTTTGAAAGCCAAGCCCAATGAACCGCGCGGCGATATCTACAACAGCACCACCGGGCGCACCAGCCCCGGCCCAGAGAAGGAAGTGTACGTCAGAAATTATCCCGTCTATCGAAATTTATACCCAGCACTTAAACCCACATTCATTTCCCTCGCTGAGTAACCCTCGAACATTCTCCATCATGTGAGTTACAAAATACTATCATCTGATAGATTCCCCCCTTTAAGATATGTCAGGTTCTATGGGAATTACCGTGAGAGACCTCACATTTGGGGGGTAGAGGGCGTGCTCCGCACACCCCCTACCCCCAAATGTGGCCCCTTACCAAGGGCCCTTACCACGGCGATTCCTAAAAACCCATATGTCACTGTAATATCGTTACCAGTATTTATTGTATAATCAACGGGTTGGAAAAAGGAACAAATCAACTTTATAACTGAATTCTCACCTTATGAATCTCGAAGATTATCAAATAACAGTAGTGATTCCGGCCTATAATGTCGAACGGCAAGTAGATGCGATCATACGCTCACTGCCGGCATTCGTGAAACACGTTATTGTGGTTAATGATGCCAGTACTGATACGACAAGTCAGGTTATCGAGCGAGTTGCCAAAGATGATCCGAGGGTTATTCTGCTACAACACAAAACTAATCAGGGAGTTGGGGGCGCCATGGTATCGGGCTTCATAAAAGCCTTGGAATTATCATCACAGGTTATCGTAAAAATGGATGGCGATGGGCAGATGAGTGCCGAAGATTTACCCCTGCTCATTACACCACTTATTTCTGGTGATGCAGATTATACAAAAGGGAATCGCTTTCGAGATTTAAAAACTCTGAAAAATATGCCCATTGTCAGGTTATGGGGTAATACTGCGTTGTCATTTCTAGTCAAAGCAGCAACGGGTTATTGGGAATGCCTGGATCCCAGCAATGGATTTTTGGCAATTCGAGGAGATGTTCTCGAAAAAATAACGTTAGAGAAGATTCACCATTCCTATTTCTTTGAGATCTCAATGTTAAGCCAGTTATATATGATCGATGCCTATGTAATGGACATACCACTAAAAACTCGCTACGGTGATGAGAAATCGCATATGTCGATCATACAAATATTGAGCGAATATCCCGGACAATTAGGGAAAGTTTTGGTCAGACGCATACTGCTGAAGAAATTCCTATACGACTTCTCTATGGACTCGATCTATATATTGTTCGGACTGCCTATGGTCATTTTTGGTGGTGCTTTTGGTCTAGTAAACTGGATTCGATATCACCGAATTGGCGTAGGCGCACCCACAGGCACAATCATGATCGCAGTATTGATCTTGATTTTAGGTTTTCAAATGTTGTTCTCCGCTATCAATATTGATTTACAAAATGTACCCAAATCGCCAATCAATAAAGGCGAACAAGGAACATAAATTGCTTTAATTTGTAATGGTCAAGGGTAGATTGAACACAATTCTGATGCAACTTTCACCGCTGAGACGCGGAGTTCACAGAGTTTTTCTCCTGTAAAATGCGAGAATCTCCGCGTTCTCTGCGACTCTGCGGTGTTCAGCCTTCTATTGACTAATACATAAATTGCTTTAATTCAAGACATTTTCACGATTTCCAGACTGCCTTACAAATCAAATATTCATGAATTTATTCCATTGGACCAAGGAAAAAATAGAACGACTTTCTACTATAGAGATATTGGTTATTCTGACCATTTTGATCGTTGGAACATATATTGCTCTGGTAACCCCCTTTGGGGCCGGATTTGACGAAGAAACTCATTTGGTGCGTATCTGGCAGATGTCTGCATTGAGTTTCATCCCCAATGAAAAGACGGGACAAGATCTTCCTTATCCGGCAATTTATCATGAACTTTCTTATCGGCGAAACGCGCTCATACGACCCGTTGATTTTGGATTTTGGGAATCTTACGGTAATCTTCCTTTAGATTCCCATGACTACGTTTATACAGAACTTCCCACCAGGTCGGTTTATTCGCCATTTTTGTTATTGCCCCATTCAATTTTGATGCGCTACATGGGTAGAGCTTGGGATATGCCTGCCATGGTGGTTTTTTATTCGGTCCGTTTGATAGGCGTGGTTTGTTTTGCTGCACTTATCTGGCTGTCCGTGCGCGTCATGCCTTTTGGTAAATGGGTGTTCGCTGTAACTGCCCTATCTCCCATCGTTTTGTTCCAGGCAGCGACTATCAACACAGATACACTATCTTTCGGTATTGGATTTCTATTTATTGCTGGATGCCTGTCCATTGCCATGAAGGAAGTATTTGGCTGGAGAGAATGGGGCGTCATCGTTTTTCTCTCAGCGCTGCTCTTCTCAACGAAATTAAACCTGACGTTTATGGGATTGCTACCCTTACTGATCCTGCCACCAAAGCGATTCCAAATGAAGAATGGTTTTATTTGGTTGATAGTAGCACTCCTGGTGCTTTGGCTGGTTGAAGTTCTGGGATGGGGTTTGATTGGATTTGCTCGCCTGGAGACGGCTCAAGCGATCGCTGACCCGATTGGTCAAGTTAAATTCATACTCTCACACCCCTTTCACTTTGCGAAAGTCATTGTTCAAGATATTTTCAAACATCGTCTTGATTATTATTTAGAATGGGTGGCAGTATATGGTTACAACTATTGGGATGTACCCGGAGCAACCTATTACCTATTTCCCGTGGCAGTGGTTTTATCATTATTTGCTGGTCAAAATCAGGTTGATCCTGACAAAAGGATTCGCATTGGTTTAGCCATAGTTTTTGTGACCAGCGCTATTGCAACGATTGCGGTCATGTATGTTACATATACTCCCGTTGGCAGCTCCTTTGTAGATGGTGTGCAAGGCAAATATTTCATACCCATTGCGACTCTGTTATTTCTTTCAATCGTTGGCTTACCTAAATCAAAAATTCGGATTCCACATTGGCTGGTCGCGGTAGTCACTATTTTAAGTTTATTCATATACCTGGGTGGGTTATTTCTCTCATATCATGTTTTATGCGGTAGTTCATATTACTCAACTGGCCTATGCTATCAACCGTATTATAAGAATTGGGCGCCAAATACGATTAATTCTGATCCGATCTCAACTGAATTTAGCCTAACACAAGAAATTGTTCCTGAATGCAATGGAATATCAACCTTACGCGTCTGGGCAAATCCAACTGGTGCTGCGCAGAGTACTTTTACTAAGTTTGTTCTCAGGGATACAGATGGCAATCACAATTTGGTTGAGGAACATATTGAAAATGATACGATTGCGTCAACCGGTTGGCTAACTTTTGACTTCCCGCCCGATTGGGACTCTCGTGGAAAAACTTATTTATTCACTATCTCAAATGGTGCTGACTCTGAAAACCTTGGGGTAGCGTTTTCATATTCTCAACCCGGAGAATATAAATTAGGCAAGTTGTTCGAGAATCAAGATTCCGTTAGCAACGATTTAGTATTTCAATATGGATGTATCTCCGGGTTGGAAAAACAAATTCGCGGTACAAATCCCTAACTCTGTAAAGAGCCAATCATACAAATACTAGGCAGTGTTGACGTTTCAGGCTTTGTCAGGCGTAAATGACAATTTTATGAAGCAACGTTTCCAGAGAGAAATCTCCAAATATCAACACGGCCTAGGCATTACCACCCTGAGAAGAAGCGACTTTTTTCAAACTTCTCCCCTTTTAATGTACAATGTGGATAGTCACCAAGCTTTAGTACCTTAACAGTGAAAAGTTTGCACAAAAAACAAGAAAATCAGACCTGATCAAGATGAGCAAGGGCTAATTCAGGGATGACCACCATCTCACGCAGTTTCAACGCCATCACGAGCGCCTGACGGCCAAACTCAG
>JADHTJ010000164.1 GCA_016785015.1 Anaerolineales bacterium
TTGTTTGGGTTCGTCTCAAACAAGTCGCTGTTGAAACTAATCGAACTGTCTATCGAGTAAAGCATGACCTGCTGGACGATTATTTGAGACAACAACTCAAGTCTCCTGCCGTTCAGATGTGTCTTGCGTAAGTCCTATAGACGTTGCAACGTTAGACGATT
Source organism: Anaerolineales bacterium (assembly GCA_016785015.1). Lineage (GTDB taxonomy): Bacteria > Chloroflexota > Anaerolineae > Anaerolineales > UBA11858 > NIOZ-UU35. Next base: position 162 of record JADHTJ010000164.1, read on the forward strand.
GAACGTTGCAACGTTTTTTTATGAGTTTAGGAGGTATTTTATGAATGAAGTTCGTTGGGGCTTAGTGAGCACAGCCAACATCAACAAGGCATTGATACCTGCAATCCGAGCCTCGCGGCGTGGGAAACTGGTCGCTGTGGCCAGTCGCAGCAAAGCGAACGCCGAAGCCTATGCCCAAGAATGGGAGATCCCCCAATCCTTTGGAAGCTATCAAGAGATGTTGGATTCCGGCTCAGTGGACGCAGTCTACATTGGACTGCCAAACCACCTGCACGCCGAATGGAGCATTAAGGCAATGCAAGCTGGGGTTCATGTGCTCTGTGAGAAACCTTTCGCCCCCACACTGGAAGAAGTCGACGCCATGATTGCTGCCAGGGACGAGACCGGTAGGGTGTTAGCTGAGGCATTCATGTATCGTCATCATCCCCAAACCAAGATTGCTGGTGAGTGGGCACATTCAGGAAAGCTGGGTGTGATTACCCTTGTGCGCGGCGCTTTTGATTTCTTCTTGCCAAAAGAACGTCGATACCCTGATTCCTTGGATGTAAGGCTGGTGCCCGAATACGGCGGCGGCTGTCTGTGGGATGTCGGTGTCTACCCCTTGAGCTTCGCGCAGTTCATCATGGGAGGTCCGCCAGACTGGGTCTTCGGGAGTCAGTGGACCGGCAAGACTGGCGTGGATGAAATTTTCACAGGACAGATGGGATACTCCCAGAAGCTGGACTTCTCGGAGAAGTCCAGCTTCTCAATTGCGCAAATCTCATCATCATTCAAGACACCCTTCCACACCTTCATCGAGATCATCGGAACAGAAGGACGCCTATATTTGACGAAACCCTTCGTCGGTCATCATGAAGGCCGCACAATGACCTTCTGCCCTAAAAATGGCGAACCTGAAGAGATTCCTGTTCCTGAGAAAGAGCTTTACCTAGGCGAGGTCGAGGATATGCACGCCGCCATCCTGGATGGGGAGATGAATTACCTGAGTTTGGAAGAGACACGCAACCATGTCAAGACAGTGTTAGCGTTGTACGAATCCGCGAAAAAGGGGGAAGTGATCAGTATTCGGTGATCAGTGACCAGAAACTGGCTAACTGAATACTGACACTGGACACTGATTACTGATTACTGGTAACTGATGACTGATGAAAAATAATTCTCCCGTTTCCCTCGTTCTTACTGAACGCGGTATTCCTCACGAAGAATTTCAGCATGAGCATGCGCCGAATTCGTTGGAGCAGGCAGCCGAGGAGCGCAGTCAGCGGCCAGAGCAGATTGTGCGCAGCATTCTTTTCCGGTGTGCGCGTGGTGAATATGTAATGGTTTTGATAGCCGGGCCCCAGCAGATTGATTGGAAATCGCTGCGTCAATATGTAGGCAGGTCGCGCATCACCATGGCCAGCAAAGAAGAGGTGCTTTCGGTAACTGGTTTCGAACTTGGGGCAGTGGCCCCCTTTGGACTGCCCCGCCCTTTGCGCGTGTTGGTTGATATGTCGGTTTTTGGTGAAGAAGAAATTTCGATGGGATCAGGGGCACGAGGGGTGGCGGTAATGTTAAAATCGACCGATTTGATGAAGGCATTGGGAGATGTTGAGATAGTAAACTTGAGTGGATAATGAGGAATTATGAGGACATTTGAAATTATCTTGTTCGTCCTGTTGGCGATACGCGTCGTTCTGATTCCTTTTGAGCGCAGACGCTGGCACGAATATTTCATCTTCGTCGCTGCGGTGATATGGGGTGCCCACATCGAGTTCGAGGGATATCGCTGGCAAATGATCCCCCTCTACGCAATGCTGCTGGGGATGTTGATCAACGCGCTTCGGCGCTACTCCTCGCAAAGAGAGTCTACTCATCCACGTTGGGGTCTAGCGAAAACCTTGGGGATGCTGCTACTCTTAGGGATCGCCATTCTCCCTCCTATCTTGATGCCAATCCCCCAAACGCCGGCGCCGACGGGGCCTTACCCTGTAGGAACTTTTTCGCTGATGTTGGTAGACGAATCCCGCCTGGAATTGTATTCAAACAATCCCGACGAGCCACGCGCGCTCATGCTGCAAGTCTGGTATCCTGCTGAGGCAATTGGCAACACCGAGATTGCACCTTGGATGGAAGGTGCTGAAATCATGGGGCCCGCCATCGCAGAATATTTGGAATTGCCAACTTTTTTCCTCGATCATCTCAAATATTCCCAAAGCCACGCCTACGCAAATGCGCCGTTAGCCCTTGACGAGGATGTGTATCCGCTGCTGCTCTTCTCGCATGGCTGGAACGGCTTTCGGGCGCAGAATACTAATCAAATGGAAGAATTGGCCAGTTATGGCTATATAGTCGCCGCGCCCGATCATACCTACGGTTCGGTGATGACAGTTTTCCCCGATGGTCGTGTGGCGGGTAATAACCCTGAGGCATTACCTTATGATGCTATTTTGCCGCCAGACGAATTCATTTTTGTTGCCAATCTACTTGCTGACCAATGGGCGGGCGATTTGAGTTTCATCTTGGATAGACTTTCGGGAGATTATTCAGGCATCCAATTGGGCATGCTCTCTGGTCGATTGGACGTCGATCATGTCGGCGTGTTGGGGCATTCTACAGGCGGTGGTGCAGCCATTGAATTTTGCGCCAGGGATATTCGTTGCACGGCCGTCTTCGGTATGGACCCCTATATGACCCCGGTTTCTGAAAATGTGCTGTCAGAAGGTATCACACAGCCTTTACTGGCCATGTTCAGCCAATTTTGGGCAGACAACTGGGAGACAAAGGAGCGCGGCTTTGATCGGTTCTTTGGCAATATGCAGGGGGAGAAAACACACTTGATTGTTGAGGGTACCGCCCATTTCGATTTCAGCGATCTTCCCGCATTCAGCCCGCTAGCCCATGCCATTGGGCTCAAAGGCCCCTTGAATGGGAAGCGAGTATTGCGAATCATCAACGATTACACATTAGCATTTTTCGATGAACACCTGCGAGGCGAATCGTCGAACTTGCTTAATGGCCCATCCCCCGATTATCCTGAGGTAGAATTTATCCAATAAAAGATTTAACGCAGAGACGCGGAGGCGCGAAGGCGCAGAGAATAGTATCAAAAAAACCTTTGCGTCTCTGCCACTCTGCGTCTCCGCGTTAAAAGGAAATTTATGCCCTTTGACTTTGACACCCTCCCCGATCGACGAAGTACCGAAAGCGCCAAGTGGCGAGTTTATGATGAAGATGTGCTGCCCATGTGGGTGGCCGATATGGATTTCAAGTCCCCTGAAGCGGTCATCCAGGCAATTCAAGATCGGGTTGCACATGGCGTGTTTGGATATCCCAAACCCCAAGAAGCGCTCAAAGAATCCGTGGTGGCCTGGCTGGATCGACGCCATGGTTGGTCTGTGGATCCCGAGCATTTGATCTTTGTCCCCGGCGTGGTGACCGGCTTCAACCTGGCTGCTCATACTGCAGCCCAACCTGGAGATGGCGTCCTGGTTCAAACCCCTACGTACGGACCCTTTCTCAAGGTAGCAGACAATGTCAAACTGATCCAGCAAGAGAATGAGCTGATCCGTGGTGAGGACGGTCAATACGCAATTGATTTAGACGCCTTCGAAGCCGCCATCAATGAGAAGACGCGCATCTTCATGCTCTGCAACCCACAGAACCCTACTGGGCGCGTTTTCCGCAAAGATGAACTCGAAGCCATGGCAGAGATTTGCCTGCGCCACAATGTGATCATCTGTTCCGATGAGATTCATGGTGATCTGGTGTTTAGCGAGAGCAAACACATCCCCATTGCATTATTAGATCCCGAGATCGCTGCAAACACCATCACGCTGCTTGCCCCCAGCAAAACCTTCAATATTGCTGGGTTGAAAGCGTCCATTGCAGTGATCGAAAATGATGAACTCCGCCAACAATACGAAATTGCCAAACAAGGATTAGTCGGTTGGGTCAATCTTTTGGGACAGGTCGCCACCCAGGCATCCTATGAAAAAGGGGCAGCATGGCTGGATGCTTTGTTGGAATATCTCCAATCCAATCGAGATTATGTGCATGATTTTGTCGAAGAACAACTCCCAGGAATTTCAATGGCTAATCCAGAAGGCACTTATTTGGCCTGGCTAGATTGTAAAGGTATGGATATCGAGGACAAACCATGCGACTTCTTTATGGAGAATGCCCGCGTCGCTATGAACGATGGCGATTGGTTCGGTGCAGGTGGAGAGGGCCATATCCGCTTTAACTTCGGTGCGCCAAGGTCATTGGTGAAAGAAGCGCTTGAGAAAATGAAAGAGGCCATTGCCACACTATAGGGGTCAAAAAGACTGAGAATAAATGATCCAATACTTTGCCAGCGATTACAGCGGAGCTCCTTTTGTGCTTTTTGATTCAGCTCATTGGACCGCGCTGGGGGTCGTGGCACTCGTTGTTGCTGCTCTGGGATCCCTCGGTAGATTACACACAACAAAGTATGGCACTTGGATTCGCTATGGATTAGCAACTCTACTGATCATCAATGAATTGGCTCGTCAAGCATGGTTAATCTACTATGACGAGTGGACCATCCAGTGGAATCTACCCTTACACTTGTGCTCCATTTTCGTATGGTTGAGCGCCTACATGCTGTTGACCAAGAACCACGCCATCTTTGAGTTCGCCTATTTCTTGGGCATTGCCGGCGCGCTGCAACCTTTACTAACTCCTGATGCTGGCAAGTATGGCTTCCCCCATTTTTACCCAGTTCAACTTTTTATCTCTCACGGCGGGATCATCGCCGCGGTAGTACACATGGCCGCCAGCCTTCGATGGCGGCCGTATTGGTCATCGATCAAGAAAGTAATCATTTGGGGCAATGTCTATCTAGTTTTCATAACCGTTGTCAACTTGCTAATCGGCAGCAATTATCTTTACACGCTGCACAAACCGCATGTGATGACATTACTGGATTTCCTCGGTCCCTGGCCTTGGTACTTGATCAGCGCAGAGATCGTTGCTTTAGGCATCTTTCTGATTCTCTACTCGCCATACTTGATCAAAGATCGTTTCAACCTCGGAGACTCTGGCAACAATAATGATATTCATAGACTACACAATGATTGACGTTGATTTGAGCCTGACGTATAATTCCGCTTGCCGGGGAAGTGCTGGAATTGGCAGACAGGCGTGACTTAGGATCACGTGCCCTTTGGGCGTGTGGGTTCGACCCCCACCTTCCCCACTACGATCCATTTACCCAAAAAGGGCGTCGATTTTGACGCCCTTCATTCATGTTTATAAGAGGTTTATAAAACCTTTGGCCCAGAGAGGGCTGCGTAAGAAAAATTTTTAGCAGAAATGATATAATCCGCCCTGCAATATTGCAAGAAAGAAGGTAACAGCTTGAAAATCGAACAAGAAATTCTCGAAGACCGACAGGTAAAACTCAACGTTGAGATCGACGACGAACCCTGGCAAAAAGCCAAGCACCAGGCCGCGCGCCGTTTGGCCAAACGGGTCAAGATACCTGGATTCCGACCTGGGAAAGCGCCATATCCGGTGATTGTGCGCAATATCGGTGAAGGTCCCATTGTCGAAGAAGCTCTGGAAATCCTGATTGATGACGTTTATCCAAAAGTATTGGATGAAGCTGAAATTGAACCTTATGGCCCAGGAAGATTGGAAGAAGTTGAAGAGCTAGATCCTCCAAAACTTGAGTTTGTAATTCCTCTACAACCTGAGGTTGAAGTCGGCGACTACAAGGCTATCGAGATCGAATATGAAGCGCCAGTGGTCGAAGACGCAGAGGTTGATGAAGCCCTCGAAAATATGCGTCAGCAGCAAGCTGTCAACGAACCCGTTGAACGTGCTGCCGAAGATGGTGATATCGTTTATATGCGCGTCAGCGGTAAACGTCTTGATGTCAAGGACGAAGAGGAAGCTATGCTCTACGACCAGCAGTTTTCCTCTGCACGGCTCGGTCAGGAAGACAGCGCCACGGATCGTCAATTCTTCGAAGGTTTCTCGGAAGAAATTGTTGGGTTGGCCCCTGAAGAACAAAAATCCTTCAACCATACTTACCCCGACGACTACGAAGATGAAGAGTTGCAAGGTGTTGAGGTCGAATTTACAGTCGATGTCACCAACGTGCAGGCCTACTCACTACCCAAATTGGATGATGAGTTCGCCAAATCTTCCAGTGAGTTCGACACAATTGAGGAGATGCGCGAGGATATCAAAACTCGTTTGCAAGAGCAGGCCGAGTTGACCTACGCCGACGAATACGAGAATCAAGTTGTCGATAAACTCATCGCAGAGAGTACTCTCTCCTACCCGCCCCAAATGGTCGAGAACGAGAAAAAAGACATCCTGGCCAACCTGGATTTTCGTTTGTCCCAGCAAGGTCTTAACAAAGATATCTATATGCAGTTCCGCGGTGTCAGTGAAGAAGAATTCGAGGAAGAGATTGACGAAACAGCTGAGCAAAACGTTAAGCGCACTATGGTGCTCTACGAAGTTGCTAACGCCGAAGAGATCAAACCCGACTCTGACAAATTCAACGAAACCACAGAAAGTGCCCTCGGCAGCGTGACGGCCAATATGACCCCCCAACAGATCAAGGATATGCAGAAGGGCGGTCAAATGGCCAATCTGATCACCAATATCGCTGCCGATTTAACATTGCGGCAGACCATTGAATATCTCGTCGCCATCGCTAAAGGCGAACCCTTGCCAGAGCCAAAACCAGCTACTGACGGCGACGCGGAATCTGAAGTCGAAGCTGATACCGAAGATAAAGCTGAAGCAGAGGCTGGTGAGGAAACCCCCGAAGCTGAGGCAAATATCGAAGAAAAAGAACCAACTGAACCAACAGAAGAAGATTCTCCCGCTGAGGAGATTGAACCAGAATCCAAAGCTAACGAAAGCGAGGAAGCATGAATATCTCTACTCCAAAATCCTTAATCCCTATGGTGATCGAAAGCACCGGCCGAGGTGAACGCGCTTATGATATATATTCTCTGTTAATGAAGAATCGTATCATTTTTGTAGGCACTGCCATCAACGACCAGGTTGCTAACACCATTGTGGCTCAATTACTTGTTTTGAACAAAGAAGATGCCGAAGCCCCCATCCAGATGTATGTCAACTCACCGGGCGGGCAGGTATACGCTGGGCTGGCTATCTACGATACGATGCAAATGATCACCAATCCGATTAGCACCGTAGCCGTAGGCGTAACCGCATCATTTGGCACCATCTTGCTGACAGCGGGTACAACGGGCCAGCGCTATGCCTTACCCCATGCCACTATCCACCTGCACCAACCGTTGGGTGGTGCGCAGGGTCAGGCAACCGATATTCAAATTCAGGCCAAAGAAATTTTGCGCTTAAAAGTTCGCCTGAACGAGATCATAGCCCATCACACGGGTAAAAGTGTCGAAGATATCGAGAATGACACTGACCGTGATTACTGGATGGATGCTGCTGGCGCTAAAGAGTATGGTCTGGTAGACGAAATCCTGGAAGTCCCTGAGAAGGCAACTGCATAAAAAGCAGTTTTAATCAGAATCAAAGAGCCGGATGGCACACTTGTGTCATCCGGCTCTTTTCTTTCCTGATTGTTCGTAATAGGTTACGATAGTACCCGTGAGATTGTTCTACTAAGGATGAACTTACATGCATCACTACAAACATTTTAAACTACAAAATATACTCTACAAATGAAATCTTTCAACGCTAAAAACATCCGCGCGCTGATCATCGACATGGACGGCGTTCTCTGGCGAGGAGAACAGCTCATCGCCGATCTCCCCCCAATCTTTGAAGAGATCGAACAATTGGAATTGAAGGTCATCATGGCGACTAACAACTCCACACGAACGCCAGCGAATTATGTTGAAAAACTACGCACCTATGAGGTGGAACTCTCCAATTGGCAGGTAATCAACTCTGCAGAGGCAACAGCGCAATACTTGAGCAAAATTTACCCCCAGGGCGGTCCGGTCTATGTGGTCGGCGAAAGCGGCTTGGTTGAGTCGCTAGAATCCAAGGGATTCACAATTAATGCTAAGGATGTGCTCACCGTTGTGGCTGGCATGGATCGCGATCTCAATTACGCCAAGATCGACCGTGCAGCAGCTTTGATCCGAGCGGGCGCAAAATTCATCGGCACCAATCCCGACCGCACCTTTCCAACACCCAACGGGTTGATGCCTGGCGCGGGCACATCATTGGCAGCTATCGAAGCGGCTTCCTATGTTTCCCCTGTGATTATTGGGAAACCCCAACCCATCATCTTTGAGATTGCGCTGGAACGACTGGGCGTCAAACCTGAGGAAGCTTTGATGGTCGGAGACCGCCTGGAAACAGATATTGCTGGCGGACAGAGAATCGGCTGCCCCGTGGGTTTGGTACTTTCGGGCGTTACCGGTCTAGAAGAGGGACAAGCCTGGCGACCGGAAGTGGATATCATTGCTGATGATTTGATGGGCTTATTGAAGAAGTTAGTCGAATAGAGAGCGGGATTTGGAAATCCCGACTACAATTTGATGGTGACTGACAAACTCTACATCTTCGACCTCGATCTTCCAAAACTCAGCAAGATTCTCACTTCCTGGGGAGAGCCAGGGTACCGCGCCAAGCAGATTTGGGGAGGACTATACCAAAATCTCTGGGAGAAGCCTGAAGATTTCACAAACTTATCAAAGGGCTTACGTCAACGTCTCGCTGATGAATTTGCGTTCAGTCATCTCCAACCAGTCACCGATCTGAAATCCAGCGATGGAGAAACTGAAAAGATTCTCTTCCACCTCCCCGATGGTCAGCCGATTGAAACAGTAAGAATGCGCTACAGCCCTTCGACATCCCCAACGGGGACAGGGCGAGGGCGACGCACATTGTGCATTTCCACCCAATCGGGCTGTGCCATGGGCTGCACCTTCTGCGCCACGGGTCAGATGGGCTTTATGCGCAATCTGACTAGCGGCGAGATCGTCGAACAGGTGATACATTTTGCGAGACGGTTGAACTTGCAGGGTGAACGCGTTACAAACATAGTAGTCATGGGGATGGGAGAGCCTTTCCACAATTATGACGCGACCAGGGAGGCTATCAGGCGTCTCAACCATCCCGAGGGGATGAACTTGGGGGCGCGCCGATTTACTGTCTCTACTGTGGGGTT